>CAZTHA010000084.1:8778-13393 GCA_964613435.1 uncultured bacterium
TGGTGCGCTCCGACCGGATCCCAATCTGGGCAAGCGTTGCCGCCAGGCCGCTGCAACACCTTTCCTGGGTCAACGATTTCCATGAATGGCAGGGCAAAGTCTGGATGGCAACCGCCTGCGGACTTTATTACACCCCGGCCGAAAATTTCAGGCAAAACTGGGATCCTCGTTCAGCAAGTCTTGGCGAGGGGGCGAACTGCATACTGGCTCATCGGGGGCTTCTTTATATCGGCACGACTACCCGCGGGGTTTTTGCGATGAAGCAGGGCAAACAACCTTACCCGGTCAGGAACACTTATGGCGAGATTTATTTTCTGACCAGGTTCAAGAATCTGCTGCTTGCCGGTGGCCAATTTGGTCTTTGGACCGTAAGTGAAAAAACGGGAAAAGAAGTGGCCAGATTTCCTGAAATGCCCGCCAAATCTCATCTCGTAACAAAAAATAATACTCTACTGATTGGTACAATGGATGGTAGAATCATAGAAACAGAAGATCTGCAGGAGTTCAAATTGTTGCTGAACCTGCAACAACATGGACCGGAGGAGCCAACAAATGCAAAGTAAAGGTCGGCTATCAGCGATTCTTTTTCTTTTATCATTTTTAACCATCTCTCTGATCGGCGAGGATTTAAACAATCTGATCAATCAGGCCAAAACAAGTCTGAAAAATGGTGACGCAAAAAAGTCGGCAGAAATGCTCAACCATATCCTTACCGGCATGAAGGCCGAGATACGCAATCACCCGCGCCATGCCGAAACCTGGTATTATTTTTCGGTAGCTCTCGATCGACTTGGTCGCAAAGAGCTTGCCGCCAAAGCTCTCGATCGTGCAAAAAAACTGAAACAGATGCACAGCGAAAAGAAAGCTGAAGCCAAAAATGAAGCTGCAAAACAGCCGGCCAAGCCGACAGAAAATAAGCGGCCCGAGCCCAAAGTTGAAGACCAGGCGACCGTAGCCAGCACCGGTAACAGCGCCTACAGCCTGGCCTCGATCAAAAATGAAGCGGCCCAGAATTTTTATCGCAAAGGGGCGGCGTATCTTGAGCAAGGGCAATTTCAAGCGGCTGCCGATCATTTCATCAAAGCCTGCGAAATGGAACCCGGCAATTTCGAACTCCTTGAAAAGACCTGCTCGACCCTTGATCAGATTGGCGGCAGCTACTACATCAAAGCGCAAAAATTTTATGCCGAGCTGGCAAAACACGACAAAATGACGGCCGCACAGAAAGCAGCACAAGCCAGGGCCAATATTTTTTCCAGCAAAGCGAATCTTGAGAAGGCAGAAACAATACTCAAGCAGCTATTGAAGGAAGATGATAAAAATGTTGAAGCCATGGTGCTCTCGGCACAGATAGATACTGAAAGAAAAAAATACAAAGATGCAATCGGGAAATTCGAAAAAGCCATCAAGCTCGACCAGAACAACATGCCCGCCTATCTTGGGCTTGGTCACTGCTATCTGCAGATGGCCAATTTTGAAAAAGCCATTGAAGTCCTGAGCAAAGCCAGAAATATCTGGCCCGACAGTTTCAAGCCGCTGGTAGCACTCGGCAAGGCTTATCTTAACAACAACAACCTTGGATCAGCCCTGCAGATGTTCAACACGGCTTTTATGATCAGCGAAAACGATTTCGAGGTCAATCTGGGCTTACTCGAAATTTACGTTCGCAGCAATGATCCCAGAGCCACGCAACATCTTGAAATATGCGAAAAGGTTTTCAAGGGTGATCCGCGCGTTGAATTCTTCAAAGCCAACTACCTCGAGCTCGATGAAAAGATTCTTCAAGCCCGCAAAATTTACAGCTGGCTGGCAATGTACGATGACGCAACCAGCATTAAAGCCAGAGTACGCCTTGGGCAACTCTATTCCGGAAACGGTCATTTGAGTTTTCCCGGAAACGTTCTGGTAAAAAATCGTCCCAACTATGTCAGCAACTACAAGAGAATGGCAGACTATCGTCTTGCCTTCAATTACTACCAGGAAGCGATGGACAAGAACAAAAATCTGGCAGAAGCCGTGGAAATACAAAACTGGTTGAATGAAAATGAAGAGAGAATCAGTGAGGCCTACCAATTCGACGCACTGATTCAGAGTCATTTCAGACAATAAATATTCCGGGATTTATCAGAAGGAGGAAGTATGTCAAAGATTGCGAAAAGACCAATCGGCCTGGCTCTGGCCCTGATGCTCTGTCTTGGTTCATCGGCTCTGCTGGCGGTAGAGGTTGAACCGAGAAACGAGTCGAGTTATTTTTACAAATCCAAAATCAAACCGTTCGACTCAGAATTTATGGGGGGCGGACTGCTCTCTGACGGTATGGATATCAGGCGCGTAAGCGGTCACCACGATAAACCGGACGCACAGATTGCTGTCTGGATGCCTTTGATTGAACCCGAACCAATCGTAAAAACCCAGGGCAATGAAATTACCGATGCAACCCTGATTTATCGTAACACTGGCTCGACCAAAGACAAGTTTCCCTATGTAATAAAAGACAAAAGCAGTGGAAAATTTTATATCTACCGTAATGTCAAATACCATTGGGCATTTGAAAAGCCCGATGACAAGAAGAAAATTCTGGCAGAAGGCAACAAGGGCGGAACTTCGGGCGGCGAAGTCTATTCGCCATTTTTGAATCTCAAAGAAGCCAACGGACAATTCTTTGAGGACATGGTAAATGGTAATGCCTCCGAAGGCGACATCTGGGATAAAAAGATGTTTGTCAATCGCCACACAGCCCCCTTCGATTCTGGCATCGCCGGAGCGAAAATGGTTTCTGGCTCGACCTTGCTGCAGCAGGTCGGCATGATCATGACTTATGAAAGAGCCGAAGTAAGCGGGCTTTCGCCCTCGGGGGCCGGCTACCCGGCCAAGGAAAGAGATACCGCGGACCCGGCCGGAGAGCTTCCCGGCACGGTTAATCTCAGCTCCGTCCCTGATAATTCCGCATTTGAAAAATTTGGGCCGGAAAAGACCACTCGCCCGGTTCCTGAAGACCTCAAAAATTCGTGGAACCTGACCATTACCATCGACGGCAAAGAATACAGCCAATTCACCGACTACAACATGGTCTACGTTGAAGACTATTCATATCCCGAAATTTCTCAGGACTTCCTCGATCCCAAAGGCTCGGTTTACAGCGGGGTCGTCGGCAAATATGTCGGCTACACCGACGGCAAAAATATGAATGTCAGCTATGTCAATGAGAATGCTGACCTGCTACCGACCTCTCCGGCCATCACTTCAGCCTTCGACTATTTTTTCAGTCCCGACGAACTCTATCACATGCCCAACCCATTTTATGATGGTTCACCAAGCCAGCAACCGGTGTTGTTCTTCTACTTTCTCAAATCAAATGGCGCATATGGCCCCTATGTAGGCGTTTGCAATCCAAGCTTTGAAAAAGACTACTACGTAGATCACCATCCCTACTGGAAAAACCAGCCCAAGGAAAAACTCGACAAATTCATGGCCGATCGCTACGCCAACTGTTGGAAGTCAAATTTTCTCGCCCCCTGGGAAAAAGGCGTGGTTCTTTATGTTCTTTATCAGAATGGCGACGGCGAAAGCCGGGTAAACTATTTGAACGAAGCATGGAAAACCAGGGATCTCAGTCAATTGATTGCCCTGGACGATCTTGAAGACGAGCTCAACGGCAAAACCACTCCCGAAGCAGCCGAAGCCAGGCAGGCGATTCAGGCGCTCAAGACCTTCATTACCAGTTCATCAGAAGGGACTCGCGACGCGACAAGATTTGCCCATATCGGCTTCAGTGCTCACAGTGGCCGCTGCGGTATTGCCAAAATCACGCTTGAAAATATCCCCAGTCAGCATGAAGAGAAAAAGGTCATGAAAACCGATCCAACCACCGGTCAACAGATCGAGGTAAAAGAAGGTTCATGGACTGTATCTGGCAAGCGCTTCATCCTGCCACGCCATTTCGCCACCAACTCCATCGAATGGAACGATCATTGCTCTGACGCTCCAAGTGGAAAGAAAACCAAAGAAATGGTCAACTACTACAACGACCTCAAGAGCATGCCACCGGACTGCCTGATGACCCAGGAAGTTTCAAACTGCTGTGGCAATGCCGCCCCAGCTGGATCTCTGGTTAAAGTAGAAGACGTTGCTGAATTCAGCAAACCTTTTGTAGGCTGCGAAATTGAAGACATGGTCAATGGCACCACTCATAAAATTGGCGTGCCGCCGATCGAATCGCTTGACTCAGGCTCTCAGCTTGCCGCCAGAGACGTTAAAACCGGCGCAATCAAAAACTACGGTGAAGAGGGCGTTAATGAAGACTTTGATATGGCCAACAAAGACTGGTTCATCATCAAAAAAGACGGCAGTAAAGAAGACCTGCCCAAGCTGCCAAGCGATCCCGAAGGGCCGGAAAAGAACAAAATTCCGGTTGAAGACCAGCGCATGAAGTTCGTAATCAAGCCTTACGACAACATTGACAGTCTCACACCCTTTCGCGGCATTGTCAAAACCGAAGTCGAAATCGAAGCCCTCGACGAAAACCAGAATCCGACTGGCAATCTGGAACAGATAGAATTCGAAAAGGACGGCCAGATAATTGCCAACGCCAAGGTCGTTAAAGACGGTACCGGAC
>CAZTHA010000085.1:0-13391 GCA_964613435.1 uncultured bacterium
GTCTGAACGAAATGCGCAACTTCAAGTTCCTTGATTCGATCGAGAGCGGTGTTGAAGGTGTTGCCCAGCAATTGCCATTCGTCCTGGGTTTCGAGTCGAATCTGATGTGCGTGGTCCTTGCGCTCAAGAGCCTCTACGCCCTTCATCAGTTGATTGGCCGGCTCAAGAATACTTTGAGAAAGCCGGTAAAAGACAAAGGTGAGAATGAACAACAAAAGAATCGCTCCGCTCAGTAAAGTTCCGGTTAGACCTTCAACCTCAGCCTGAACCTTGGCCATGGGAACATAAGCAACCAGCACATAGTCGGCACACTTACGAGCCACATAGGCACAGCGCAGATGCAACTGGCCGTTGATCATTACCTCGTCAACCAGCAGATTGCGCGGCGCCTGCAGGCTGCCAAAAAGATTTTCCATGCGCCGCCAGGCATCAGGCCACGGAAAACACATGCGCAGCGGCAAATCTGATATGGCCATAAATTTAACCGAATCCGGCCAACGTTCCCGGGCAGAAAAAATCCGATTGAAATACTCATCGGTTGAAAGCAGGGCCGCCCCATAAATAATTGCGCAATATATGGCACGCCCTTGCCCATCGCGAATGACATCGACGAAGTTTCTCGATTTATATTCGCCAAAGCCAAATTCGACATAATCGCCAAGATTCTGGTTGATTACTTCGCCGGGGTTTTCATCTGCCGATTCAACGAAAGAGCCCATGATCATCGACGAAACTTTTTGATTGCCCGAACCGCTGGGAAAGCCCTTTTTGCTGTTATACGAAACAATGATATCCTTGCCGGCCATTTTGCCAAGCGAAGTTATAACCACCTGCCCCTGATTGTTACGAAAACCGATATGCTCGTTGAAATCAACGTTCTGCGTGTTCATCAGGTAATCTACTTCCAGATCGAAAGGTACCCAGCCTCTGGCAAAATGCTCCTTAACCACCCGGTCTCTGAAATCTTTGGGATAAAAGACCAGATTTCGAACCGTACTGAGACAGCTTGAGTAAGGTCGGTAAAAATCGCCATTTTCATCAACAAGAATCAAAGCATCGATATGACTGTTAATCTCCATACGCACCGACTCATCGATGAATTCCTGCAGTTTTTCGGGCTTGCCGTCGATTATGGCAAAAAACCTGCGAAAACGCTCTTTGTTTTCACGTAGAATCTGCTGATGACCTGCATCTATCTGAATCAGGAAATTTTCAAGCTGGCGGGCATATTCGATTTTGTGGCTTTCAATTTTGGTGTTCAGAAAGCTTTGCCAATAAAGGCCGGTCAATATTGCCGGCAGAAGAATACCCGTTACGGCGACGATAACGATAAGATTGCGCAAAGAAAGCCACGACATCGCTCGTTCACCGGCAGAGAAGCGCCATAGCAAGGGAATCCAGAAAAAAGGCAAAGCCAGGCACCAGGTTGGCAAACTTTTTTCCTCGTGCCATGGTGAAAAAATAAGAATTCTCCCGTCGGGCTTGGAAGAAAGAAAGATTTCTGAGCCAGCAACGATAAATCGGCCCTTTTTGTTTTTGATATCGAAGGTGCTTGCAAGAGTCGCGATATCATAGGGGCTGAAAGCTCCGCCAGGCACAATGGAGTGTTCGGGGTAGAAAATATTAACGTATGACAGCAAACCATCAGGATTGGGATATTTTTTAAACAAAAATTTGGCGAGAAAACTTGGCGGAAGCTTGCCCTCGTGAATGAACAAGACTGCGATTCTTTGCGGATTCTTGCTGCTTCTGCTCCATATAGCAAAGGTCAATTCCGGGCCACGATTTATTCTTCTGATGATGCCCGGCTTACCTTCGATCGTTTCATAGCCCACACCGCCTTTGAGCAGTTTGATCAGGTCGTTTTTGTTTTCGCCGCCAAGACGGAATTTGCGGAATGAGCTGCGACTGATTGTCTCGATAAACATTCGCCAGTCGGGAATTTTGTCTTTCGGCACGTTCAAGGGCTGGTTGCCGTCAAAAAGCAGCATGTCAGCGGCGTTGGCCGGGATGTTATTTTTTGCCTTCCAGGCAGCGAACGTCTTCGGCATTTCCGCCAGTGACAAATCTGCGACCTGCATGAGAATCTGATTTGCTTCGCTTCGCAAGGCAATTTCTATATTGAAGCGGGAGTGCAGCTTTTCGATGAAATGGTCGGCCCGGGCAAACAACCTTTCTTTTGCAGTTTTGTCCCCGCGTAACTGCAAAACCATTGCCAGCAGAATATTTATTATCGAACCGACAATCAGCAGCAGAAAAAATAAATTTTTAACTTTTTGATTTTTCACCCGATTTTACCCTGGCTCAAAGCGACTCAAGACGACAACCGTACGGTCATCCAGCTGTTCGCCCCAATCATTGGCCACATTGAACAATCTATCGATCAAAGCCTGTGAAGACAATTTGCCAAGTTGAGAAACAACCTTCTCCAGGCCTTCGAAGCCGATGAACTGACCATTTTGGTCAGCCGTTTCAACGATACCGTCTGTATAAAGAACCAGTTTCTGACCAGGGTCGAGGAATATTTCATTCGCCTGATACTTGTTCTTCTGCCTAATACCCAATGGAATGCCAGGCTGTTTCAAAGCGACAATTTCGCCGCTGTCATTAACCAGAATCGGGTAGGTTTGGCCAGCCGATGCATAATCAAGTTTGCCGGTATCAGGAAAATAATAGCCAGCCCAAAATGCCATTGGCAGCCTTTTTGCTCCATAAGAGCAATGCAGTCGATTAATCTCATCGAGCAACGATGCCGAATTGTCGCATCCTGAAGCTTTAAGGGCAACCCAGACCTTGATCGAAGCCTGCACCATCGCTGCGCCAATTCCATGCCCGGTAACATCACCGATGGTTATCAATATACGGCCATCCGGCAATTCAAACCAGTCAAAATGGTCACCGCCCAGCTCGGTAGCTGTTTTACATATACCTTCCAGCTCCCAGTCACGACCTTTCAGGCCCTTTTCCGGCCAGAGATGCTCTTGAATATTGCTGGCCACTTTCATTTCATGAAAGCTTTCAAGCGTTCGATTCAAACTCATGGCGACCTGGTTGAACTCGGCAACACTTTCTTTAGCCATACTAACCCGAAAATTGCCCTGGGAAATTTCGCTCAAAACGTTTCGCAGCTTAGAAATGGGTCGAAGCAGCAGCTTTGAGGTCAACCAGGCGAGAAGAGCCGCCAAAATAATGACCGACATGGCCAGAATCTGCATGCTTTTATTGAGTCCGGCAATTTTGGCAGCGATAACATTGTAGGGCCGGGCAAGAATCAGAATGTAACCATCCAGATTTTTCCCTTTCAATGCACTTAACAGAAAGGATCGGCCATTTATGTTCGCCCGCTGGTGAACCGGCAGATCACTTGAAGCCGCTTTTGCCGCGAGCGTTTTGAGTATCAGATTTTCGGCAGAGCTGCGTTTGGGGAAGGCTGGCCAGTTAATCGATGCGACAACGGGCAAAGCAGCCAGGCGAGGCTGATTTTTTCCCCTTTTTTCGTCAAATAAACGACTGACCTCGAGAAGATAATTGCGCTGAATGCCGGCCTTCGACAGGAAGGCCATGAGAATGGCCCGACCCTGATTTTGTGAATCGAGAAAGAAGTCGATGTAAGTCGGCACACTGTTGTCGGCCAGGCTTAGATTCTCGAATCTTCCGCCCTTGAGAATGAAGTTGCGCGAAAATGCGGCACTTGAATTATGAATGACATCTTTGAGATTGTGCGACTGCGCTTCGTTGTCCGCGGCAATGTAACGCCCCTGATAAGTTTGCAGAATCATGTCGCCGTACATCGCCGCCGAGTTGTCAGCACAGTCGGCCAATGGATCCTCCGATTCGGGACGAAAAAGGATGGAGGTAGATGAACTGACAATAACCAGTTCTTTGAAACGATCGGAAAAAGCGGTCAGGTTTCTCCAAAAAAGCCTGGATTCCCGGGCAAATTGATCATTTGGCAGCTTTTCAATACGGTGGATTCTTGATTTAAGCAGGCGTTCGATTCTTTTGTATTCGAAAGCCAGGCCTTCATCGATTCTTTTCAGCTCATCGACATTGTCGGCCTGATATCGGCTGGAAAGAACTTTTTCGCGGTCAGAACGATCGATAACCCCGGTGAAAAGTAACGCAATCATGCACGAACCCGCCCCGAAAAGAAGAATGGCGGTTATCTTGACCTTAAGCCCTGGTCTGAAACTGGTAATGCCGAGAAAAACCGGTAATAGAACAATCAGGGCCAAGGCGGCGGCAATGTTGATGGTAAATCCGACATAAACCGATAAAGCTGGTGGATCGACGGGATATTTGGCCAGGGCAAGCAAAGAAATCCCTGATTCGGTAAAACTTCGATAACCTTGCCGACCTTCGATTTCGAAAACGGCCTGACCGAACGGAAGCTTTTCGAGAAGGGAAATCGCTTCGGTTGCCAGGCCCGCTGAGGCCGGCATGATCTTTTCGGGAGCCAATGGATCCCACCAGGCAAAGACAAAATCCCTGGCAAACCTGGAATTGGCGTCGAGAACGGCCTGGAAAAGCAAATCATCATACCTCACCGCTGACTTGCGGATAAAAACGATAAAATCGCCAATATGCTTGTGCTGTTTTGATTTCAGCGGAAAAAGGCCGCCCCACTGTCGATCGTCGCTGCGCCCCACTTTCACAATAGTGCCAATAGAACCGGCAATTGCCACATGAGCTTTTTTATAACCTGAAAACTGAATCAGCCATTTTTCATCTTTTTCTGCCTGATCAGGGTTTTTGATTGCAGCCATGAATTTCTGGGCGACAAATTTGGGCGGTCGGGGCAAATAGTTGATATTGAAGCATTTGCCCTGATCATCGAAAAAATAAATTTCAAATGCCTCAGGAGCGTCGGCGACAATCTGTTTCAATCTTCGGTCAAAAGTTTCGGATGGGAAAGGAATGTCTGCCAGTTCCTTGAACAGGCGGTTGAATCTCTGTTGTGGATCTGCCAAACCGGCGATATCGGCGAGAAGGCGCGACATTTCAGCCTGTTGAAGATGCTTTTCATCTATCTGCCGCTGTCTGATAAAAAACTGGTTCAGACCACCGAAAAGAAAGGCGGGCAACAAAACAATGGTCAGAGCTTTTAAAACCCCGACCAGCAAGAACTTTGCCGGTTCCTCCCTGAATTGCTCAGGTAACGAAGGAACCCACCTCATCGGTAGATGCCTTGCAAAAACATATAATTCTCTTAAGCCTAGTAGAATCTAATTATTAAAGGCTGTTCGTAATTCTTTCGAATAATTTCTATTTCAGTAGCCTGAATCACCGGCTGGCGGCGACGGCTGAAAGCTCCCGAGATCTGATCACGTATCTTGTCGACCCGAAGTATTTTACCCTTTACCTCTACTACTTCAGAGCCTAGAGCAATTCTCGGGTCTGACGGCAATTCCTTGGGAAATTCTATTTCAAAGGCGTTCTCCATGCCGCTATCGAGGCTGATTTCCGGGCGACTGTTAACAAACAGGTATCTATTGCCCTTACGATTGCCGACAAATTCAACCCTTCCCGCCCAGATTATCGGTTGTCCGAGATATGGCTTGGGGTTCTGGCTTACGTCATAGACCTCAATAGTCTTGTTGATGTAAGACTCATTGCGCAAATCCTGGTATTCTGACGAAATCTTGGCCTGGGCACGCTGCTTGTTGATCCAGAATCGGCTGGCGTTAAGCATTTCATCGATCTGGCGATTCTGTTCTTCGGAAAGATTTCCATAGGTTCGTGCCAGCGAAAGCATTGACTCGGCCTTATCATAGTTACCCTGCTGATAAAAATAGCTGCCACGGCTGAAATAGTTGAAACTGAGTCTTCCAACCAGGTAGCTCAGCTTCTCTTCAGCCACCTGCAACTTGGGACTCAATTCAAGGCATTTGCGGAACTGAAAAATAGCATCTTCGATCTTGTCCTGGGCTTCCAGGGCTTCGCCAAGGGCAAAAACCGCCTTAACCAGATCTGGTTGAAGTTTCAAAGTCTGCCTGAAAACATCTTCCGCTTTTTCGGGCATTCGGGTTTTCATGTAAATCAGCCCGATTGCATAAGGAACTTCGGCGTCGGTAAGCAGATATTCACGGGCGCGGCTGTAATATTCGAGGGCATTACTGAAGCGGTTCTGCTGAAAATACAAAAAACCGACCATTTTTAAAAGCTGACCATTATTTGGATTCTGCCGCAAAGCCTGCTCAAAATAACGAATCGCCTCACCGCTTTTTCCCTGGTTCAACAGTTGTCGCCCCTTCTTTTCGGCTTCATCAGCCGGCAGCGTCGAAAATTCAGTCTGTTGAACGGTTTCCTGGCCCTGTATTTTCAATTGCGTGCGAACATCCTGCTCCAAAGAGGCCTTTATTGAATCAAGCTCTCTTTGTGCCGCAAGATAAGCCGGGTTGAGCCGAAGCGCGATCTGAAATTCTATCAGAGCTTCCTTGATGAACCCCTGGGCCTTGTAGACCCGCCCAAGATTGTAATGGGCCTCAGCGTATTTGGGGTCCTTGTCCAGGGCCGCCTTGAATTCACGATAAGCCTCGAGGAATCTTTTTTTGTAAAAGTGATTGAGACCAACATCGACGTGAAATTTTGCTGAAGCTGCCTCCAGGGATGTCGGCAGCAGATATATGACGATCAAAAGAAGAAAGAAAATTTTCTGCCCTCTGTTTTGCACAGTAAAACCTCTTGAGATATTAGAATATACTTGAAATAATTGTAGCACGACCGAAGCAGCCAAAGCGAAAATTTAATTTTTCAAATTCAATTCATTTTCACAAAAAACCAACAACTGAAACATTTACTGCAAATTCACAATTTTCAATCACTCAATTTTACTTTTTTTGAAATTTGTAGATTATTTTATTGGTGTTTTTCACTTTTTTAGCCGATTCATACTTGACGATATTCAATTTGGTGATTATGATCAGCTATCGGCAAATTCATCAAAAAAAATCAGGGAGATACGCATGTCGGAACTTACACAGATCTTCGGCGAACTAACTTTCAATCGCGCGGTAATGCAGGAAAAACTTAGTCATGAGACTTACAAGAAGCTTATAAATTCAATCAACAGCGGCAATCATCTCGATGAATCCATAGCTGAAGAAGTAGCCCATGCCATGAAAGAATGGGCTATCAACAAAGGTGCGACCCACTTCACCCACTGGTTTCAGCCTCAGCGCGGCGGCACAGCTGAAAAGCATGACGCGTTCATCTCCTATTCCGAAAACGGCGAGATAATTGAAAGATTCTCTGCCAAACAGCTGATACAGAGCGAACCTGACGCATCTTCCTTTCCTTCCGGCGGTATTCGCTCGACCTTCGAAGCCCGCGGCTACACCGCCTGGGACCCGACTTCGCCGGCATTTTTGATCGAAACCGGACGCAGCAAAACGCTGGTCGTCCCATCTGTTTTTCTTTCCTGGACCGGCGATGTTCTTGATCTGAAAACCCCCTTTCTCAGATCGATGCGATCCTTGAACGACGCAGCCATCAAACTGCAGCGCATGCTTGGCAACCGACTCGCCAAAAAGATCATCGTAAATTGTGGCCCGGAACAGGAATATTTTGTCGTTTCCAAAAGGCTTTATGACCTTCGCCCCGATCTTAGAATCTGTGGCCGAACTCTTTTCGGAGCTCCACCGGCCAAGGGACAGCAGATGGAAGATCATTATTTCGGCGCTATCCACCCGAAAATGATCAGTTTCATGGCCGACCTCGATCATGAACTTTACCGGCGCGGAATTCCAGCCAAAACCCGTCATAACGAGGTATCACCCAATCAGTTTGAAATTGCCCCACTGTTCGAAGAAGCCAACCTGGCAATCGACCACAATCTGCAGACGATGGACATCATGCGTCAGGTCGGACTGAAACACGATCTGGTCGTAATCATGCACGAGAAACCCTACGCCGGGGTTAACGGCTCGGGAAAACATGTCAACTGGTCTATTGGCGACAATACCGGCGCCAATTACCTTGAGCCTTCCGCCTCACCGCTGAAAAATATCAACTTCCTTCTTACACTCGGCGCGATTCTTCTCGGTGTCGACAAATTCGGCGGTCTGCTGCGTGCATGCGTGGCCGATGCCGGCAATGATCACCGCCTGGGGGCAAATGAAGCTCCTCCGGCAATAATGTCGATTTATCTTGGCGAGTATCTCACCCGGCTTATCGATGAAATTGAAAGCATGGGCAAGGTTACCGACCAGGTCATGGCCAGCATTAATATGGGAGTGCGCAACCTTCCCAGGATCGCCCGCGATTCCTCGGATCGCAATCGGACCTCACCGATCGCGTTCACCGGCAACAAATTTGAATTCAGGGCAGTTGGCTCATCCCACAACCCATCAGAGGCCGCGACGATTCTCAATCAGATCTGTACTTACGGCTATTACATAATCGAACAGAGACTGGCCGCCAAAAAGGGCAAAGATATTCGGGAAAATGCACTGATGGTATTGAAAGACGTGTTCAAAGAAACCCGACGGGTTCGATTCGAAGGCAACGGATATTCGAACGAATGGCACCGGGAAGCCGAAAAGCTTGGCCTGCCCAATGCGCGCAACACTCCGGCCGCAATGCAGGTTCTCGCCGACAGCGATGTCATCGAGTTGATGGAAAAAACCCATGTTCTCACTGCCCGCGAAGTTCATGCCAAAATGGAAATCAAACTTGAAACCTATATCAAAACCAAGGAAATAGAATACAAAACGGCGATAAACATGGCCCAGACAATGGTTTTACCGGCGGTCACCCGCCAGATAACCCAGGTTGCCCAGGCAGCCGCCGCAATGAAGGGTGCGGGTCTCGACTCAGAAATTCTGGCGCAGCAGGCCAGAACAGCCGAGAAGCTTTTTGTCGAAATAAAAAGCAGTAGTGACAGCCTGGCAAAAGTGCTTCACAAAAGCGAAAGTAAAAAAAGTCTCGCGGCAAAAGCGGCATTTCTTGGCGATGAAGGTGAAAAAGCTCTCGAAAAATTGCGAGCCTGCGTCGACGGCGCCGAAGAACTCATCGCTGACGAATTCTGGCCGTTAGCCAAATACCAGGAGCTACTCACCACTCTTTAATCATTAATACTCCGCAAAGCACCGTAGGAAATTCAGATCTAATGTCAAATTTTCCCGCGGTGTTTTTTTATTGCCGGCGTTGAATTTTAGTTTCAATCAGGCTAGAATAGGACAATGCAGAAAAGAAAGTCGGCCATATCATTTAAAAACCTGATTTTAAGCCTTTTGCTCATCGCCTCGATATTGCCCTTCAGCAACTTTGCCATTTCAGGGGCCCATCTGCGCTCATGCCATCATGAAACTGGCCATGAGCATGAGATTGACTTCGCAACCAAAAAGAGCCTGATTCAGCTGGAACAGATTTGCCAACATGAAAATCATCTGCATCGCGAGCATATTTCTTTCAATGCTCAACCATGTTCCTGTTCTTGCGCTCCTCAGCCGGATCATCAGCATCGAGCCGACTGCACTGCCTGCCAAAAAACTAAAATCAGGCGCAATCAGGCAGAGCCTACTCCTGCACAGCAAAAATCGGCTCAAAAAAAGTTTATCCATCATCAAAAAATATCTCAAAGCAGGAATTTTTCTGCCGAACTCCCGACGGCATTGAGTTTTATCAGCACTATCTGCCTGATTATTTGATTCGGTTTAAAACAAATATTTCACCCATTTAAACAGTCAAAAAAAACAGGAGACCATTATGTTAAAATATTTAACTACGCCATTTTGCTTTCTTTTTCTCTTTTTTGCAGCGGGGCCCCAATTTCCTTTAGCCGCGCAACCAGTTTCATTGTCAGAGGCAGTCAACCGGGCACTTAACAATAATCCGGCTCTGGCCGCCAGCACTTTTCAGATCGACGCAGCCAGGGGTCAGGTATCTCAGGCCCGGCTCAGACCAAATCCGGAAATCAGCATAGAGTTTGAGAAATTTGCCGGAAATTCTGAATTCTCAGGCACCAGCGTCCTCGAAAACTCAGTTTCGCTGAGCCAGGAATTTGTTACCGGTGGCAAACGCGGGCTCAAGGTAAAGATGGCCCAAATCGATCTGGAACTTGCGCGACTTGAAAATGAGCTGGCTCGACGCGAATTGCTCGAAAAAGTTGCCAACTTGTACATTCAGATTTTTAGTTTGAATCGGCTCATAGAAATAGAGAAACAATTTGTAAATTTGAGCGAACGAAATCTTGCGGCAGTAGAACAAAAAGCCACCAGTGGCGAGATGCCGCCGATAGATGCAACCAGGGCTAAAGTCGAGGCTGTTTCCGCCAGAACCGACCTTGGCAAAATGTTGCGGGAAAAAGAAACTCTTCTTTACGAGCTTTCGGCAACCTGGAACTCGACTTCGACGGATTTTTCAATTTCTGAAAGCATCGATGAAATCCCTTCGCTTCCCGAGTTCAGCGAAGAGCTTCTTGACCAAATGACCGAGCGACTAACCGAAGTAAAAATCGCCAGGCTACGCCTCGATCTGGCCAGAGCTGGCACCAGATTGGAAAAGGCTGCAGCCAATCCGAATTTTTCTCTCGAGGGCGGCATTACCCGCGAACGGAATGGCAACAAACACCATTATTTCATTGGGTTGAGCGTGCCCCTGCCAATTTTCGATCGCAATCAGGGCAATCGCTCGAGCGCTTCGGCAAGAGAATACGGTGAGAAAAAAACTCTGCAACAGGCAATTCTGTCGATGCGCACCCGCCTGATCGAACTTTTCAAAAAGTATGAATCAGTGACCGACGAACTTGAAACAGCTGAAAAAATGCTGGTGCCAGCAGCCAAGGAAGCCTTTGAGCAAATGCAGAAGGCTTTTGATAGTGGAGAAAGAGAGCTCTTCGAACTTTTTGATGCCCACAAAACAATGCTTAAAGCTGAGAAAACCCTGGTTCAACTCCAGGCTGAAAGACTTGAATTTCTGCTGGACATAAGCCTAAAAACGGCAAACTGGCAACTTGTCGCCCAAAATCAAAAGGAGGCAGGAAATTGAATAATAGTAACTACAAAATTTCCATTCTCGCACTGCTGGCGACGATGATCCTCATGATAGCTGCGACTGCCCAGGAACCTCAACACAGCGACAACAAACACACCCATTCTTCACATCAGCAGCAAGAAGTTCACGATCATAAAAACTGCTCTCACGAGCATGAAAACCAAAAGAACCCCGGCGAGCAAGACCACGGCGGGCACGACCATGATGGGCACGACGAAATAGAACTCAATCCAAAGCAACTTAAACTTGCCGAAATAAAGCTTGAAAAAGCAGGATCTGGGAGTCTGGACAAATCTATTACCTTATCCGGCGAGGTAGCTCTGAACTCGGACAGCCTGATCAATCATTCGAGTCGGGCTTCTGGTATTGTTATCGAAATCAAGTGCTCAGCGGGTGATTACGTTCGCAAAGGTGATTTATTGGCGATCATCGACAGCGCCGAGCTTGGTCAGGCAAAATCGGAGTTCTATGAAATTTTCAATGAAGTAGGCTGCTGCCTGATAGATCTAACCAGGTTCAGAACAGTTGCTGCCAATACCAATCGCCTTCTCGCTGCCCTCGACAAAATGCCAGAAATCTCATCTTTGCAGAAGCTCAAATTCGGCGATATGTCAGATTATGGTGCCGCTCTGCTGAAATCTTATGCAGAATACATAATCAGCGGCAAAACCTTTCGCCGAAAAGAAAAGCTTTTCAAAGACCAGATTCTCAGCGAAAACGATTTTCTTCAGGCGCAAAACAGCTATGAAAAGGCGCTTGCCGAATATTTCGCCACTCGCGACAATGCCAGATTCGAAGTGAAACAAAAACTTCTCGATCTTGAAAGGCTTGTTAAGGTCAGTGAGTTCAAGCTTAGAACCGCTGAGCGACGCTTGCAGTTACTAGGTCTTTCTCCCGATGAAATAAACGAGATAAGAGCCCATGGCGCCGCGATTCAGGAAAGTTGCACCGATCCCGACTGTAGAGATTGTGCCGCAAATGGCAAAAACCATTCCCACCTAAATCAGGATCCGGACTTTTCAAAAGTTTTCATCAAGGCGGGTCGTAGCGGCACCGTGACTTTTCGTGATGTAAACCCGGGCGAAGAGGTTGAAAGCAATAAGACAATTTTCACCATCGCCGACACTTCAAATCTCTGGGCCATTTTACAGGCTTCGCTGAAAGATTTTTCACTGATCGAACCCGGTATGTCAGCAACGATGGAGGCTCCGAATTCGACGATTACAATTGGCAGAGTGCTGCTGGTCAGTCCTGTCGTTGATGAGAAAACCAGAACCGTTTCGGTCAGGGTTGCTCTGAACAACGAAGAGAAACAATGGCTGCCCGGCAGTTTTCTGACCGGAAAAATAAGCATTGCCGAAGAAAACCTCGCAATTGTGGTCAACAAAAATGCTGTTCAGCAGTTGAATGGAAAAACCGTAGTCTTTATTCCCGGCGAGCATGGCTACCGCATTCAGCAGGTCATAACCGGCAAACAGGACGACAGCAAAATCGAAATCAAGTCAGGACTCACGCCTGGCCAAAAGTACGTCAGCGAAGGAGCCTTCGCCCTTAAATCGGTTAAACTGACAAGCACCATGGATTCCCACGCCGGCCACGGTCATTGAAAAAGGGGTAAACCATGCTTAATAATTTAATCGACCTGTCCTTGAAAAAAGCTGGGCTGATGGCCCTGCTCTCCGTAATTATTATCGTTTTCGGCATTTTCAACTACCAACAAATGCCGGTCGATGCCTTTCCGGACATCTCGCCGGTAATGGTTCCGATTTTTTCAGAAGCACACGGCATGGCGCCCCAGGAAATGGAAAGGCTGGTAACCTGGCCAATCGAATCGGCCATGAATGGTCTTCCCGGCGTCACACAGATCAAGTCGACCTCAGCTTTTGGCCTTTCGGTAGTTTATGTCTATTTTTCAGATGAAACCGACATCTATTTTGCAAGACAACTTGTTGCCGAAAGGCTCGGAGGCATCAGCTCAGAAATGCCCCAACTGGACACAAAGCCCGCTTTGGGGCCAATCTCTACCGGACTTGGGCAAATCTTTATCTACTATCTTTCTGCCGACCCAGACAAGATCGATACTGGCGGCAAATCGGCAGCAACCTGGCTGCGCGAACTTAATGACTGGGTTATAAAATATCAATTGCAGACCGTAAAAGGCGTGACTGCGGTATTATCAATGGGCGGACAAGTATTGCAGTATCAGGTGCGCGTCGACCCTAATTCCCTGCAAAAATACCACCTGCGCATAAATGATGTCGTTGAAGCTATCAACGCCAACAATCGCAATGCTGGCGGCCAATATCTGACCATAGGTTCTGAAGAGCATCTGGTTCGGGGTCTTGGTCTGCTCGATTCCCTCAGCAGCCTGGCCGACATACCATTGAAATCTGAGC
>CAZTHA010000086.1:0-13389 GCA_964613435.1 uncultured bacterium
CAGAACCACCGGGGCATTTATCATACCGCGTGGCGGCTGGCCACCAACCCAACTAAACCTGAGCGCCCAGGCATAAGTATGATAAGGAGTATGATCTTTGTGTTCCGGGGCGGCTGGATGACACCATTTATGTCCATTTTTTCTAACATCTTCGAGAAAACGCTGATATTGAGCGCATGTAACCTCATACTTGTCAATCCAGAAGCCCTTGGTTTCGACTTTTCTCAGAGGGCGTTCATCGTGATTCCCGCGGTCGCTACCAAGAATGTAAGCTCCGGCTTTTATTTCTACCATTTGATGATCGCGGTCATCGCCAATATTGGCAATTTTCTGGGCCTTGGCAGCTTCGCTGTTCAATTTTTCCAGGCTGATTTGCAGATGCATTTTACCGCAGCTTTCGGGAAAAATCTTGACCGTTTGAGTCTTGAAACCCTCGGCAGAGATTTCAAGTTGATGAGATTTGCCAATCTGAAATTCGACCTCATTCACCTTTTGCGGTTTACCGTCAACCGCAATTCGAGCCTCTGCCGGATCAATATTCAAATGGAATTTTACAATTTCAGCAGCCGGCACTGGTTCAAGTTTCTGACCATCGAACGGACAGAAGTTGACTTCATCATCAAAAGTTTTTTGGCAGGTTGGGCAGAGTTTCATGGCCATTGCCGCCTGAGCAAAACAGAGAAGGCAAAGAATAAAAGTTAAGCAGCTGTGTCGGTGAAATTTGTTCATATGCTTTTACCTCTCGATGAAATCTGTAATATAATTAACATGGTAATGATCTTCAGGCAAAAGAAATGTTAAAAAGTTTGCGAGAATCAAAATGAAAAGAAGAGGATTTCTAAAAACTCTGGCATTAAGCTGTGGGGTTGCCAGAAGTTCGCTAATACCACAAAAAGGCATTGCCGATGCAGGAAAATTGCCTCTGGTTGAAGCCCGCTTCTGGAAAAAAAATGAAGACGGTAGTATTTCCTGCGAACTGTGCCCCAATCGCTGTTGCATTTCGAACCATGGCCGAGGCCGATGTAAGGCGAGAACCAACCAGGATGGGACTCTTTTTTCCTTGGTATATGGCAACCTGTCGACAATCGCCATTGACCCAATCGAAAAAAAGCCGGTCTTTCATGTATTACCCGGCAGTAATTCATTGTCGATATCGGCGGCCGGATGTGTTTTGTCGTGCCGATATTGCCAAAACTGGCAAATTTCACAGGCAACGCCTGAAGAGGTCTGTAACATTCACATAACGCCGGCCATGTTGGTTGACCAGGCTTTGAAAATGGATTGCAAAAGCATTTCATACACCTACAATGAACCAACAGTCTTTTACGAATTCATGTATGACACGGCCAAAATTGCTCAGCAAAAAGGTTTGCGCAATATCATGGTCTCTTGTGGCTATATCAATCCTGAACCTCTAAAACAACTTCTCCCCCTGATAGATGTTATCAAAGTCGACCTGAAAGGCTTTAGCGAATCTTTTTACCACGAAGTGGCTCGAGGCAGACTTGAACCGGTAAAGCAAACCATCGCAAATTTGGCCGCGGCGGGAAAATTGATGGACATAGTTTGCCTGATCGTGCCCGGCCTGAATGACCAGGAAACCGAATGCAATGAAATGTTCAAGTGGCTTAAAGACACGGCCGGTGAAAATGCGGCCATTTTTCTTTCAAGATTTTATCCGACTTTCAAGTTGAAAAACGTTGCCCCCACTCCAGTATCGAAACTGGAAAAACTTCGCCAAATGGCCCTGGCGACCGGCTTAAAATTCGTTTACCTCGGCAATGTTCCCGGGCATGATGGCGAAAACACCTACTGCCCGAAATGCGGCAAACTTCTTATTGAAAGACTTGGTTATCAGATACGGCAAAATCTTTTGAAAAATGGCTGCTGCAGTTATTGCGGCGAAAAAATTCCCGGAATCTGGACCTAGAGTTTCGCCCCGCAGAATTTACAGAATTGGGCATCGGGGTCATGGCCTTCGAGACTACATTCGGGACAGGCTTGAGTAGATATCTGCCGGTTACTGGAAACGAGTTCAGAGGTGACGATTCCGGTGGGAATGGCGATTATTCCATAGCCCATGATCATGATCAGCACCGAAAAAGCCTGACCAATGGACGTTTTCGGTGAAATATCACCGTAGCCAACTGTGGTAAGAGTAACCACCGCCCAGTAGATACTGATTGGAATGCTGGTAAAACCGTTTTCTTCGCCTTCAATGACATACATAGCAGAGCCAATAAATGTTACCAGTAAAAGAACACCGAAAATAAAAACGGTTATTCGTTGTCGGCTTGCTCTCAAAGCACCGATCAACAATTGCGCTTCATTGAGATACTGGGCAAGCTTTAGAATTCTCAATATACGCAAGGTTCTAAATATGCGAATAATCGAAAAATATTGAGTTCCGGGAAAAAGGAGACTCAGGTAAGATGGCAGAATTGAAAAAAGATCGATCAATCCATAAAGGCTGAAAATATAACCAGTCGGTCGGCCAACACAGTAAATTCGCAAGGCATACTCAACGGTAAAAATTATCGTAAAAAACCAGTCGGCGATACTGAGGGCATTCCCGTAAACTTCTTTGATCGAGCGAACGCTGTCAAGCATCACCACAGCAGAACTGAGAAGAATGCAAACAACCAGAGCCAGGTCAAAAATTTTCCCGGCTCTGGTATCGGCCTCGTAAATGAGCTCGTGCAGCTTGGATTGCAAAGCGCTGAGCTTTATGTTTGCAGAAGCAGACATTTAATGAAAAGATTGTTTTTTGGCGCGTTCTTCCTGAATGCGCTTAATCTCTTGTTCCTTCTTGCTAAGAATCTTGTTTAGGTCGGAACTTCGTTCTCGCAAAGCCTTCATCAGCTTTCGCGCATCCTTGGCATAATAGCTGTCGGGATAATACTGAATAATGCGCTCATAGGCTTCATAGGCCGGCAAAGGATACTGCCAGCGCATCATCAGGTTACCCTGGAACCAGAAAACATGGTCGCCAAAGAAGTAGCCTAGAATGCCCAGAATGATAAAACCTACAAGAATCTGCTTGAAAAACATTTTTCAGCCTCCGGTTCAGAATTGGTAATTTGCTGACCTGGCTTCGATACCCGGCAAAGAAGATTTTACCACAGCTTTAGCTATTGCGGCGGCAGAATTTTTTCGAACCTTGCCAGGTGAAGTGGCAACGGTCGGAATGCAGAGAACCACCGCATTTATAAGACTGATGTTAACTTTCAAAGAAAATTTTTCTTTCAGCTCCTGAAGTTTTCTTTCGCGTTCGGACTCGAGATCTTTGATCAGCTTGTCGATTTCTTCTTCCTTCTGGAAGAAATAAAGATGAAAACAGACATTCTCTTTCTTTTTCAATAATTCCTGTTTCTGTTCGTCGAGGTAGGCTTCGAATTTCATCAACTCGTCATCACACTGAGACACGCCCCAGTCTTTCAATTCAGCGATATCTTCCTCGAGAATGTTTTCGAGTTTCTGACAACTCTGCAAATATAAACGCAGAATATCCGGACCGGATTCTTCTATTTTTATACCATCCTGTGGTTGTTCTGAAAATTCGCTGGTATCGATATCGATCAAACCATCGTTAACTTCGACCAGATTGCCGGCTGGGTCGGTAACAATTGAAAAAAGCTTTTCACGCCGCTGGTCACATTCGAAATTGACCTTGAAGTTGAAGACTACTTTCTGGCGATAATAAACAGAGTCTGGATTTACAACACGCAAACCCTTTTCGCCGGTATTGGGAACCTCTGGCTCTTTGAGCGAAAATAGTCGGCTTGCCTTGGGAATTTCGGCAAGACGTTCGATAATCTTTCGCAGCAGGAAAGAGCCATCGCAAATCAGTTCGATATCACGATGCTTTTCTGCCAGTTCCCGGCAGAAGGTAAACTTGAGTGTCTCAAAACTATTGAAGAACAGCTGCTCATTTTCGGGAATTTTGGCGGCCCAGACATCTTTTTCAATTTCGTGGCACTTGATGCCAACCATGTTCATGAAGGAAAATACCAGTTCTTTAATTTTATTCGTCGCCATTGAAAATTTCCTCCTGAGCCTTGGTTATTTCTTCGTGAGTTTTCAGAGCTTTTTCAAGCTTGTTACCCAGAGTTTTGAATTTACGTTTGATAGCTTCCTGATTCGGTGAAAGAGTGACAATATCGATAATGATCTGCTCAAGAGTTCTTTTGGAATGCATATTGCCAAGAATCATTTCAAGTTCACCGATGATCAACCTGAACAGATTGATTTTCTTGTCGAGCAGTTCTAGAACGTATGATTCGATGGTGTCTTTGGCGCTGAGATTTATGATATGCACATCATCGGTCTGGCCGAGACGATGGATACGCCCGATTCTCTGTTCGATGCGCATTGGGTTCCAGGGAAGGTCGTAGTTGACCAGAACTTTACAGAATTGCAGGTTGCGACCTTCACCGCCGGATTCGGTAGAGATGAGAATCTGTTTTTCGTTACGAAAATCTTCGATACATTTGTCTTTTTCAACCTGCGAAAGCTGGCCATTGAAAACGGCGACGGAATACCCATCATTGCGCAGCTTATTTACAAGATAATCCTGAGTTCCCCGAAATTGGGTAAAAATGATCATTTTTTCGTCTTTGATGTTTTTGGTTATTTCCATCAAAACCTGAACCTTTTTGGAAGGTCCAACATTCCTGGCCATATCGAGAAGTTTCTGCAGCGACTGGTCGAAATCATCCTTGTAAAAATTACTGGCAATCATTTTTTCAAGGGCTTTGGCCAAAGCCTGAGTCGAGCTGCCCATGAGTTTCTGCAGCAAGATGAGAGTCAGGCGATTTATGCCGCGTGGATTCTTGTGGGTCGGCAGCGTAAAATAGCGTTTTCTGATAAATTCGGTAAGCTCACGATAGAGTTCTGCCTCGTCATCATTGAGTTCAATCGAATGTGTATGCACAAAGCGCTGCGGGAACTTGATCAAAGTGTCGGCACGGCGATGGCGAATCATTATTTCAGAAAGCATCTGGCGGAGTTTCAGTGAATTTTTTGGCAAACGCTTGTCGCGTTCGGCAAGAAATTCATCTTTAAATCTCTGCATTGTCGACAGATGGCCCGGGCGAAGAATCGAAATCAAATTGAAAAGCTCGATGAGATCATTCTGTATTGGTGTGGCTGTGAGCATAAGTAGATACTTGGCCTGGATCGAATTAACAAAACGCCAGTTTTTGGTTTTTTTGTTTTTAAGCTTGTGAGCTTCGTCGACGATCAGCAAATCATACTTGATTTTTTGCACCGAAGACTGATTTTTGGAGCTTTTTGCGGTATCGAGGGAAGCAATGACCAGGTCACAGTCTTCCCAATCATTGATTTCGAGATGATTTTTAAATGAAAGATCGAATTTTGTTTTCAGTTCCTGTTGCCATTGGGTAATCAGCGAAGCTGGGGTGAGAATCAAAACTTTCTTGACCATGCCGCGCAACAGATATTCTTTTAAGATCAGGCCGGCTTCAATTGTTTTACCAAGACCAACTTCGTCGGCGAGCAAGGCTCGGCCATTAAGATTTTCGATTACCATTTTGGCGGTCTGAATTTGATGAAAGTAAGTGCTGACGCCAAATGTAGTCTTTAGAGCCAGCAGCTCTTCATTACACATTCCAGCGCTAAGCTCTTCGCCCTTTTGAATCAAACTGGTTTCGTAATAGGGTGAAAATTCGCTTTTTACAAGCTTTCGCAACACTTCAAGATTCTGATGATTGTAGGAAATGGAAGCGTCGGCAAAAGAAGAAAACTTGACTTCGAGCTTTTCTTCGTCTTTAAAAGTTGGCAATGCGGCATTTTTAAGAAGCTTAAGACGGTAGATTTTTTTGGCAGAATCGACAAGTTGAATTTCAACCTTATCGCCTTCGGCGACCGAATTTTTTTCCCACCATTCGTTGAAGGTGAGGCAAACCATATAGCCGCGCATTTTATGGTAAATGGCTGAATGGGTAACTTCTTCATCATCGATGAAAGTTATAGAGCAAAGGTCTTCTTTGAAAGGGAAGATTTCTTTCATCTGCGGATTCAAGAAAAGATAACCCTGCTGAAAGGCTTTTCCTTTGATTTGAAAGATAAAACTAGTTTCGCCTTTGCTGGCAACCTGGATCAGGGGGGCTTTTTCGGCTCTGGTCTTAGTAATTGAATTGGTCATCATCAGACATTATCTCCCCTGTTTTGCGGAATTACGATTACATCGCCGATTTTAAGATTCTTTGGGTTCAAACCGGGATTTGCTTTGATGAGAATACCTGCATCTGAGCTTCTGCCAAGCAACTGTTTGGCGATTTTACCAAGGGTGTCACCTTTTTGAATGGTATAGGTCTTTTTGTCGCCGGCGAAGGCCTGGCTGATTTTTTGATTGCTGACGGCTTTTTTGATTTCTTCGCTTTTTCCAAGAGGTTTGACATCAACGATGATTTCTTCACCGACTTTTACCGAAGACGGATTTTCGATAAAGTTCAAATCGGCGATGGTTCTTTCTTTGGTCGGCATGCCATAGTATTTTTCAGCGATAGATCTTAGGGTATCGCCTTCTTTGATAACATAAATAACCAGCTCTTCGTCGATTGTGCGAAGCTTTTTAAATTCGGATGGATCGATAACCCTGGCCGGAGCTGAGGCTTTAGGCTCAACCGGGGTTTTGGCTGCAACTTGGACTGGTGCCGAAGTTTTGGTGCCTTTAGTATTCATTTCATTTGTTTTGGAGACTTTAGAGACTTCTTTCGGAGATGGTTTTTTGGCAACTTCATTCTCAAACCTGATTTCTTCTGGTGGTCTAACTGAGCCTGGTTCAGGTGGGGCTTCGGTATAAAGTGTCGTTATCTGATTTTCACCTGAAGAGTGGACGCCCTGGAGAAAAGAGTATTTTTCTGACCAGAAAATTTTCCCGTCGATCTTGCTGAAAACCCTAAAATTGCCTTTGGCTTTGGCTTCATCAGAAACTGGCACAGCCATTCGGAAGGTTTTTATGGTTCCCGGCACAATCGTTTCTTGAGGTTTAAGAGCGAATTTGGCAGTTTTCCCGGCGCTTTCAATTTCAATGCCGACCTCATATTTGCCGGCTTTGATGGCCTCAGTGTTGGTATTGAGGACATGGGCCAGGACCAGGCTCTTTCCCGGGGCAAGCTTTCGGGTGGTAGCCTGTGTCGGCAATTTTTCGACGAAGAATCCTCGAATGACCGGTTCGGCCGAAACTCCTGTCAGACTCAGCAGAAACAAAGGTAATATTCCTGCGGCTCTAAATGTTTGCCTCATTTTTTGAAATCTCCTTAATTGTCTTTTTTAGTCTCTGTGAACAATTATCGGCATGAGGCGAACAAGATCTTATCGCAAATAAAAAAAAAGCGCTCTATAGGGAAAAAACTAGTTGCCCAGGAAGGCAGAAGCTGAATTGGCGCCGCTGAAAATATATGGCAGGCGCGGATCGCACTTCAGAGAACGGGCAAAAGGAAAGCCCGAAGAAACGGGTTTTTGTATATTTTCAGTCTTTCTGATTGGCGCATATGGATTCTTGCCAGGGGTAAAAGGATTTTGCCTTGGTTTCAAAGCCATCTGCAACAATTCGGTGTTTAGTTCGGGTAAAGACTTTTCCAAATCCTGTATTACGTGATGAGCACCAGGTTTTGTGGCTGAAAGAATGTTTCCGGTTTTTTGGATCTGTCTCAGCAGACTACGCATTTCAGAATTCACTTTTTTCTCTTCTTCAAGCTGTTTTTTCAAGCTTTGCAAATCATTTCCTTCTGAAGTCGCCGGAACGACCGAAACAATTTGTCCCGTAGTTCGGGTGCGTGAGGTTTGCCCCAGATAATTGAAAAGAATTATGACCGCGACAAGACAGTAGCCACCGGCTATGATCAGATTTGAAGTCCTCTTGTCGGTTCTTTTTGCCATTAGATTTTACCCGTCTGTAAAAATAACATATAAATACAAACGCCGACAATAAAAGAAAAAATTCAGGATTTTACCAGCAACACAACCGCCTGGCAACAAATCGCCTTCTGTTCGCCTACCGCATCGAAGCCTTCGTTGGTTCCGGACTTTACTGAAACGCGATCAGCACCGATTTTTAAAAGACTGGCGATGCTTGAAGTAATGCGGTATCGATGGGGGCTGATTTTAGGTTTTTCAGCATGGATGATGCAGTCGACATTGGAAATCTGGTAGCCGGCATTCTCGACTTTGTCAACAACGATCTGCATCAGTTTTGATGAGGCAATATCCTTGTAAGCCGAGTCTGAATCGGGAAAAAGGCGGCCGATGTCGCCCAGGGCCAATGCGCCAAGCAAGGCGTCCATGATTGCATGCAGCAGGGCGTCGGCATCTGAATGGCCAAGCAGGCCCTTTTCGAAAGGAATCTTTTCCCCGCCCAGCCAAAGTTCACGGCCTTCGACAAGGGCGTGAATATCATGTCCCAGACCGACTCTAATATCCATATTAATTCGCGCTTTCCATGGTTTCTTCGGCGTATTTTCTCGCCGCAGCATCTATTTGCAGCAATTGCTCGATAGATTGCGAGGATTCGAAAGTAAATCGCCCGAGGGTTTTCTCAACTATTTGCGCAATTTGAGTAAAGCCAATTCTTTGTTGCAAAAATGCCAGAACGGCTGCTTCGTTGGCGGCATTAAGAACACAGGGCATTATTCCGCCAGTTTTGCCAGCCTCGTAGGCCAGTGAAAGACATGGAAACCTATCAAAATCAGGTTTTTCAAAAGTCATACTGCCAACTTTAACCAGGTCCAGAGCAGACACCGCTCTGCCCCAGCGTTGAGGGTAGCTAAGCGCATACTGAATCGGCAGTTTCATATCTGGCCAGCCCAGCTGGGCAATCACAGAGCCATCAGTGAATTCTACCAGGCTGTGAATGATCGACTGTGGATGAACAACAACCTCGATCTGCTCATATTCAACCTTAAAAAGCCAATGGGCCTCGATGACCTCCAGGCCCTTGTTCATCATTGTTGCAGAATCAATGGTTATTTTTCCGCCCATGTTCCAGTTTGGGTGCTTCAACGCCTGTTCGCGGGTAATGTTATGCATGCTTTCGGCTGAATAACTGCGAAAGGGGCCTCCCGAAGCGGTGATAATCAACTTTTCCAAAAAGCGGCCATCTTCGCCCAAAGATTGAAAAATAGCCGAATGTTCGCTATCAACAGGAATCAGAGCCAGGCCTTTTTGATCAACTGCTTTGGTAACCAGGTCGCCGGCGACGACCAGAGTTTCCTTATTGGCCAGGCAGATATTCATTCCGGCCTCGATCGCCCGCATAACCGGCTTCAATCCCGCCGAGCCGACGATAGCGGCGATAAGAGTATCGGCTCCGGGGTAACAAGCAGCTTCATCAACTGCTGCGGGCCCCGCGCCAACTTTTATTCCCGATGGGGCAAGAGCATCCTTAACTTTTTCGTAAGCCGATTCATCGGCAATGGCAACGAATTTGGGTTTGAATTCAAGCGATTGTTCGACAAGTTTCTGCCAATTTTTCCCTGCACTAAGGGAAATCAATTCAAGTTTCTCGGGATTATTTCTGATAACTTCAAGACTGTTACAGCCAATTGACCCGGTTGAACCGGCCAAAGCAACTTTTTTCATGTCAGTTCTTTCTGATGATATGTTCGATAAAAACTTCCACGGCCTGGCCGTGCAGGCTCTTCACCGCACGCATCGCACATTTCCGATCCGGAAAAAGACCAAAAACCGACGGTCCACTTCCGGACATGAGAACAACTCCTTCGCCCGAGGCTGACAAAAGCTGTTTAATCGTTTCAACTTCCGGGTGGCGATGCAGGGTTACCGATTCAAGATCGTTAAAAACGATTTTGCGCAAAGTATCGAGGTCACGACGGCGATAAGCTTCGAGAATTCCGGTAAAGGCTTCGGCTTTGGCCTGGTTGTTTCCGGGAACGTAATTCTCGTAAGCCCATTTGGTCGAAACCTTAACCCCTGTTGGAACAGCGATTACCACAGCCAGGGGCGGACGAGGCGGTTCGTAAAACTTCAGTTGTTCGCCACGGCCCTCTGCCACTGCCAGGCCGCCATGCATAACGAAGGGAATATCCGAGCCAAGGCTGGAAGAAATCATCATCAGATCGGGCAAAGTGACCGGTTTGTCATACATGCGGGCCAGGCCGGTGAAAACTGCGGCGGCATCAGTGCTGCCGCCGGCCAGACCGGCAGCGACCGGGATCTTTTTGTCGATATTGATTGCCAAATGGGGCTCGATGCCAAATTTTTCAAGAAATACAGTGGCGGCCCGATGAACCAGATTGCTTGAATCAAGCGGAACATCAGGGTGCTCGCAGAACAAATGAATGCCCGGCTCGCTGATTTCTTTGAGAGTTACGGTATCTGCCAGCGAAATCGTCTGCATGATACTTGCCAGTTCATGGAAGCCATCGGCTCGCTTGTGTTTTACCCAGAGCCCGATATTTATTTTCGCCGGAGCCGAGACAATGAGAGTCTTTTTCATATTATTAAATAAGCCGCTTTAAAGCAGTGCTTCGAGCAAATTTAAGTCTTCGGGTCTGGTAACTTTTGAATTAAGCTCAGAACCATCGACCAGAAAAATCTTTTCGCCAAGTTCGCGAATAAGGCCGGCGTCGTCGGTTGCGACTATACCCTTGCGACTGGCATTTTCAAGCGCCATGCGCATTTTGCTCAGACGGAAAATCTGTGGGGTCTGAACACGAAAAATCTGGCTGCGATCGAGGTTCTCAACAACAGCGCCATCAGCAGCCCGAACCAGCGTATCAGTTGAAGGAATTGCACAAACGGCATTTCCAAGTTTGCGGGCACTCTCAAGAGACTGGCTTACCAGTTCCGGAGTAATCCCGGGTCTTGCCCCATCGTGTATTATCAGCCAGCCGTCTTCATCTTTAACTACTTCTATACCGGCAGCGACCGACTCCTGACGGGTGTTGCCGCCGGCAACTATGGCAAAAGGCTTTTCTGGATCGAAGCTGATCAATTTATCGCGGCCCTCATCGACCCAATCATGGGGTAGAACCAAAACGATCTTGTCCACGCCAGGCGTCTGTTCAAAACATTCCAGACTCCACTGCACAACCGGTTTTCCCTTCAGCGGCAGGAACTGCTTTGGAACTCCGGCATTCATTCGGGTTCCAAGCCCTCCGGCGACTATCAGCGCAGTAACCGAACCTCGATTTGGCATTTTCATCCTCCAGAATCAGTTCTTTCGAGAATAAATAAAATCAGCCATTTGTGCAAGCAAAGTCTTATCGGCGCTGAAACTTTTAAGGCAATCCAGAGCCTGGGCGTGAGTCGAGGCAGCCAGTGCCCTGGTTTTTTCGAGACCCAGAATAGATGGGTAAGTCGCTTTCCCCTTTTTTTGATCACTGCCGGGAGCTTTGCCAAGCTCTTTCAGATCTCCTTCCACATCGAGAAGATCGTCGACGATCTGGAAAAGGAGTCCAATTTTTTCTGAAAATTCGCGTAAAACCTTTATGTCTGCGTCATTAGCATCACATAGTATCGCGGCACCAATAACCGGAGCCGACAAAAGGGCGCCGGTTTTGAGCGAATGAATGGTTTCAAGCTGGTCAATATTTATTTGGCGATGCTCCGCTTCCATGTCGAGTACCTGCCCCCCGATCATGCCGTTCGCACCAGCGGCCTCAGCCACGAGAGCCACCATCTTCACAACTTTTTCCGGGGCTACTGCGTCATCGGTAAGTTTCGCCAACCAGGCGAAAGCAGTTGTCAAGAGGTTGTCTCCGGCAAGAATAGCTATGGCGTCACCGAAAACCTTGTGGTTTGTGGGTTTACCACGGCGAAAATCATCATTATCCATTGCCGGCAGGTCATCATGGATAAGCGAGTATGCGTGAATCAGCTCAATAGCGCAGGCAAACCGCAAAATCGCCGGGCATTTTTCCTTTTGGAAACATTCGCCAACGATCTGCGCCAGGGCGGCACGGATTCTCTTTCCTCCAGACAGTGTCGAATATCGACAGGATTCGGGCAGGCGACCACAACCGGATACTGGCAACCAGGCCTCGAGGGCCTCTTCGGTTCTTTTGGCAAACAGCGCCAGTTTTTGTTTAAAATCTTGATTAGAAAGATCTTGATTAGACATTTGACTTGGAATCACCGACCGTCTACTTCAGGATCAAATGGTTCCTCAGTTCCGGTTTCTGAATCGCCGAGCAGCTTTAGCATCTTTTCTTCTGTAGAATCGAGGATTTTGCTGCATTTTTTGCTAAGAATTGTGCCAAGCTCATATAGCTTGCCACCCATTTCCAGAGGGGTTCCTTCCTGTTCAAGGGCCGCCACCGTGCGCTCCAACAGCTCCATTGCTTCTTCATAAGACAGTCTGGCGATCTCTTCGGGACTGATCGCGAGAAGCTCATTAATTTCATCTATCTTGATCTTTGGCATCGAATGCCTCCTTTACAATTTGCTCGACTACTGCTGAAGCCTTACCGTCTTTGAACTGCAAAACCAGACTCTGACCTTTTTTAAGCTTCTTTACCGAAGTAACCACCCCACCCTTTTCATCGCTGGCCATCAAATAGCCTCTTTTAAGCAGCAGATACGGGTTAAGACCCGCAAGAGCAGCTGAAAGCAAGGCAAAATGGTGTCGAGCCTGGCCAACAAACAGTTTACAGGCAGACTCCAGCTCTCGGCTAAGATTCATCACGCGAATGCGTCTTTCGGCAACGAAGAGTGATGGATTTACAAGAAACCGGCATTCGGCAGCGCGACGAAAGCGTTGATGAGCCAATGCCAGCTTCATTTTGGCCAAACTGCTCAGCCGGGCGACCTGACGCGAAATCAGCTGCATCAGGTCAGCCTTAACCGGAACTACCAATTCTCCGGCAACTGACGGGGTTGCAGCCCGTCGATCAGCCACGAGATCGGCAATAGTCGTATCGGTTTCATGGCCCACCGCTGAAACAACTGGCTTGGTCGAAGCACTTATCGCCCGAGCCACAATTTCCTCGTTAAAAGGCCAAAGGTCTTCAAGGCTTCCGCCGCCGCGAGCTACGATAATGACATCGACCCTTGAATCATTTTCAAGTCGCTTCAGACCGGCAACGATTTCTGCAACTGCGCCATCACCCTGTACTTTGGCCGGAACCAGGTAAATCGGCATGTTAACGAAACGTCGCCGGATAACGCGAAAAATATCTTTGATGACTGCGCCAGTCGATGAAGTAACAACGCCCACCCCCTTGGGAATGAAGGGTAGAGGCAGCTTTCTTTCGGCGTCGAACAATCCTTCCGATTGCAACTTTTTCTTAAGCTTTTCATAAGCCTCATAAAGAGCTCCAATACCGGCCGGGCGAAGATCTGACACGATTATCTGGTATTCACCGCGCGGAGGATAAACGGAAATGGAGCCAAAAATCATCACCA
>CAZTHA010000087.1:0-13389 GCA_964613435.1 uncultured bacterium
AGGAGGAATTTGCCCGCCTTTGGAACGAATATTCCATAGTCATTCTCGGCCCCGACACTCCTGAAAAATATGTTGAAGTTGATCCGGTCGCCGGTTATGCCAGTATTCTTTTCAATGCCGAGCCATTGAATGAAACCGAGTTGACCCGCATCGACAACGCCTTGATCACCCTTATGCGGCGGGTCGAGCCCAATGGCCGCTTTGATCTGGCCATGTTCAGTTTTACCCGCCCGGAACTGGCCGAAGAGGTTTTGCGGGCCGCCGAACGCAACCCCGAAGCCCGATTCCGCCTGTTGTTCGATCATGCGCAACTCGATGACGCCAACCCGGAAGAGAGCAAACTCGCGCCCTGGCTTGAAGCCCAGGCCAATCAGCGGGGTCTGAAAAATATCCAGGTCCGCTATCGATTTCGAAGAAATGCTTATAGCTTCAACAGTGAAGAAAAACGACCGATGTTGATAAGCTATCTGAGTCTTTTTCTGCACCACAAAACATTGGTGGTCAATGGCCGTGAAATGGCGCTTGGCAGTTACAACTGGTCCGGTTCGGCTGAATACCTGAACTTTGAAAACGTCATGTTTTTCAACGGGCTTTACCGGGATCATCAGAAGGTTATCGACAGTTTTCTGGCTGAATTCGATGTTCTCTGGAATTCACGCTTGCCCTACGCCGGCATCGAAAAGCCGCGCAAAGGTGAACCTCAGACCGTTACCCTTGCCGAAGGCAAAAAATTGCATCAACAGATACTCAGGTTGCTCGAAAGCCCGGCAAGTCGCCAAATTCTCGCAGCGCTCGACCGTGAAGCATTCAAAACCTATGATGAATTGAAAAAAGAAACGGGCTTGTCTTCTTCAGAACTGAAAAAGGCGATCAGGGAACTGAAAAAGCATCTCCTGATCGTTGAATGGAGCAAAGCAACGGTTAAAGGCTTTTCACAGGCAGATTAGGGGAAAAATATGCAACCTTTTTTGATTGATAACGAAATAGTATCCGCAATGCCTGATTCCAGCACGAGCGATCTGGAAAAGCTGGCGGCAGCCTATCGCATAAATTGCCTGGCCGGTCTTTATGCCGCCGGACATGGTTGGCTGGGAGCTTCCTTTTCCTGCCTCGATATTCTAACCTGTATTTATCATCGTTTTATCAAGGAACCCCTGCTGCCGATTAACGAAAGAAGCTCATTGTTCCTCTCCAAGGGGCATGCGGCAATGGGGCACTATGCGGTCCTTGCCGGGCGCAGCTGTTTCCCTGCCGATCGACTGGTTACCTATAAGGCCCGAGGCGGGTTGCCGGCCCACAGTGACCGCAACGTTCCCGGGGTCGATGCCGACAGAGGTTCGCTCGGGCAGGGCTTGTCGAAAGCTATCGGGGTCGCTATCAGCAATCGCGCCCAGGGTCTTGAAGTCCCGGTTTTCGCCATTATTGGTGACGGCGAATTACAGGAAGGACAGGTTTTCGAGGCTTTTTTGAGCTTGAAAAAGCTCAACCTGACCAATTGTATTGCCATTATTGACCGCAATTTCCTGCAGTCGGACAGTCAGACTGTCGATATCAAGGATGCTCAGGATTGGGCCCGGGTTATGACTCATCTCGGCTTGAACTGTATGACCATCAATGGTCATGATTTTGAGCAGATCGAGAACGCCATTTTGCAGGGTATTCGTATCAATGCCCCAATGGTTATTATCGCTGAAACTGAAAAGGGTGGGGGCTGCACGCTTACTGCCATGAAGAAAGACACGCCCCGGCGCGAAGGCATCTGGCATGGCAAGATTCCCGATGACCGGCAATATGTTGCCGCGGTTAAGGAACTGGTTTTGAAAACCGACAATCATATCATCGTCGAGCTCTTCAAGCAGTATCTTAAAGATGAAAAGGCAGCCGGCAAGGTTGATTCCGCCAGACCCCAGACCATCGCCGGAACCGGACCGGCCTTTGCCGAAGCCCTGGTTGACGCAGGCAGTCAGTTTCAGCATCTTTATGTGCTCGATGCTGATCTTGAAAAATCCTGCCGTCTGAACAACTTTGCCAGAAAATTCCCAGAGCGCTTCATTGAAGTCGGTATCAGTGAACAGGATATGTGCTCGATTGCTACTGGCCTGGCTCTCTGCGGCAAGATCGCCGTGACCAATACCTATGCCGCATTTTATCGGCGCAGTCTCGATCAGATTTACAATGCCATCACCGAAAAAGTTCCGGTGATTTTTGCGGCCCATTACAGCGGTGCCGACTATTTTACCGACGGTAAAAGTCATCAGGCGGTAAATGATCTTGGCCTGATGCGCTCGCTTGGCGAGATTGAAATTCTTGAACCCTTGAACGGGCAGCAGGCTTCTGAAATGCTTGCCTACCTGATTAACCGCATGACCCTCGAATGGGCCGAAAAAAAATCGAGCACGCCTGCCTATATAAGGCTACATCGTAGCCTTCCCGCAGATCTGCCTGAGGCGATACAGCCCTTTACGCCTTTTGCGCCCCAGATTTTTCGCGTCGGTAAAAAAGCCGGGAATGAGAATATTCTTTTCGTTGCCGGGCCGCATTTGCTTGCTGAGGCTCTAAAAGCCGCAGAAATGCTTGCCGGTGAAAAAATGCCCCTCTGTGTTGTTGCTGTAAACCACTTTGCCGATCGCGAAAAGATTCTCAAAAAGATGGTGGAAAAAGCCAACAAGATTTTCACTCTTGAAGATAACCGCCGCGAAACTGGGCTGGGAAGCTTTATTGCAGCTCTTGAATTCCGCAATCCGGTGAGGATAGGAGTCAGAGATTATCTGCAAAGTTGTCTGGATATAGGGCAATGCTTTGTCGATCATCAAATCGATGCCACAACCGTTTGCCAGGTTGTGAAAAAAGTATTGACCTGCTCGCATAATCGCACTTGAATGAAAATGTTTTAATCAATTAATTGAACGGGAGTAGACGATGCCTGATTTCAAATTCAACCACAATAATATAAATGTCTTGAATCTTGATAAAAGCCTTGAGTTCTATCAAAAGGCGCTGGGTCTGAAAGAGGTCCGACGCAAGGAAGCCGAAGATGGCAGCTTCATTCTTGTTTACCTCGGCGATGGGGCAACCGGCCACAGTCTTGAATTGACCTGGCTGCGTGATCGAACCGAGCCGTACAATCTTGGCGAAAATGAATTCCATATCGCTTTTACAACCGAAGACTATCAGGCGGCACATGATTTACACGAGAAAATGGGCTGTATCTGCTATGAGAATCCGAAAATGGGGATATATTTCATTGCTGATCCTGATAATTATTGGTTGGAAATTGTTCCGGCCAAAAAAATGAAATAAAGGCTTGAAAAATGAAATTTCGAAAAGATCGTAGAGGTCTCGGGCAAAACCAGCTTATTCTGCTGATTTTACTGGTGACTTTTGTCGGCATCGGGATTTACTACTACATTCAATACCGTCAGAAACATCCGGATCGGCCGCCAGTAAGTGGTCCATTTGCCTGCTCGATCGAGCCTGGTTTGGCGCAGGCTACCCGCGAAGCCCGCAATCTTGTCTACGGGGGGTTGCCAACTTCGAACAAGGTCGAGTTGACAATTCTGCGCAATATCGGCTACTACACCGGATATTGTGAAAAGCGAAGAAACCCGCTTTGGGTTGCTTACAAGGTTGACGGTAACAGCAAAAACTACAATCTTAAACGCCCTGGTGGCTTTAAGGCCGATATGCGAACCTTTTCGCGTATAAGCCCAAACGATTATAAGGCAAGCGGTTACGATCGTGGGCATCTCGCACCCAATTCGGCAATTTCCAGCCAATATGGTCGGGAAGCTCAGCTTGAAACCTTTCTGATGTCAAATATCGTGCCCCAATCTCCTGATTTGAATCGTAAAGTGTGGCAACGTCTCGAAAAAATGGAAAACGATTATGCCCAGAATCTCGAAACGGTCTGGGTTATAACCGGTCCAATATTTGATCCACATATTCAGCACATTAAAAACCAGGTTGAAGTGCCTGACGCCCTGTTCAAAATTTTGTTCGATGAGCAAAAAGGCACGGTGCGAACCCTTGCCTTCATTATCCCTCAGACCGTGCAGGGCAATGAACCGATCGACCGTTTTTTGACTTCAATTGATGAAATAGAGAAACTTACCGGCCTTGATTTTCTCGCTCCGCTTTCGGATGAGAATGAAGACAAACTCGAAGCAGCAGTCGCCAATCGTCTGTGGTAGAAGGATAAAAATGAAAAATAGAAAAGCATTATGGATCATTGGTGGGTTGATTTTCATGGCTCTGATTCTTTTTTACATCTTTGGATCAACCAGCGATGGTATTTATTGCCAGGCCAAAGTTGGCGCAATAGTTGAGCAGCCAAATGAAGAGCCGGGCAGTGCCGACAAGATCTATGAGGTTGAACTCGAAATCCTCTCCGGTCCCTATGCCGGAAAGACTCTTAAAGCTGATCATTTTGATTCGCCGGGATCGGCCTACAATCTGCAGATAAATCCGGGCGATGTCGTGCTGGCTGTGGTTGAAAATCAGGATGGTCAAATGATCGTTGGCATAGATGAGTATTTCAAATCACGAAAACTGATGGGTTTGTCGTTTTTGCTGATATTGATAATTGCGGTTATTTCAGGAGTTGCAGGGGTAAAAGCCATGCTGGCGCTTTTCTTTACCCTGATTATAATTTTTGGCGTGATGGCCCGCTTTCTTCTCGCCGGCTGGTCGCCGATTCTGCTGGCAGTAATGGCGGCATTGCTGATAACGGTAATCAACCTGCTTTTCGTTGCCGGAAGAAGCCGCAAGGCTCTGATTGCTTCGTTGGGAACCGTTTCCGGAGTCGTTCTCGCCGGAATTTTCGGCTATGCTGCCACGGAAATTCTGCATCTGACCGGTTATACTGGCCACGAAAGCACCTTTTTACAGGTTATGAATGCCAATTTGAGTCTCAAGGGAATCATGATCGCCGGCATCATCATCGGCGCACTTGGCGCGGTAATGGATGTGGCGATTTCGATTGCTTCTTCAATTCAGGAGTTGGCCGCGGCCAATCGCGAGTTCGGTCAGAAAGAGCTTTTTTCAAGTGGCATGAATATCGGTCGTGACATAATCGGCACCATGGTTAACACTCTCATTCTTGCTTACACCGGTGCGTCTCTTACCCTTATTCTGGTCTTTGCCATGCAGCGCGAAGATTTTCCGCTGATCAAAATCATGAACATGGAATTCATCGGCGCAGAAATCGTCAGATCGCTGGCCGGTCTTTGCGGTATGGTCCTGGCCATTCCCATAACCGCCTGGATCGCGTCTCACCTCTATTCTTTTTCAAAAAACAGTTTGAAGGAATAGTTTGAAAAACAACAGAAAGATAACCGTTCTGATTTAGAAGCGCCGCACGTCAGATTTGGCTCTCAGGCTCAGAAAAATGGTTTTGGCAACGGATGAACTTCACAACGGCAGATGAACAGTTTCATGCTGCGGGCACGAATCGTGGTTTGCGCCGAACTTTTCAGATTCTCTTGCGATTCGGGGGCGTAAGTGTCGATTAAAAGCTCCCATTTGGCCGCGAATGCCGGGGTGTAAAACTCGACGTCGATGCCAGAAGCATTGAGCATCAGCAGAAAGTTGTCGTCATGCAAAGGAATCCCGTCATCATCAACATCATCGATGCCGGAGCCGGCCAAGAACATGGTTAGACCTCGGGTGTGCGGACTGGTCCAGTCTTCATCATCCATTTCGCCGCCATCGGGCCGATACCAGATAATGTCGCGCACGTTGCTGCCGCGAATCTGCCGCCCCTGAAAAAACTTGGTTCGGTGCAAGGCCGGGTGGGCCAGACGAATATCAATGATTTTTCTGGTAAAATCAAGCATTTGTTTGGCTTCAGCGTTGAGCTTCCAGTTGAACCAGCTGATTTCGTTGTCCTGGCAATAGGCGTTGTTGTTGCCCTTTTGCGTGCGACAAATCTCATCGCCACCGCAGATCATCGGCGTTCCCTGTGAAAAGATCAGGGTCGCCAGCAGATTGCGCATCTGCCTGGTTCTAAGCATGTTGATGCGGTCATTGGTCGTTTCGCCTTCGATTCCGCAATTCCACGAGCGATTGTCGTTGTGTCCGTCGCGGTTGTCTTCAAGGTTCTGATGATTGTGTTTGTGATTGTACGAGACCGAATCTTTCAGAGTGAAGCCATCGTGGGCGGTGATGAAATTTACACTCATGTATGGTCGCCTGCCGTCATTCTCGTAAAGGTCGCTGCTGCCGGTGAGTCGATAACCCACTTCTCCGGCGTATCCGCCATCGCCTTTCCAGAACGAGCGCATGACATCGCGGTATTTGCCATTCCATTCAGCCCATAAAACCGGAAAATTGCCGACCTGGTAGCCGCCCTCGCCGACATCCCATGGCTCGGCGATCAATTTGACCTGACTGATGACCGGGTCCTGGTGAATGATGGTGAAAAAACTCGAAAGCTGATTCCAATAATGCATTTCCCGGGCCAGAGTCGAGCACAGATCAAATCTGAAGCCATCGACGTGCATATCCTGAACCCAATATCGCAGCGAATCCATGATTAACTGCAGGGTTTGCGGGTGAACCACGTTGATCGTGTTGCCTGTGCCGGTGTAGTCCTTGTAATACCTCGGGTTGTCTTTGACCAGCCGATAATAGGCGGGATTGTCGATGCCCTTGAAGCTCATCGTCGGCCCGTTGTAGTTGCCTTCGCAGGTGTGGTTGTAAACCACGTCGATAATTACTTCTATTCCGGCTCGGTGCAGATTCTTGATCATCTGCCTGAATTCACGAACAGCGCCGCCCGGTGACTTGTCTGCACTATAACGGATTTCCGGGGCAAAAAAAGACAGGGTGCTGTAGCCCCAGTAGTTTTTCAGTCCCTTTTCGACGAGAAATGGGTCGTCGATGTGCTGATGTACCGGCAATAATTCGAGTGTGGTAATGCCTAGTTCTTTCAAATATTTGATTATTGGCTCTGAACCCATTGCCGCGTAAGTGCCCCTGATTTCCTCCGGGACTTCGGGATGTTGCATGGTCATGCCCTTGACATGGACCTCGTAAATAATCGACTTGTGGAAAGGGTGGCGCGGCAGTTGGTCGCCCTCCCAGTCGTAGTCCGATTCCATGACTATGCCCAGTGGTGTGCCGGAAGCATATTCAAGGCTTGGCGTCAGATCCTTGTTTTTGCTGTTGATTTCATAGGCAAAAAGGCCGTGCTCGTGATGTTCGACATCGCTGACAGCTTTGGCATAAGGGTCGAGAAGCAGAACTCGCGGATTGAAACGCAGTCCCTGCTCAGGCTTGTATTGCCCATGTACACGATAAGCGTAGCGTTGGCCCGGTTTGAGCCCTTCGATATAGATATGCCAGACAAAAGCAGTTCGATGCCGCAGTGCGATGCGGGTTTCCTGCAATGATTGGTCGAAAAGGCATAACTCGACCCCTTCGGCATGTTCTGAAAAAAGGGAAAAGTTTACGCCTTTTCCGTCGAAAGTAGCTCCAAGTGGGAAGGGGCGGCCAGGTTTTACGCGCATTAGAGGTCTATTTCCATTCCTTCGCTTACCGCAAAAACTTCAAGTTTTGCGCCTTTTTCTCGCACCGTTTGTCGAAGATTTTCGACTATTTTGTCGAGCTGTTCGTCGCTGCGGTCCGGGTCGTGGTGAAAAATGCCGAAGCTTTTTACTCCGGCATCAAGCGCCAGTTTGAGCGCCTGTTTGTAGGTTGAGTGCCCCCAGCCCCTGGTTTTTTCGTATTCCTCGTCGGTATACTGGGCGTCATGAAAAAGCAGGTCGGCGCCTTTGGCAAAATCAACGTATTCATAAGGAAGTTTTCCTTCGGGGTGCTGGAATCCCAGTTCATTGTCGGTCAGGAAAACGAAAGTTTTCCCGTTTTCGTGGAACTTGTAACCGAAGCCACCGTTCGGATGACTGAGCGAAATCGGTTCCATGCTGATTTTGGTGCATTGGGCGCAACCGGGGCACGAACAGCCAAAGCTGAACCGTGCTTTCAGATCTTCAAAATTCACCGGAAAATAGGGCGCTTCAAGTTGCCTTGCCAGCGACTGACACATATAGTTTTTGGCTGAGGCAACGCCACAGACGTTGATTTTAAACCTGCTGAAATAAGCCGGCATGAAGAAGGGGAAGCCCATCAGGTGGTCCCAGTGCGAATGCGTGAGAACCAGGCACATTTCTTCAAGATTTTTATCTTTCAGCAGTTCTTTGCCGAGAAAACGAATTCCTGAACCCGCATCGACTATCGTCGGATAGTTTTTCTGGTTTCTTATCTCGATACAGGTTGTGTTGCCACCGTATTTTATGGTGTTGGTTCCAGGCGTTGGCAGAGTTCCACGGCATCCCCAGACTTTTATCTTCATTCTGACCCCAGTCCTGTTAGTGAATTTGAAAAAAGAATAGCACGGCGTTGTTTCTAGCGAAACAGAAATTTAGCTGCGACTCAAAATTTCGATCAGATGATAACCGAACTGGGTCTGAACCGGACCGTAAACCTCGCCGACATTGCCTGAAAATACTACTTTGTCGAACTCCTTAACCATCATGCCCGGTCTGAATTCGCCCAGGTCGCCGCCTTTTTTGCCTGAGGGGCATTCTGAATAATCGCGGGCGATTTCGGCAAAATCGGTTCCGGAATTGATTTTTTCAAGAAGTTCGAGGCACTGTCGCTTGGATTTAACCAGAATATGTCTGGCACGTGCTGTAGTCATGTTTTTTTTCCTTTCATTTCTGGCATACAGCCAGAATTATATCAGATTTTTCGGGTTCGAACTCGCTGCCGGTCGGGCCAAAGAAGGCAATTTCCTTAAACCCGGCCGCTTTGAGCATGGATTTTAATTCTTTTTGCTCGTAAACCTGCATCTGCCAGAAATCGTCGATTTCTTCCGGCTGGTGGGTGCCGTTTTGTCTTCTGGTTTTGGAGCGAATGCTGATGATCTGATGCTCTTCATCAAGTTCGCAGTTTCTGACATGGTTGATCAGCTGCCCGTCGATGAGCAGTTCGCGGCTCATGTAACCGTACTCTTCGAAGCTGCCGGCAACGAGTGCCTGCAGATTGAAAATATCGACGACAAAAAGTCCGCCCTTTTCCAGATGACGCCAGGCGTTGGCAAAAAAATCCCGGCATTGTTGTCGGGTAAGATGGCCAATGGCGTTGAAAATACAGATGGCGGCATCGAAAATGCCGAAATTGGCTTCAACCATGTTGCCGACCCTGAAGATCAGATCGATATTTTTATGTTTTTCAGCCTTTTTTCGGGCAATTTGCAGCATTTCTGAGCTCAAATCAGCAGCGGTTACCCGGTAGCCGTATTTTGCCAGACCCAGGCTCTGTGCTCCAGTGCCGCAGGCAAAATCGACTACCGATTTGATTTTGTTGATTTTGAAAAGCTCGTTCAGGAAAATGTTGAGCTCTTCAGATTCTTCGAATCCGGCCAGCTCAAAATAATCATAGTATGCGGCATAGTTGGCGTAATCGGGCTGCTTCATTCTGATCAAAGAATATGCGGCAGGAAATGCGGCAGCATGACCTTCCACCATGGCCAGTCATGGTTGACGTCATGTCCCCAGAGATCAACCCAGGCGTCGATTCCCTTTTGCGCAAAGATATCTTTCAAGCGCTTGGCGTCTTCCGGGTATTCCCAGGCGCCTTGGCCTGAACATACGATTATGCGGGCCTGGCGAATGTTGTCAAGAAACCACTGGTCATTCAGATTTGGCAAGTAATCAAGCGGGGAATTGAAATAAACATTTTGATCCCAATAGTCGCCGACTACATGTTTTAACGTGTAGACACCGGCGAGAGCGATGCATGCATCAAAAACGTCGGGATGGCGCAAAAGAAAGTTTACTGAGTGAAATGCACCCATGCTGTTGCCGGTCAGGGCTATCTTCCAGTCGCCCTGGCAGTGATTTCTGATGAAGGGCACCACCTCATGAACTATATACTTATCGTATGCTTCGTGACGGAAGACGTTGTCGCCAATGTGTCCGTCTTTTTTCAGCCATGACTGATTGTCGAGGCTGTCGACGCAGAAAACTTTGAGTCGGCCGGCTTCGACCTGTTCGCGAACGATATCGAGCATGCCAAAGTCTTCAAATTCATGAAAGCTGCCGCCGGCGCATGGAAAAACCAGTAACGGTCGACCATAATGTCCGAAAACTTTCATTTGCATGTCGTGCCCGACGTTGGGGCTGTACCATTTGTGATATTCGCTGTGCATTGAAGAAAAACTCCTTGGTTTGGCTTTAACTGTTTACGCAGACAGGTCTTTGCGTGGCGAATATTATAACTTATTATGGCTGTCGGCGCCACCCCGAATTAAACCCGGCAAAAAGAGGTGGTCTTGAAAAACTGGTCAAGGTCTTTCACGTCCATGTCGGGCGTACACAAGTGCGTCGACCAAGTGAGCTTGACACCCTCTCTTTCACTGTGATACAAAGGATTCATACAGTCTTGTCTGGGCTTAGAACAGATTCCCCTGGAGGTAGTCTCTGTGCTTTTCAAAACAACCATCCGCAGATTGGCCGTTCTCTGGACCGTTATTCCCTTTGTCCTGCTTTTCTCGTCCTTCGCTTTCGCCAAAGGGTTTAATGTTACCGAATTTACTGCACATGTTTTCGTAAACCCTGACGAAGCCTATCTTCGGGGCATAGTCGATCTTTCAGCAAGTTTTCCAGATATACCCAATCGACCCGCCATGTTGGCCCTTCACGACAGTCTCAAGCCTTCGCGGATTTGGCTTCATAAGGAAGGTAAGTGGGAACCCCTCAAGTTCAAGAAACTCAAACGACTTCTTATTGCGCTTCCATCATTAGGTGCAGGCAATCACCGTTTAAAAATCCTGTTTCAGGGTCACCTCCCAAAGCTTGATGCAAAGTTAACCCAAACAACATCCGGCTCGCAAATCCAGGGAACGGTAAAGACCGCCATGTCTCCCACCTTTGGCCAGCTTTTCGCACAAGAGTGCTGGCACCCATGGATTCCAGCGCTTGGATCACCTAAGTCTGTAAGAAAAGCCCGGCTCTCAGTTTCTTTGCCAGATGCTTATAAGGTCGTTACCAACGGGAAGCTTCTGCGGCAATCTGTGAAACTTGGGGTGAATAAAACGACATGGGAACTTGATGAGGGAATACGACTAGGGGGATTCAACCTTTTCTACGGGAAAAACCACCAGCTTTTTTCGACGAATGTGAATGGTAAGTTCATAGGAACTTTTATCCCTTCTTCTGCCAGCAACCTGGCTCCTCTCATTACCTCTCTAACTGGCAAAATAATCCAACATCACAGCAGGTGCCTGAACGTTCAATATCCCTATCAACAGCAGCTAGTAGTCTTTTCGAGCCTTTTTCCTTCGCGGTGGGGATATGGCAAACATTCAGGAACGCTAGTCATTTCTGACGACTACCTAAAGGTCATGGCAAAGCGTTCTGGAAAAGAACGACAAAGAAAAGCCTTAAGCTTCCTGGCGCATGAACTTGGACACCACTGGTTTGGAATCTTAATCAGCGTCGCCGACTTCATGGCTTTCGAAGAAGGGATGGCCGAACTCCTTGCCGGGTTGGCCGCGGAAAAAATTGCGGGGCCGGAGGCCTACAACACCTGGAAAGATGGTTTAATTAAGGAACTCCAACAATTCTTTGCCAACGGTGGGCAAGATTTCCCACTTAAAGATGATCTGGCAAAATACGTGATTAACCCTGATCTTGATCCGAACATTTTCAAACATGCAAAAGATCTTCAGATCACCAAGTTCCCCCTTTACATGCTCAAAGCAAGAAAAATCCTGGGAGATCGCAATTTCTTCATAACCCTGCAGAACTTTTCAAATAAGCTGGTAGGCAAGCGAGCCAATTCCTGGACGGATTTTGTATCTGCTCTGCCCAATGACACAACAGCAGAAAAGAAAGCAGAAATCACAAGACTTTTCCATGTTCGCCATGAGTCCTTTGAGTCTTTGATGGGCTTCCTGGATAAATAATTCCAACTCCAGGACCAGGACGCACCAGCCTAATCAAACCTGCTTAAAAACGCCATGGAAGTCGGCATTCCCGGCGCTGAAGTGACAACAGAAGGTCTCTGCATATCTGCTCAAATTGATGTTTAAATTTTACTCAACAAAAATGAATCGAAAGGGAAACCAGATGCTGCAAAACATTCCAGAAGCCTTACCTTTCCCTTCACCTGCCGCGTCAGCGGCTGAGTTCAACAAGAGCATCGATTCGACGTCCGGTTACAACAGTCGTTGTGTTCAAGAATGAAAGCTATGTATGATGGATTTCCAAAAGAGATGCATGAGTATTTTGATCTTAGCTGGGTAAATTCAAAAATATGGTCAATTGATATTCCTACTCATAATGCTAAAATTAACTTTTTCCAGTGGCATCTTGAATGCCCTTTCTGGGCCAGCAATCCTCCGGATCAAATCTTTGACTTGTGCCCAATAGCCGTTATAAACAATCCTAAACGCTATCCAGAACGTTTCCAACATGTGCTCTCAGTCGATATCTCCTTTCCCATTGAAACAATGTATTTTGGATCCAGGCTTGTAATCCTCGATGGAATTCATAGACTGGCGAATCTTATTGTTAATGGCTTTCCAGAAATAAAGTATCGAATTGTTCAAAGGGAGCATTTTGCAATGATTGAACAACGGAAATAAAAATTGTGATTGATCAAAATGGAGTAAAAATGAAATATACAGGTTCTTGTCTTTGCGGAAACATAACTTATGAGATTGTTGGTGAGTTCGAAAAATTCTTTTTCTGTCACTGCAGATACTGTCGAAAAGACACCGGGTCTGCTCATGCATCGAATCTTTTTTCATCGACTGCAAAACTGAAATGGTTAAAGGGAGAGAATGAAGTAAGAACTTACAATTATAAAAATTCTGGTCATATAAAAAGTTTTTGCCCAAACTGTAGTTCAGCATTGCCGAATATTCAAATGGATGGAAAGTTATTGGTAGTTCCTGCAGGAAGTTTGGATTCTGACATAGCGATTATTCCCAGCGGACATATTTTCCAAAATGAAAAAGCAAATTGGGATCGTGATCTTGAAAAAATCCCGCATTTTGAGGAATTGCCTGTTGAATAGAAAAACAGGAGATGACAAAATAACAGTTTGCATTTATTGAATTATTCTAATTAAAGATAATCTCTTCCTTTTATCGATCATAGAAAAAGCTGCGCTTTTTGAAGCCCCCGTACCAGGCCATAAAGTTGTTCTTTTCGCCGAAAGGCAGCTTTAAGAGCTCAAGAACCTCAAAATGCGGCTCAACCACCCCTGAAAGCGTGCGTAGACTATCCATAATTATTTTGATTTTATCAACGTTCCGCGTCGACGCGCTTGTTGAACTCAGCCGCTGGCGCGGCAGCAGAGGAAATAGAGACTGATTTCTGC
>CAZTHA010000088.1:0-13338 GCA_964613435.1 uncultured bacterium
CTCTTCAACCTGCTCAACGGGAACATAAGACTTCCTTTCAGCAGTATGATTGGTCGTCGCACCAAGCTGGCAGAAAATACAATTAAAATTGCAGGTCTTGAAGGGGGTTAGATCAACCCCTAATGATCGGCCAAGTCGCCGTGACGGAACCGGGCCAAATAAATATTTGAATTTCCCTTCCATCATCTATCCTTGTCATTAAAAGGAAGCAGATTGGTTTTCTCGAATGAAATGCGTTCCGAGCTCCCTAGCTTTCGGCTCAGCAACGGCAAAATAATCGTCAACAGGAATCCGGCAATCGGGCGCCAGTTTTCCAGCAGAAAAGCCAGAATTGCCATTGTCCGACTGTCAGTCTGGCGGCGACAAAAACGCCCCATACCTCTTCCAACTGATGAAGGTCCGGTTCCGTCTCGATCTGGCATAATTTCGCCTCCTTAAACAATAAGCCTGCTAATAATATAAAATATTACCTTACAAATAGCAAGGTTTTTAGCATAAGCCAAAAACAGATTTGTTTAATGCGGCATTAAAGCTTGAACAGCCTTCTAATTTCACCTCATCGCCAGAGCCTGAATCATTTTTTCGGGAAAAACTTTGCCGGATCGAGAACCAGGTCAAAGCTCTGGCTTGGTTTGCCTGCAACGAAATAGCTGCCCTTGTAGCCAACTTCAAAATGCAAATGCCGCACTTCACTTCGTCCTGAGTTACCCATTTCACCGACCACATCGCCTGGCATCATCTTATCACCGACCCGGGCTTTGATTGAACCCGGCGCCAGGTGAGCATAACGGGTATAAATACCATTCCCGTGATAGAGAACCAGATGATTGCCCCATCCGGCACCGGCTTCACGCAAACTCTGGTTTTTGGCAAACATACCACTCTGGGGACAACCGGTGCGAACATAAGCAACGGTGCCCTTGGCGACGGCGATAACCGGAACGTGCGGAACCGTAGCCTTGTTGTGAACGAAATCCATGCCTTCATGCGAAGCCGGGTGTCCAGGTTTTCCGGAAAAATTGACTCGATAGGTGTCGATAGTGGGAATTTCGTTCATTCGCCATTGCAGGTTATTGGGAAAATTGGCAGCGGTTTTTTGAACCGGTGCATATTCTTGCAGCGTCGTTGAATGAAAAGGGGCGGCCGGATGCTCGACGTAATAGTCCTCTGCAGAACAAATTGCTGGAATCAACAGCAACGTACCGATAAAAGCTGCACAAAACAAAGATCTGGAAATCATTCTTTACCTCCGAATAAATACCAATGAATCAGTCGATGCAGATTATACGGATGAGAATCTGCTTTAGCTGGGCTTCGAGGCAAATTGTAACCCGACACCTTCAAAAAGCAGGGTTCGGTTTGACACAGACCAGACCAATTCTATGTTTCAACGAAAATCCTACCTGCTTTTTTCATGTCACATTTTCATGCAGACTTATCAGGCATTGGCACAGGAAGGCAAATCAAGGTGGCGTCATGGCCAACCCTTGCATTTATTGGTTAAGAGAATCTGCCCGGCTAAATTACGGCAAATATGAAGAGGATTAAATAGGGCAAGCTAGATTTTTTCGTAAATAAAATCCGGCAATATCTGCAGCAGCAGTGCAATAAGGCGCCAGCGCCTGGTAACGAAGGCGCGCCGACGCCGCGCCCTGATTGCGGTAAAAATTTGCCGGGCAGCTTTTTCAGGGGAAGCGACCCAGAAAAGTCCCTCGCCCTGAGCCATGCGTGTGTCGACAAAACCCGGCAAAATATCGGTAACGTAAATCGGTTTGCCGCTTCTGGCGGCTTTAACCCGCAAGCCTTCGATGTAATTGCTGACAAAGGCTTTTGAAGCATTGTAGGATGGGGCTTCATGGCTGCCACGAAACGCAGCGATGGAAGACAGGCTGACCAGATGTCCCTGACCGCGCTGCAAGAAATATTTCATCGACTGAACGGCAATCGCCGCAAACCCGGTAACATTGGTAGCGATGGTTTCAGCTTCCGGTTCCCAGTTCAGTTCTGGGTTTGGAAAGCCTGTTCCGGCGCTTATCACGATCAAGTCAACCTCAATCATCTCTTCGACAAGTTTCATCAGAGTTTCTGCGGCCTCTTCTGGCCGGGAAACATCCATTTGCCGGCAGAAGACCTTTTCACCATGCTTCTGTTGCAATTCCTCCAACAACTCTTGCCGGCGCCCTGTCACCCCTACCTGAAAACCGCTATCGATGAACAGCTCAGTCAAAGCCCTGCCGATTCCTGAAGTTCCCCCGATTATGATTGCAGACTTATCCCCAGATTTCATTGTCAACTATCCTTTTCCGATCCATGCAGCAATGTGCGCCATAAAGACAGGGTAAAAATGAAAAAACCGCCGGGTTACGGCGGTTTTTAACTGCTCGAGGGGGGACTTGAACCCCCAAGCCCTTGCGAGCACTAGAACCTGAATCTAGCGTGTTTGCCAATTTCACCACCCGAGCTGGATGTCTTGCCATATTAGCAGAAGCAGCGAATATTTGCAACTATATTTTAGCAATATTTGCTGTTTTTTTGGCGGCAGTTTGCCGCTGGCAAGCCATTATGGCAAAGTTGCCACAACTTTGCGGGAAAAAATCCTGAATTCCCGGTGCAATTACGTCTGCAAGCCACTTTCGCCCCTGGCATAGAGATTGCTGATTAAAGATTCAGGAGGTAAAATCATCATGACTGCCACACTGAATCTGATCGCACTGGCATATTCGCTTGGCCTTATTTCAGTCGGTTTCATCATCTTCAAGTGCAATCTTGAAAAAACCAGATATTTCGTTTTTTACAGCAATCTTTCTCTCAGCATTCTCCTTCTTTTCAGCTCTCTGATGAATTTCAGATGCACCGAATTGCTGCAGACGCTGGCAACCATGATATTCAGCCTGCTGATATATGCATTACTGGTCAATATCATTCTCGGCACATTTGCAAAAGCTGACTGGCTAAAGACCAATGCCCAGGACTATTCGTAACGCAAAGCCTTGACCGGGTCGAGCTGGGAAGCTTTAGCAGCAGGAAAACTGCCAAATACGATACCGACGGTTATCGAGACAAAAAAAGCGATAAAAACTGAAGTGAGAGGAATAACCGTAACCCAGCCGGTGTAGACCGATATGCCGTAAGAAAGCAAAGCTCCGGCAAAAATACCGATAATGCCGCCGGAAACACTTATCAGACTTGCTTCTACCAGAAACTGCACGACAATATCTTTCTTTGAAGCACCCAGAGCACGACGAACCCCAATTTCGCGAGTTCGCTCATTTACCGAAGCCAGCATAATGTTCATGATACCAATACCGCCGACCAGAAGCGAAATACCGGCAATAAGTGCCATTACCAGATTAAAGAGATTCTGGGTTTTCTGGCTCTGCTGCAAAATTTCAAGAGGAACCTGACTTTCAAGGTCTTCAACGCCCTGATGCCGTCTTTTCAATATTGCCATCACCGCATCGCGGGCCTTGAGAAGGTCAGTGCCCGGCTGAACCTCTAGCCATAGGCTGGAAATCTGATGATAAAGTTCCTTGTCTTCGGCTGGCCATTTTTCAAGGCGCTCGATGCTGGCCTTTATCGGAATATAGACGTCGCGGTCATGGTCGCGGCGCTTGATCGCAAGCTTGCCGCCGCCTTTGCCCTGCTCTTTCATCACACCGATGATTTTAAAGCGCATTCTTTCTATCTGAATGAACTGGCCAACCGGCTCGACATCGGCAAAGGTTTCGCTGGCAATACCAGCACCAAGAACCGCTACCAGCCCAGCATCATTCATTTCCCCTGGAAGAAAAAACCGGCCGCGTGCCAACTCGAACCGTGAAGCATCAAGAAACCCCTCGCCGACCCCAACAATTTTAGCCAGCGGCTTTTTATTCAAACAATAAACCCGGTAGTCATCAAGCTTTTCCGGAACGACCAAGCGCAAAAAGGGACAGGCCGACCGCAAAAAATCGGCATCGTCAAGAGACAAACCCATTGCCTGCTTTTTGAGAGCCTCGGTCAATCTTTCCCCCTGAATCTCGATGGCGCTGACACGAATGCTGGCATCACCAAATTTTTTAAGTTCTTCAAGGGCCTCACGTTCAGCTCCGGCGCCGATTGAAACCATGGCAATAACCGCACCAACCCCAAAAATAATGCCGAGCATGGTCAGAAATGTTCTGAATGGATGGTCGAAAAGCCCAACTGCACCAGTTTTTATCTGCTCAGAAAGTTTCATTTAAAACCTCCTGCAGTGACTGTTCAACTTTGACGGGCAAAGCGGAACGCAAAGGCTGCGCAACTTTTTCAACAGTTTCGATTACTCCGTCTTTCATGCGAATGATTCTTTTTGCATGCTGAGCCATGCGATTGTCATGGGTTACCATGATAACCGTCATTCCCGCACGATTGAGAGCCTGAAAAAGCGCAATGATCTCTTCACCGGTCTTTGAGTCAAGATTACCTGTCGGCTCATCGGCCAGCAGGATCAATGGTCGATTAACCAGCGCCCTGGCAATTGCCGCCCGCTGACACTGGCCGCCAGAAAGCTCGGTCGGCCGACGATCGAGGCGGTCGCCAAGACCGACAGCCCGCAAAAGCATTTCGGCTCGGCTTTTGCGCACTTCTGGGTCGATGCCGGCATAAATCATCGGCATTTCGGCATTGCGCACCAGATTGAGGCGGGGCAGCAGATGAAACGACTGAAAAACGAAACCAAGCGAACGATTGCGAAATTCAGATCGCTCGACATCATTCATCTTGTCGAGGCGCCGGCCATCGATGCTGATGCTGCCGCCGGTTGGCTGGTCCATGGCTCCAAGCACATACAGCAGCGTCGATTTTCCCGAACCGGAAGGCCCCATTACTGCGATGAATTCTCCCTTCTCGATATCGAGATTCACATTGTCTACGGCTTTCACACAGTTGTCGCCGATATCGAACCAGCGCTGCAGATTCTCAGCTTTAATCATTCAGCGCCTCCATAAGTAGTATTTCATCGCCCTCGCCAACGCCGCTTTGAGCAACGTAGCCATTCAAACCATCAGAAAAGAGCAGTTCAACCGGTGTGGGAACAAGATCGCCCTTAAAAACGCAGGGGCCGGAAGCAAGAGGAATGACGGCATCAAAAGGCAAAACCAGGGCATTCTCAACGCTATAAAGCTGGAATTCCACTTCGCAAGACTGACCAGGTCTAAAAGCCGGGTCGATTTTCGTCACACCATTTTCAGGCGAGACCAGGTCGATAACCACGCGAACCACCGCATCCTGTCGAGCCTTGAAATTGGTGCGGGCGATGTAGGAAATCGATGAAACCCAGCCGGGAAAAGAACTTACCGAATTTCCTTTAAGAATAACCTTAACCTGGTCGCCTGGTTTGACGAATTTTACATCCATTTCAGATACCTCAGTATGAATCTGAAGATTGGCCATTTCAGCAACCTGCATAAATGGAACTCGGGCGTAAACTTCATCGCCGACCTTGGCCTTGCCGATACCACCACTTGAACGATGTGTTTCACTGTGAATGACAACCCCGGGCGCCGGAGCCTTGATTTCAGCCATTTCAATCAAACGTTGGTATTCTTTCATTCTGATTTCCAGCTTCCTGATTTCGAGCTCCTTGATTTTGACGTTCATGGCATTGGTAATCTGCCCCTGTTCAACTTCACGCCGGGTCTTTTCAAGCTCGACCCCGGCTTTGTCGACTTCGAGCTGGGAAAGAGCAATCGAGCGGCGTGTCGGGCCGCCCTCTTCGAGCTCAAGTTTATAGGCATTGATCGCACGATCTTTCTGCAGAACCGCCGCTTCAGTTTCAGCCTGCATCAGCTCAAGATCAGATCTTAGCCCCTTTCGCTTCAATTCACTGGTATGACGAATTTTCTCATTGGCCAGGTCAATTTTCGCATCGATTAATTCGAGGCTTTTTTTAAGATCGATTATCTTGTCTTCATCGCGGTTTTTGAGCAGGGCGGCATGTTTAAGCCTGGCTACTTCCAAAGCCCCTTCTTTTACCTGCAGCTGCCTCTGCAGCTGCTCGTTTTCAACCTGATTCTTTTCAGTGAGCAATTGTAGCTCTTCGCGAAATTTGCGCAACTCGATTTCGGTGTCAGAAAGATTCTGACTGACCTCGGCATTGTCAATTTTGGCAACGACACCACCCGGCTCCACCGATTTGCCTTCATCTTCAAGAAAACTGAGCTTGCTGTTCGACATGCTGACGATATAGGAGAAGCTGGCCGGCTTAACATCGCCGGTTGTGCTGGCTTTACGGGCAAAATTACGTCGAGAAACTTTATAGCGGCGATTGCCGGAAAAAGCTTTTTTCCAAAACTCTATTAATTCAGGATTGAAAACGGTTCCGGAATAGCCAAGCTTGACTGACGGGAATTTTTCTTTTACCGAGGCCTCAACGTTTACCATAGTTCGGCCATCTGGACGGCCGCCGCTTATTTCCAGGGCAATGGGCGAAGTCAGTGAAACCTGGCAGGGAATGAGCAATTCAGGATAAGGGTCTGGCCGGAAAAAAAGCTGATTGCCGGGAGAAGCCAATGAAGCCTCTTTAGGGTCGAGGGCGAAGGTTACACCAAACTTGTCGGGATCAACCACCCGCAGCATACTGATGCCCGGATAAACCTGTGAACCAGGGCGCACTTTGGCGAATTCAGATCCGGTGTAGGTATTGCCATATAAAAGCAAACCATTGCCCGGAGCGATAACGGCCACAGAGGCAATTTCTGCTTCGATACCTTTCACCTGCAATTTTTTTTCTTCATAGTTTCTTTGCTCTTCGTTGCGATCGTAGCTATAATCAGCAAGGTTGCGATTGCGGCTGTAACTGGCAACCTCACAGGCCAGCTTCGCCTTTTCATAAACTTCGAAAGCCTGAAGAACTTTTTTATCATCGGTTTTGTCATTCAAAAAAGGAATAAGACGGGCAGTTAACGAGGCGTTCAGCTGGGAAAGCAAAAAATCTTTCTGATTCTGCAAAAGATCCTGTTGGGCGGCAAAACCTCGACTGACAAGCTTTTGAGCTGCCTGCACCTGTCGTTGAAGCATAGCCAATCTTATTTTTTCGAGCTTAAGACTTTTTTCCAATTCAAGAATTCTTAACCAGTCGCGATTGCTACAGGCACGTTCATATTCAAGTCTGGCACGCTCCTGATCGATTTCAGCCAGCTTGAGTTTTGCCTCTTCAATCTCGATTGCCATTTTTTGCCGAATTGTTTTCAATTCGAGGGTGGCACTTATTTTTTCCAGATCTGCCGATTCCACCATTACCTGATCAATTCGATCGCCGGGTGAAAGTTTGGCGATTTCGTCGCCAGTCTTTACCTGGCTTCCTTCAGGCGTCAATTCGATAACTTCGGTAGAAAAAGGCGAATATAAAACTTCTTCCTTTATCGGAACGAACTCGGCTCGGGCAAGCAAATGCCTGAAGGCAGTCTTTGAAGTAGATTCCGGTTTTACATTTTCTGTCTGCTGACATCCATACAGAAAAAACAGGCAAATAAAACAAAGCAAAATTTGATTTTTTTTCATGGAAAAAGCAATGCCCCCCGTTCCTGCGGTGGATTTTTCCATAGCAACCAGTCCTGATCAAAATCTTCGAGTTCAGCCTCCACTCTCTGCCCTGAAAAAGTTGATTTTACATGCAAAAAGCTTTTGCCATCGACAGTTTCAACGAAATCACGGGGAACGAAAACCCCTGTCTGACTGCCAAGATTAACGGCAACTTCAGCCTTATCACCAAAAAGCAAGCTTTGGCTGGCGTTCATTGCCACTTCAACGGGAATGAATTTCAACCCGGAATTTCTCGCACCACGCATTGGCTTGGGCGCCTTGCCAATTGATTTGATTTCGCCTGGAAAAACAGTCTCAGGCATGCTATCGAGAATTATGGTTGCCGACGCCTTTTCTTTCAGGCCAAAAACCTGACTTTCTTTCAGCAATGAATCAAGAAAATATTTTCCATCAACGATTACCTGGATTATCGATACTCCAGACCAGGCATGTTGACCGACACGAAACTTGAAATCGCCCCAGAGTCTAGGATGAACGATAATACCGTCTCTCGGAGCATATTTGATCGCTTCATCAAGACTCTTTTTGTATTCGCGATAACTTGAACGATAGCGCTCAAGGACCACTTCAAGGTTTTTCTCACGAATTCTTGCGGTAATTGAGGCAGAAACGACACGATTCTCGGCCAGCCAGATTTCACCCGAAGCCACCGCTTTCTGATATTCGATTTGTGCCAATTCTTCGGGCAGCGGGGGCTGTTTTAGCTGTTCAAGCATCCGACGGGCATAATCCAGTTCAATTTCCCGGGATTTTTTATCTATTTCACTGCTACGCAGATTAAAGGAACTTTCAAATCCTTTGTCTGCAATATTTTTCTTAAGCTCATGCAGCTTTTCAGCGAGATTGAAACCCATTTGCGCCGATTCGAGATCGGCCTTGATCTTCCAGATTTCATCTTCAGTTTTGGGATTGTAAAGCCATTTCCGATCGAATTGGGCCCGTTCGAACTCGAGTTGCCGACTGCGCAAATTCAGTTGCAGGTCTTTCATTTCAGCAGGATTTGCGCTTCGCACTTTTTCAAACAAATCGAGCTGGCTGGAAATGTTTCTATCACTGCGGCGAACTCGATCTTCAAAACTTTTCATATCAATTTTTAAAATTAGATCGCCAGAAGCGACCTTCTGCCCCTCATCAGCCATAAAAGCGATGTTGCCGTAACCGTATGTGAGACTGACGTTAGCGACATCACCAGGCCGCAAAGTTGCCCGAAATTTAAGAATTTTCTGGCGGGTTTCCGGAGCGAAGCGAAATTCAACTTCGCTCGAACCATTCTTTTCTTCGGAGCCACAGCCGAAAAGAAAGGCTGCCAGCATCATTATCAGCAGCAGTGAAAATCTATTTTTCATCGGCAACACTTTCATCTACCGGAACAATCTGATAACCATTGATCTTCGAAAGCTCTTCAGGTGCGGTAACCTGGAGAAAATCATCGAGCCGGCCGGTTTCGAAAAGCAGTTCGAGCCAGCTCATGATCAAACGGCTTTCGCCCTGGGCAACAGCAAGGCTCGCACCGTTAAAGTCCTGTTGATAGCGAGTCAGATCCAAAAGCGAAATTTTCCCAAGCTGAAAGTTCAATCTTTGTCCTTCAAGAACTTCGGCAGCGAGCTTTTCCGAAGCCTTAAGCGACGCAAGATTCTTGCGATAAAAAGCAAGCTTTTCAAAGGCCTGCTTAACTGAAATCTCGACATCGGCACGCTTTTGTTCGAGGCGGGCTTTAAAAGCCTTTATGGCTTCTTTTTCCATGGTAAAGTCAATTTTTTTGCCATCAGGCCCGAAACTGGTCGAATAGCTGACCACCACATCCCAACTCTTATCATTCATCGATTCGGCCGTGCTTTTGTCAAAACTGCGCCCCTGTTTACCCCAACGCACCCGAGCGCTGAGATCAGGGCGACTCATTTCTCTTGCACGATCAAAGGCTGCTTTTCGCAATTCGTATCTGTTTTCGAAAAGCTGGTAATCAGGCCGATTTTTCAATGCTTCATCAACCAGCTTTTCCACTTCAAGATCCTCTGGAATCGACTCGATCAAAGGATCGAGTGAGAAACTGGCCAGTTCGGCGTCCCATTTGCTGGTGCCCAGCTGCGATGCCAGCTTGCGATCCTGGTCGCGTAGGCTTAACTCGACTTCTTCAAGTTCGGTTTCGGCCTGCTGATTGCGCATGCTGGCCTGCTTGAGATCTAGCTCACTGCCCATGCCATTTTCGAGTTTAATCTGCGCTTCTTCAACCAGAGTCTTGTAAAAGCTGAGATTCTGGCGACGCAGTGCTTCGCTGCGCGCGGTAATGACCCGACTGAACAAGCTCTGGGTCGAACTGAGCAAAACATCAAGCACCAGAGAATCCGTCTGCGCCCTGGCAACATCAAAATTGGCATGAATCATTTTTCGCTCGAGAGAATTAAGGCGGGCATCATTGCGCAACAAACCTGCCTGCCAGCTCAAGTAAAGAGAATTAAAATAGCTTGTTTGTGAAGTGGTGTATTCGGTTTTACTCTGACTAAAGCTATAACCCAGCTGGCCCAGAGGGGTTCGCTGAGAGATTCCCGTCGAAATGCCGTTTCTTCGCGTTGAATAATCTTCTTCGACGCCGGTCAGTGAATTGAAACTGCGATTCGCTGATTTGCTGCGTTCAAGCTGATATGAAAATTCTGGGGAAAATGCCGCCAAAGCCTTATGCTTTTCAAGCAGCGAGCCTTCGAGTTCATGGGCAGCGGCCAGCAGGCTTCGATTGCCGCTCACGACCGCCTGAGCAAATCTGGTTAAAACGGTTTCATTTTCCTGAGCCATGACGGGCAGACAAATCAATAGCATAAAAAAGGCACAGAATTTCTTCATCGGTTCGTTCTTTCCATTTCAATGTGTAATCTGGTGTGAGTAACAATCTGTTGTGATGGATCTTCAGGAAAAGGCATGGCAAAGCGGTATTCGATGAAGTTTTCACAGCTGTCGATCCATTTTTCATCAGTATCGAAGCAAAAGCAACCAGTGCCGGCTGAGACGCTGTCGGGGGCAACAGGATTGCCGGTAAAAAGCTCAGTTCTGAATTCAGCAAGACGACGCTTTTTCCGATTCATTCCTGCGAATGTATATCTGGTAAAAAAAGGTGAAGCGTTGCCCCGGGCATCTTCGACTTGTTGATCCCAAAATTCGCCAGGCGAAACCGGTTCTTCGGGAAATCGCATCATCGAATATTCCGCGCCCTGCCAGGCCGCGTTGCCGTCAACCCAGAAAACGTTGCCAAGCTGATCCATGCGCATGACCGACTTTTTGCCAATCTCGGGGAGTTGTTCGGCAGGGATCTGACGATTGGCAACAACCTTGTCGATTGTAACGCCAATCAGCGCCGAATCGGTCTCTTCTGAAACGATTTGCTGGGAGATCTCCATTTCGATGCCGACCGGGTTTTTAAAAGCTCCTACCGGTGATTCAACTTCAATCTGACCGGCAATCGCGATACGATAGCTCAATTTTTCTTTATTGGTAAATGAATATCTGAAAAGGTATTTTTCCATGCTAATTTTATACAACAACTATCTTTTAAGCGCTACAGCAAAAATGCTTTAGTAATTGAGTGCTATTGAATCAAAAAAAGGAACCGTTTAAAGTCATGCACAACTTTCCCTCGAATGCCGATAAATGTTAATGAACAAAATCGTCGGCAGACAGGAATCTTAATCAATGATGAGTATAAAACGTGCAACAGTACTGGGATTTTTCCTTATTATCTGGTCATCTATGCTGTTCGCAGACCAATTTGAATTCGCAAGATCGGGTTCGGAATTGGATGGAACTGCAATCGATCTGCTTGTCGGAACTCCAGCCGGAGTTACAGAACCTCTCGATGAAAGAAGAACCAAGCCCGAAGCCAATGTCGATCATGATTTCAGCGAATTTCTGAATTACGATCCAACCTTCGAGGAAAACACCGAGGCAGACCTAAGCTGGCAGGATGCCGAGGAAACTAATCGTGAATTCGACGGTGAAACCGGAAGCATCAAAGATCTGATCAATGAAATTGAAGATTTTGAAGCACAAACCGACAGCGATTCTCAGGTAGAATTTAACGATAATATTTCTGATTACGTTGAAACAGAACTTAAGCTATGATAATTTAGGTTTAAGTTTTTCAGGGAGGGTAACTCATGTCTCAAATACGACGCCGGAAAAAGTATTTTATCAAACCCGGCTTTCAAAGCAGATTGACCGCGATATTCATTCTGATAGTCATTATCGTCGCCAATATCGTCGGTGCTCTTGTTTACGGTTTTTCTGTCGAAAAACTCGAAAACAAACTGGTTGAAGAATCAAAACTTCCGGTTGACAGTAAACAGTTGGGGCAAGCCCTCCTGCCCGGGGTGATTATCGCAGAGCTGATCAGCATTTTTGTTGTCGCCTTTATATGTATATTCGTCACGCATACGATAGCAGGACCGGTGTACCGTATGGAACGTGTCGTCAGAAATATCGGCGAAGGCGACCTGACCCATTTCACCAAATTGCGCCCCAAAGATGAACTTAAAGATCTCGCCGATGCCATGAACGATATGACCATGGGACTACGCAATAAAGTTATCAATCTAAAAGAGGTTCTTGGTCAGATCGATGAAAGCATTGCCAGCGCCAAATCAAGCGGCAAAGTAGAAAAACTTGATGAAGCGGTTAAAGCAGTTGCGGCAATGCAGGAATCACTTGGCTCATTCGTCCTTGAAAAAGAACGTCGCGAAAGAAAAAGTGACAACGACAAGGAAGGCGCCGAAGACACTAATTCTGAAGACGAAGAATATAGCAAGGCTTGATTTTATCAGGTTTTCCCTGAACCAAACTTTTGCAAAAGTAACAGAGTTCGACATATGAATCGAACTCTGTTTTTTTTCGCCCCAACGGATCGGAAATTAATCGTGATGATTCTTTTTGCATCGTCGCGAATTAACAAAATGAAAAAAATAAGCTACCATTAGAATATGGAAAAAATTTACCGGCGGGAATAATAAGACACAAGGTAGTAGGGCGGGCAATACGTCATCGCGCAACAGGTCAGCAATCTGGCAGCCGGAGCTGCGGGAGCTGCCGTAAGCACAATCGTGCTGCCCGTTCCCATCATCGGCGAAGTTGCTCTGGGAGCAATACTCGTGTCTCTGGCCGTTAAAAATGCCCCTGGCCTACTCGCCTGGGGGGTTAAAGAGTTTCAAAAAGGTATTTTCCGTGATCGTCTTGGCAAGGCGACCATGCACCTGATGGGCAAATATCTGAAACACCATACCAAGCCCATTGATTAACCCTGCTGAATCTCGGATTTGTAACAATTTCAATTTAAAGTAAACTATACTCGATAACTGACGTATTTTTTTATGCGCATATCCAAATAATGAGGAAGAGAGCAATATGTCTGTCTATTTGAACGCCAACCATCCCCCAAAGCGTTTCGGCTTTAACCTCATCAAAGGCTTGTTCTTGTTTTTCATACTTTTTTCCACTCAAGTATGCTTCTCCAATACTCCTTTTTCTGAAACCCCTATCGATATGGAGAGCTCGACAGACGCCACTGTCGATGGAGAAAATCAGCCGCAAACTTTTTTTTCAAGGACACAGAAAACTGAAAAGAAATCGCAAAGAATATTGAATCCTCGCAGTTTTAAAAAGATTGGCGAGTGGACCGGCAAACTTTACCTACCCCACCCCAAACGCAGAGACCCATTGGGTGGAGTCCTGTTCAAAGTTGAAAATTCACCGTTGAAAGAACTCAGAGGCAAGCTTGTATGGCTACGCTGGGACACG
>CAZTHA010000089.1:0-13260 GCA_964613435.1 uncultured bacterium
TCATCAGACCATTGCCGCATTTCTTCTTCCAGAATCAGCAGATCTTTGTTGCCGGCAATCGGGTAATTACCGTTCTAGCTGCCCGCAACAAAGATCTGCTGATTCTGGAAGAAGAAATGCGGCAATGGTCTGATGAAGTAATCGTCATGACCGATGACGGGTCATACGGCCGCAAAGGTCTGGTGACCGAAGGTGCCGAAGAGGTAATCAAGCGCGAAAAGGTCGATGAATGCATAGCGATTGGCCCAGCGATCATGATGAAATTTTGCGCGCTGCTAACCAAAAAATATGACATTCCCACCCAGGTAAGCCTAAACACCATCATGGTCGATGGCACCGGCATGTGCGGAGCCTGCCGTGTTACGGTCAACGGTGAAACCAAATTCACCTGTGTCGACGGCCCTGAATTCAACGCTCACCAGATAGACTTCGATGAAATGCTCAAACGCCTGCAGGCCTACAAACGTGAAGAAGACCAGGCGAGAAACGAAAAGAAGTGATGGAAATGACAGCTCAAGAAAAACAACAACAGGAAAGAAATAAAGAATGGCGCGATGAATTGAGAAAATCTGTTCCCAACAAGGACAGAGTTTCTATCGAACGGGTTAAAATGACCGAAGTGGCACCAGAAGAGCGAATTAAATCTCAGAATATCGAGGTCAACTGTGGTCTTACCCCTGAACAGGCACAGCGAGAAGCATCCCGCTGTCTGGATTGTGCTAATCCGACCTGCATCGAAGGTTGCCCGGTAAGTATCGATATTCCGCGTTTCGTAAAATGTATCGAAGCCGGAAAATTTCTCGATGCGGCCGCGACCCTTAAAGAATTCAGCGCTTTGCCGGCCGTTTGCGGCCGCGTATGCCCCCAGGAAAAGCAGTGCGAAATCAAATGTTTTTATGCCCAGAAAATGAAAAAAGATCCGGTTGCCATTGGTTATCTCGAACGATTCGCCGCCGATTATGAACGCGAGTCAGGCAAGATTCAGATACCCGAAGTGGCTTCGAAAAATGGGATCAAGGTCGCCGCAATCGGTTCAGGTCCGGCCTCGCTTTCGTTTGCCGGCGACATGATCAAACTTGGCTACGAAGTCACGGTTTTCGAGGCACTGCATGAGATCGGCGGCGTGTTGAAATACGGAATCCCCGAATTTCGTCTACCCAATTCTATCGTCGACGTCGAGCTCGAAAATCTCAAAAACATGGGGGTTCGTTTCGAAAAGAATTTCGTCGTCGGGCGCACCGCTTCTTTTGACGATCTGAAAGAACTGGGTTACGAATGCTTTTTCATCGGCAGCGGCGCCGGCTTGCCCAATTTCATGAATATTCCCGGGGAAAATTTGAATGGAGTCATGTCATCAAATGAATATTTGACCCGGGTAAACCTTATGGCTGCCAACCAGGATGATTCAGATACTCCGGTTTTACTGGGCAAACGGGTGGCGGTTGTCGGCGGCGGCAACACGGCAATGGACGCAGTTCGCACCGCAAAAAGGCTTGGCGCCGAAAAGGCGATGCTGATCTATCGCCGGTCGCGCGAAGAAATGCCGGCGCGGGTTGAAGAAGTCAAACATGCCGAAGAAGAGGGCGTCGAATTTCACAATCTCGCCAATCCAATCGAGTATCTTGCCGATGACGATGGCAGAGTAGCAAAGGTTCGCCTGCAGCGCATGAAACTTGGCGAACCCGACGCTTCGGGCAGGCGGCGCCCGGTTCCAATTGAAGGTGCAATAGATGAGCTTGACATCGATCTGGCAATCGTTGCGATCGGGGTTTCACCCAATCCGTTGATTCCTGCATGTCTATCCGGATTGAAAATGACCAGGTGGCATACGATCGAAGTCAATGAAGAAACCATGCAGAGCACGATTCCGGAATTTTTTGCCGGTGGTGATATCGTTCGCGGTGGAGCGACGGTTATTCTGGCAATGGGTGACGGACGCAGGGCGGCGGCGAATATGCACAAGTATCTCAGCGAAAAACACGCTGAAAAGAAAGGATAAGACAATGGCAGACCTGAAAACCAGATTTTTCGGCCTTGAATTGAACAACCCGATAATAGTTGCCAGCAGCGGTCTTACCGATAAACCAGAAAGTGTAAAAGAATTTTCCGAGCTCGGCGCTGGCGCAATTGTTTTAAAATCAGTATTTGAAGAAGAAGTCATCAATGAATACAATCAGATTGCCCAAAGTAAATCTTCTGCGCATTTCGAAGAGTTCATCGACTACTTCGACTATAAAATCCGTGACCAGGTTCTGGCAAATTACGGCAAACTGATCAAAGAGGCAAAAAGCAATAGCCAGGTGCCGGTTATTGCCAGCATCAATTGCGTTTCAGCAGGAGACTGGCTGCAGTTCGCTTCGCAGGTACAAGATGCCGGTGCCGATGCTATCGAGCTGAACCTGCTGGTTTTGCCATCAGATCTTGAACGCAACGCAGCTAACAACCATCAGTTCTATCTCGATGCGGTGAAAGAAGTGCTTCGGGCGGTAAAAATTCCGGTCAGCGTAAAGATCAGCAACTATTTTTCCGACCTGGCCTGCATCTGCAAGGAACTAGCAAACGAAGGCGTTGCCGGCATTACCATGTTCAACCGTTTTTCTACGCCAGACATTGATATTGACAAGGAAAAAGTGGTTCAGGCCGGTGCTTTGAGCAGCCCAGATGAGCATCTGACGGCATTGCGCTGGGTGGGCCTGCTCAGTTCACGCATTAATTGCCCAATTGCCGCATCGAGTGGCATTCACGATTCACGTCAGGTGATCAAGATGTTGCTGGCCGGAGCCGATGCGGTTCAAATAGCATCTGCGTTCTATAAAAACGGCAAGCCCTATTTAAAAGAGCTTTTGAAAGGCCTTGAAAACTGGATGGACAAGAAGGGCTATGCTTCACTTGGGCAATTCAAAGGCAAGCTCAGCCTTGAAAAAGTCGCCAACCCGGCAATTTATGAACGGGCTCAGTTTTTAAGCCACTTCGGCGGCTACAGCTGATAGAGCTTTTTCAGCAATAAAAAAAGGGCTGTCCCGACAATGGAGACAGCCCTTTTTTGTTATTGAAAAATCTATTCGGCGTTCTGGCTGACAAAGCCTTTGGAAGCTGGGCCGGTATCGGCAGGAGTTCCGGCGATGCGTGCCAGGAAGGTATTGCCAAGGGTTTCAAGGTGGTTGGTGATGTTGTCGAAATAGTTGAAGTGGGCCTGTTCTTCATCGATGATGGTTTCGAACAGTTTTACCGAAATAGCGTCGCCATTTTCACGGCAAACCAGAGCAAACTGGTTGTAAATATCGACGGTATCATCTTCAAGCTTGGCATCGAAATGGAAAACCTCTTTGATTTCCTGACCTTTGATAACTTTATCGGCCAGATCAGTGGTCGGTTCGCCACCGAGCTCCTTGATTCTTTCAGCAAAAGCTTCGGCATGGCGCATTTCGTCAATGGCGATCAGCTTAACCTTTGCGGCAAGTTCGCCGTAATCAGCATCATCGAGACCATAATGCTGGTTCATGTACTGATGAATCGCCTGAAGTTCCATGGCTCGTGCTTTATTGAGCACTTCAACGACCTTAGCTTTTCTTTCTTCTTTCTGCATAAAACCTCCAAAAAATCAAAATTTCATTAGAATGATACAACAAGATGGCAAGACAACCCAATTTTTTTTAACGTCGGAAAAGTTTACGGGCCAGCATAGTTCTGGCGCGATCGGCCTCTTCAAGGCGCAACAGAGCTGAAATTGCATAAAGAACAATCGTGCCGGCAACCAGCGCGGTAAGCAGGGCAGAACCCGCGGCGACTATTCCGCCGGCATATTCAGGAAAAGCCTGAGAAATGAATGAAGTCGCCTGATTGAAAAGGAAAAACATCGCCGCTCCGGCAATACCGGTAGTCAGGAATATTTTTATCATGGCCGGACCGAGGCCGAAACGGTTGAAGCCGCCAAACTGCCGTGAAAGCATGACAAAAAGAATACCTGCATGGAACATTGCACCAATTCCGGTACCCAGTGCCAGCCCCCAATAACCGCATGGCCTGATCAGGGCCAGGTTGAGAACAATATTGACAATTACTGCAGTAATGCTGGCTATTACGGGAATTCTTGTATTATCCAGAGCATAAAAAGCCGGGCCCATTATTTTTACCAGACAGAAAAACAGCAATCCAACTGCATAGGCGCGTAGAGCCATGGCAGTGGCAACAGTGTCGGCAATAGTAAAGCGGCCATGCTGAAAAAGAATTCTGATAATCGGCTCGGCAAGAGCCATTATGGCAAAGCAGGCAAAAAGATTGATAAAACTGCTGAGTCTGATTGAGTGGCTCAGGGTTTGCGCCATATCTTCATGCTTGTTTTCGGCAGCCTGTCGGGAAATAACCGGCAAGGTTGCCTGAGCGACCGCCACCCCGAAAAGGCCCAGCGGCAACTGCATTACCCGAAAAGCATAACTAAGCCAGCTGACGGCACCATCGCCCTGTGAAGTGGCGAGAATCGTGCTGATCGCGATATTGACCTGGGTTGCAGCAAGGCCTACCGTACCGGGAATGATCAGCCTGACGATCTTTCTTATTCCCGGATCATTGAAATTTATCTGCCAGCGAAATTTGAAGCCATATTTGAACAGGGCCGGTAACTGCACCGCAAACTGCAGAATTCCACCCAGCATTGCGCCGATAGCCATACCGGTAATGGCAGGCATATCGAATTCAGTGGCCAGCGGACAGATTGTCCAGCCGGCAATGATCATAGCCAGGTTAAGAAAAGCCGGCGCAATCGCAGGAATGAAGAATTCACCCAGTGAATTCAATATGCCCATAGCGATGGCCGCCCATGATATAGCGATCAGAAAGGGAAACATTATCCGGGTCATGGTAACGGTTACTTCGAATTTTTCCGGGTTAGACGAGAACTCCGGGGCAATCATATTTACAATCAACGGGCTGGCTACGATTCCGATAACGGTCAGAGTGCCGATTACCACCAGCAAGGCCGACAAAGTCAGATTGGTCAGTTTAAAAGCCTTTTGCGCACCGTCTTTTTGCATTATCCCGTTGAAAGTAGGAACAAAAGCGGCGCTCATTGCGCCTTCGGCAAAAAGATCACGCAGAAGATTGGGGATACGAAAAGCGACATTGAAGGCATCGGTCCACATTCCCGCGCCAAAAAGGTAGGCAAAAGTCTGCTCGCGCAAAAGCCCGGCAATGCGGCTGAAAAAGGTCGCCACTCCCATAATGGCCGCAGAACGGGTAATCGAAGACTTATTCATTTACCGGATTAATGATGAGTATGCTGTCATCGGCGGCGATTTTATGACCGCGCGGGTTTACCAGCAAGCCTTGGCCTTTAGGCTTAATGGCAACGGCCAGATAGCCAAATTCCTTTTGCATCCACTGGTTAGCTTCTTCAAGCAACAGACCGCGAACTTTTTCGGGTGGCTCGATAAATGACAGGGTATTGCCGGATTCGCGCGACAAAAGATCCTTGAAAAATTCGAGCAAACCTTCATGAGCCGAAATTTTGGCCAGCAGCTTACCGGAAAACTCGCCCTGGATAACGACATCATCAACTCCGCCCATCTTGAGGTGAGAGGCATATTCTTCGTTATAGAGTTCGGCAGATGTGTGAATAGCCGGGTTGAGCTTTTCAATGGTCAGGGCCGCGAGAATGGTTCTGGCATCAATATCCTGAAGAGTTCTATTTTCGCCGGGCTCTGAAAGAATAACCGCGACAACAGCTCGATTAACCCCGGCTTTTTTCAGGACTTCCATCCGGGTAAAATCTTCTTTGAGGACGCTGATGCGGTCGGTATTGATTTTCCGACTTCGCAGCAGTGAAAGATCGGCTTTTTCTGAGACAAGCAGAATTTCAGCCCCGTTAAAACTTGGGTCAAGAAGAAATTCCTGAACCAGAACCGCAACTTTGCTGCTAAAACCACAGATGATTACGTGATTGTTCAATTCATCGGGACTGGTAGGTTTGTGCATGGTAGTCTCCTTGAGCTTTTCGACCATTATGGCAGAAAAAGTACCGGTAAGCATTGCGAAAACACCCATCTGGAAAACCAATAGCAGCAAAAACACGGCTTTGCCACCAAGGGTTCGGGGATAATCGGCATATTCACCGGCCATCATTGAAAACAATGATTTCCAGAAAGCATCGGTAGGATTGAGGATATCTTTGCTGATACCGGTTTCAAATTGTGACAGGCCCACCGCCCCAAAAAACACGGCAAAAATAACAAAACTGGCAATGACACAATATTCGACCCACCGACCTTCAAAAATGCGGTTAAAAAAAGCAAAGCGGCGCTGAAAAGTGGCGCCGAGCGAGAAGATGCGAAACAGGCGCAGCAGGCGCAAAACTCTTCCGAGCCTGAAAACGCGCAACATTGGCATTACCGCCAGAATATCTATCCAGTAAACGGCCAGAAACGAGCGGGTGGTGGCGGCAATCAACCAGCGCAAACTTAACTCGACGATAAAAATCAGCGTCAGCATATCGTTTACCTGCTGGACAAAAGCAAGTTCTTCGGTCGGCAGGCTAATGAAGGTTTCGACCAGAATCAGTACAACCGAGGATAGGATCAGAAAAATGATTGTTGCACTGAACCAGGCAGATTCAATGATTTCGCGCAGAAACCCATAGGGCTTTGGGCGGTTTTCAACTTCACTGACAAATTTAATCTGGCTATTCATGACTGCAGCATTGTATTCGACTTTTGACGGTTGTGCAAGCCGATGTTTGGTACAACGAAAAGCGTGGACATTGCAAACGGGACAAGGGTATAATTATTGATATGCTGCCGTACTTATACCAAAAAAAAGGAAACATCACCATCATTCTGCTGGGCCTGGTCAGCATTATGCTGGTCATGGTCTTCGCCCTGTCGCGAAGAATGAGCGGGCACACGCAGTTACTGACTCTAAGTGATCAGACCCAGATTTCCAGGTATTTCCTCGAATCTTATGCCGGAGATGTTTTACAGCAGTTGAATGCCTCGGCCAACGAGCTCAATTCCGACAACTTCAACGCTTTTCGCGAATCGGCGAGAAACAAGCGCATCAGCACCAAATTCTACAATCCATCAGCGATGCTTGAGAAACTGGAAACAGACCACAACGTCGAACTGATCTTGCCTCCTGAAATCGTTTTTTCACAGGTTGAAGAGCTTGAGTATCCGCAAGGCTTCGATTGCCCAAACAATCTCAAGGGTAAAGAAAAAAAGGGTCTGCTCGAAATTGTCTGCAAGGCCAAATTTCACGGTCGGCAATATGTTTTGCGCGTACAATACCCATTTACAGTGGTATTAAGGCTGACCCCAATCATCAAAGACTTTGTTCTTTTTGCCGACCGCATTGGTCGCGAGCAGAGAAATGAAAAAATTGGTCCTGAAGACAATCTGAACGTAATGTATACCAAAGCTGGCAAGCACCCCCTGATTGTCGATGGTGACGTCATGGGAAAAATCCGCCAGCCGCATCAGCGTCTCAAACCGGGTGAAAAGTATCGCCCCTGGATAATTCAGCCGGCATGGGACGCCGCCGAATTCAGCAACCCCGCCTTGAGCGGCAAAGTATATCTTGGCCCGAGTGATGAAGCCATCTACCTGAACCTTGCCGGCGACAACCGCGATAAGGCCGAAGCGAGTATGGGCGAGCTGTTTCTGGTTTCACCTGAAACTTTCAGTGTAGCCAACGAAAACACCACCTTCGAGCATGTCGGTGTCTTCATGAACAAAAGTGGCGGTTTCGTCAAAATGCTCGGCATGAATATTCCGCTAAAACATAAGCATATCGCCAAAATGGGAATCATGGGCTTTTCTTATGAAATGGTGCCCGAGCTTGGTACTCTTTTTGAGGGAACTGCTTACCAACCGGCCGACTTTTTCAATTCAGGGTCTTCTTCAAGCGAGTTTTATCAGCGACTGGAGAACTACGGAACCGGTTATATGGCTCTGGCCAGCGGCTTGAAACTGATGGGATTAAAAACCCCGGATGGCGCGCTACCTGCTCGTGAAATTTATGGCAACGTATTTTCAAGATTCTTCGTGCTCACTTTCTGGTGGCCGCCCTCTGGCGGTGGCGAACCACTACAGTATGATGAATCGAGGGGGGCAAACGACTTCCCCTCTCGCGAAGTTTTTGGAGTTACCACCTATCATTTCGAGCCAGAAGATTCTAGTCAGAAATATCAGGATTTCATGTCGCGGATGGTATCGGGAAAAACATGGCGCCCACGCCCTGGCGAGGTCCCCCAGGGTTTCATCCCCTATAACATCGACGCTAAGGTCACCACCGGCCGACAAAGCCGAAAAGTCTACAACTATTCCGATTTTACTGCAAATGACGGATTTAAGGCCAGAGCCAACCTTGGCAGTCTCGGTGGCAAATGGTATGGCATTAGTGACCCTGACACCAGAGTTGAAAAAACCGGCTGTGAACAAAGAGTTGGCCGGGTTTTCAGCAGCGGCGACGAGTTTCTCAAGGCCGCCGGTATCGACAAGGGCGAATTCAATGTCAACGGCGTAGTTTACGTCTCCGGCAAACTGCAGGTTCCGCCGCTGAATATTGCCAATGAAAAAATCCGCGGTGGCGTGGTTATGGTCGACGGCCCAATCGAGTTACACAATATTTCCAGGGGTTATAACATCGACACAACGACCCTCGATATTGGTCAGGTGGGTAATGAATATGCCAAATGGCGCACAGAGATTACTCAGGAAAGTTTTTTAACTTTTGTATCTCTGTCTGGTGACCCGATAACCATTAAAGGTGAAACCCTGCTCGGCGTACATTTGGTAAACCTCACCGACGCTTTCGGACGGCCCTACAACCAGATAATGTGGAGTTCGGGCGTTAACAAGGAAATACTGTTTTGTGGTGGAATTGCCTGTAACTACCTGAACCTTCCAGAGAGATTACTGGAATTCGGACGCATCGACAGCGCCTGCCCGGTGACCAATGCTCCATTTTTTCTGTATCATTCAGCCATGGCCAGCGACAAGCCGGCGCTGGCGGTACAAATCATGGAAAATATGCGCGGTTATCGCCTGACCGCCGGAAAGGCCGAATGATGCACCGAGCTAAGCGAAAAGCCCTGTCGATGATCGAGCTGCTGGTTGGCGTGGTGATCTTCGGTCTGGCCATGCTTCCCCTGATGTGGATGGGCACCACCCAGACCCGTGGCGCATATTCGGTTGGCAAGCACATGATGGCCGGGCAGATTGCCGCCAGTTTTCTCGACAGCCTACTTGGTCTTCCCTACGATCAGTGTCTGGCCAAAGTCGACGAACTGGCCGAAAAAGGCAAAATGCGGGTTCTCGACAATGACGAGCTCAAAGAAACGCTGCAGGCGGTTTCCAATCAAAGCATCGAAAAAGACATGGAAAAGTCTTTCAAAAATTTTAAATATCTGTTTACCTATGATAACGATGCAGGAAATTTGATTCTGCTCCTTAATATTGAGGTTTTTTACCGGGTCGACGAAGGCTCGGAAAAATCGGAGCAATCATTGAAGTTGTCAGTATTGAAGCATGGGGCAAAGAATGGCTGAACGCAAGACTTTTTATAAAGGCAGACTCGGGGTGACGATGATGGAAATCGTTATCGTTGCGGCCATTTCAAGTATGGTGCTGACCATGGCGATGATGATCATGAACCGAACCACCCGCCACTTTAAAAAAAGCACCGACATGCTCAACAATCAGCGCCTGATGGACAACATCGTCGAAAGAATCAGAACTGACGTTCGCTCTTTGAAAAGAACCATTGCTGAAGAATGTGACGAAAAATCGTTTTCTTTTCACGCCATAAGAGACGGAGTTGAAAAAAAAATCCGTTATCAGTATGACCCTGACAAGCAAACACTTTTTCGCAATGAAGCCGGAAAGGAATCGAATTTTCATGGTGCCAAGCAGGTAAAATCTTTCATGTTCAAGCCTGAATTCGACTCTTCAGGACGTTTCAGAGTGCTCGACGTGGTTATGCAACTGACGTCGGACGAAAAGAGCGCCGGCAGTGGCGCCGGTTCAACCCTGTCAATCATTTGCCAGTTCTACTCGACCTGCGTCGAGGCCGAACTGGATCTCGCCAAATTTCGTAAAAAAGCTGAGGCAAATTAAGCCGGAGGATAATCTATGCTCAAACCCAGATATGTGCCGCTGATCGCTCTATTGGTTCTTTTATGTTCTTTACAGGCCTTCGCCCAGGATGACGTCATCAAGAAAGGCCGGGCCTTGCAACGTGAACAAAAATACGATGAAGCGCTGCAGTTATATCGTGATGCGCTCAAACAGAAACCGGCAGAAGATCTGTATATCGAGTCGGGCTCCCTTCTTGGAAAGCTGCAGAAATACGACAATGCCATGACAGTGCTCGAAAAGGGTATCAAAGATTTTCCGCAAAGCACGTCCTTGAAGAATCTCATGGCTCTGATTCTGGTTCGCAAAGGCGATAAGGAAAAAGCAAAAGCCATGCTCGAGGAAGTTATCGCCGCTGATTCTGACAACAGCTTTGCCCTGAGCTGGCTTGATAAGCTGAAAAGCAGCCAGACTTCCGGAACAGAACCTGCAGACGAGCAGAGCAGCAGCTCGTCTACTACATCAAATAGCGGTTCGGGTTCGACCACCGGTGCATTCAGCGTTGATGGCTCGCTTCCCGAAGACCAGCAGAAAGAACTGGCAAAAAAGCTTTATCAGGAAATGATGGAACTTGAAAAGTGGGAATTGGACTCATTCAAGGAACTGCATCGCAAGGTAATCGAAAAATGTCCGGCAACCGCTCAGGCCGAAGAGTCCTGCTGGCGGTTATCCAATCTTTACATGCTCGGCGAAGACCCGCCCGACTTTCAATCGGTAATAGATGTTCTCGAGCACCTGCTCAAGCAGTACCCCGACACTCCTCTGCTTCCCGACGCGAAAAATCGCCTGCTGATCGCGTGTCAGCAGACCAATCAGATGGATAAGGTCGTGGCGATTTATGAAGAACTCTTCACCCGCGATCCGGAACCGGCCGACGACAAAACCTTCATGGTAAGGGCACTAGAGTTTGGTGATGCGCTTTCGGCAGTTGGCCGGGCCGCTGAAGCCCAGGAATGGTATCAGAAAGTTCTTGTCCGCGATGACGGCAAAGACTCGCTCGAAGCAAGGGTTGCCAGAGAACGTCTAACCGGTGGAAACTGAGCCAGACACCTTACGGGTTGGTCTTATTATCTGTTATGATAATATTATCCTGCATTAGGTGTACATTGAAAATTTATTTCTAGCTTACAGGGGGAGCAGAATGAAAATATCATCTCGAAACAGGATTTTGATAATCCTATTTGCGTTCTGGTTGGCCTTTGAACCATTTGCTCTGAGCATGGCCAGAGCGAATGACAGTTTGCCTGCTCCTGAGTTGAATACAGAGGGCATCGAAGGCATCGTTGACATTGAAGAAGTAATGTCGCCCAAAGAATATCTTGAATACATGCTGGCTTTACGTGGCCGCACCAAAGAGGATGCCGAAGCCAAGGCCTGGGGCGAATGGATGACGAGCCTGACCGGCGCGTACATGATGATGGATGACGGCTGCACCGACGTTTTCAGTTTTTACGGAACCATGTCAAAAATGCAGCCGCACATGGCCCAAACGCCATTTTATTTCAAAGCGGTCTGTAAAGCATCGTCCAAAGCGACTCTGGCCTTTGCCTATGTGGCAAATTCGCAGGCAGTACAAACCGTCGGCGGCGTCATCAGTAAAGCCGGCAGCGCAGTTGCCAATTCCCGGGTCGGTGATGCCGCACGCTGGGCCGCCAATGGCGTTTCTTCTGCCGCCAAATGGACCGGCAGTCACATTGCCAACACCAGATTATGGCAAAAGGGCGTCGGCTTTTTTCAGCGCAAAGCCAACATGTTCAACGGCTTCAAAAAAGCGGGAACGATGTTTACTGCGGCTCAGCGCACTTTCAGTGCCCGCAACGTTTCTACCTTCCTGACGCATATGGCCCCGCCCTGCGGCTACAAAGCCGGGGTCGGCGAAGGTTTTTATTCATATTGGCGCTGGGTTGCCAGAAAAACCGGTCTCGAAAACGTGCAAACCTATCGTAATTTTGCCAAAAAAGTTGGGATCAATACCAACCGTGGCGCGGCGGTAATCGACAACGCCAAAGGTATTGGGCACACCGTCGGTATCGGCTTGTGCGTATTAGGCATAGCTCTCGACACCTATGGCATTATCAAGTCAGAGGACCGCCAGGGCGGGCGGCACTTTTCCTACTCGCTGGTTAAAAACTATGTGGGTCTGGCGCTAGGTTCTGCCGCGCTGGTAGCTATGTTCTGTATTCCCATCGTCGGTCAGGTTGTCGGCGCACTTGCCCTGGCCTGGCTTGCAATTACCACGGTCGGCGACATTTTCGGCGACTATAACAAACGCTGGAAATCAGCCTACAAAGGCTCTTACTGGTATCTCTATCAGAATGACCCGGAATTCAAATCTTTTTATGACAACCGCAACAGTTTGAAATCGGAAGAAAAGGCAGCTGCGCTGATCATCACCGAACAGCAATACGGCGACTTTGTTAAAAATCAGCCGGTAGCCAACGAAGAAGACCAGAAACTCCAGGAAAAGAACCTGCGCGTCTACACTGAGCTTGAAAAGCAGGGCGTTTTGGTCAGCTATTATAGTCAGAAGGGTTTCACTTTGCCGGACTTTGGCATGGACCGTCTGAAAGAGCTCTGGAACATGAAAGCGGACTATATGTCATGGAAACCGACCCAGGCTGAAGAAGAAAAAGCTTCACGCCGCGGCTTCTGGGGCAAGGTTGGTCACTTCGTCAACCCGATGACCTACATTAGCTGGGCCGGCGACAAGATTCAGTCTGGTGAATACAAGAAAACTATCGAAGATTACAATATTCAGAAAGTTTTCTTTAACCCTGATTATGTGCTGATCAAGAAATACCAGAACTGGGTAACTGCCAACAAACACCGTGGCGGTATTTTCGACGTGGTCGGCCTGCGTATCGAGCAGTCGCCTTTCAACTATATACCTCTCGTCGGTATTGACTCAGCTGCATGGTCAGAAGACCTGCTCATCGAAGCTTTCGACGCCGATGCTTTCCAAATCGGGGTTAAAGAGCTGATGTATTTCAAAGAACAGATAAAAATCGCCCATGAACAGGTTAAAGACGCAATCAAGGAAACCGACAAAATGGTTGAGCAGATGCGTGAAGTTCATCTGAAACATGCCGAAAAAGTCAGAAAAGCTCTTGAAAAGCTGGTTGATTGCTACCAGATC
>CAZTHA010000090.1:0-13239 GCA_964613435.1 uncultured bacterium
CTCTCTGGCCGCTCGGGCCGTCATATTATAGGTCAGACCGTGAACAGTGACCCGCAATCCGCCGGCTGCAGAACTGTTGGCAAAAATGTCCGCACTCTCGGTCGAACAGTCGCAAGAATTTTCAAGATTGTCAATGGCTTCTTTCAAGCCAATGCCAACATTCCCCTGCTCGACCGATGTAGCTGCAAAGCCCTGTGCCACGTGCACCAGAAAATCTTTTTCACTGCGAACGAAACCGTTTGCTTTGGTGATGGTGCTGCCCACTTCCAGGGTGAGAAAATCGAGTTTTTTAATCATGCTACGACCTTGTCAATGTGATTTCAGGCCTTAATCTTAGCACAACCCTAGCCTTTAAACAACTTTATGAAATCTACTGTCGATAAAGCACAAGGGACCGCCTCATCACGAGGCGATCCCAGGAATCAACGGAAGAAAACGAATCAGATCTGTCCCTTTTCCTGCAGCGACTTGACCATCGAATTAACCACCTGGATGCCCTTGGTGCCACGACCAAAGCCGTCATCCATGCCACATTCGCGGGCAATCTCTCTGGTAACCTGAGTGCCGCCGCAAATAAGCAAAACCTTGTCACGAATGCCTTTTTCACGACAAAGTTCATCGAGCTTGCGCATATTTTTGCGGTGCACATCATTATGGCTGATGATAGTGCTGATAAGAATAGCCTGTGCGCCTGTTTCAATTGCCGCGTCGACCATTTTTCCTATTGGAACCGAAGTGCCAAGGTAATGATATTTGACACCGTATTTTTCAATGCCGCCGTGCTTGATATCGAGAATTTCGCGCAAACCAACCGAATGTTCGTCTTCACCAACTGTTCCGGCAACTACTTTCAGCCCGACCTTCTTGATGCCGGCACGAATTTCTTCTTCAGAGAGCATCTGTTCTTTTGGCGGAATTTTGAGAGTCTTGCGATCGATGGTGAAATCGACCTTACCCTTAACTTCAAGGAAGGTTCCTTCTGACGGATGCATAACCTGTGCATTGATTACCTCAGGCTCCTGCAGCCCCATCTTTTTGGCAACTTCCAGGGCCGCAACCCTGGCAACTTCTATTTCTTCAGGAAGAAACAGCTGAATCAACACAGTACCATCGCCGGCCCATTCAACTTCAGGCTTGATCTTATCGCCTTTTCTGAATTCAAGCGTTTTTTCAAGGCGAAGATTGCAATTATCGTTTGGATCGATTTCATCGAGATAGTGGATCTTTTCCGGCTTGCAAAGAGTGCAGCCATCGATCGGGTCGCAGGGCTTTGCCAAACCGGCCGGCAGGTTGTTTTGCCCGAAAACGCTGCAAACTGGAGCCATATAATCAGCATCGCGCTCGATAATACTGCCGACACCCACGCCGCCTTTTCCGTCACGGGCGATACCATCACCATTCCGTTCTGGATATCTTGCTGAATCAACGAAAAAGCCCTTTTCAACCGCGGCAAAGTAACCGCCTGATTCGATCATTTCCTCGAGAAAACAAATGGCCCGTTCTTTCAGGTCACGCACTATTTCGCCCAATGGCCCTTCGCGATCGATTTTAATCAGCTGTTTGATTCCGTCTAGAGCTACCAAAGTCTGCTTGGCAGTTTCGATCCCGCGAATATTATTGTAATGCCAGGGCACGTTGCGTCCTTCGTCCGGGGTGATCGTGCTCTGGATATCAGCGTGGGTCAGCGCAGAAATCATCGTATCGATAACGTGGGTTCTCGTGGCTTCTTCGATATCAGATTCGATGTATCTCGTGTTTTGCTGGGCCCGAAACTTGAATTCTTTGAAAAAATCCCGCAGTGCAACAGCATAGGGCAGATCATACCAAAGTTTCGGCGAGGGCGGCGCACAGGGAGGCACGGTTGACAGACCGATCTGGTCTCTCGGCATGCCGCAGGCCTGAGAAAAAGCGCAATTGATGCCATGTTGAACCAGCAGTTCGGGCATTACCGACCAGCCTTCTTTGGCCGTGGCATTGGCGTTGTGTGCACCGTCGATCTGGAAAATGCCAGCGTCGGCCATTACTTTTTTGGCGCTGGCCGCATCGGTAAAAGATCGGTACATGTTGACGTTGCGATAAAGAACGTTATACTGGGGGTCCTGGTGAGCGCCATTTATGCCCTCTTCGGCGAACAATACCGCGACTTCCGGTCCGGCAACCCCGGAAACATAGGAATGGAAATTAATCGGCCGACCGACTTCATCTTCGATCATATCGCAGGCCTTGCGTGAGGCGCGAATCTGCTTTCGGGTTATCGGAACACCACCAACCCCTTCCGGTGTGCCTTCGAGCAAGCCATCGATGTGGCTCTGGCCGGTAGTTCTGATAACCATGATATGGTCGGCACCATGCCATGCCGCCATGCGCATGCGGCGAATATCATCTTCAAATCTTCCGGAGGCGATTTCAGTAGTGATGACGGGTTTCGGCTGAGGATCGATATAGTTGAAATATTTGGCTGCCGGCAATGGAACTGAATTTTTCAGCGGGACGGTCATTTCCTTGAAATGGAATTTTTCGACCTTGTAGCCGCCTTCGACTTCCTGGCGCCATGTCCAGCCTTTTCGGCGCGGATGATAATCTTCAAGATTGTTAAGTATTTCTTCGATGTCAAGCTTGGTTTTGGGATCAAGTATTTTGGTCATAGCGGTCTCCTGTCTCAAAAAAGGCCTTCGACGGCAGTTTTGTCTTCTGCAATCATTTTGGCAGCCTGGCGAATATCGGTATTTCTTTTTTGTGAAACTTTCAAAACCACATGCCCGGCACCTTTACCCAGCAAACCGGCTTCATTTATTCGACTCACAACTGCCTGCGAGGTTTGACTGTCGATACCCATACGCAGCAAAACCGAGCGCTCGATCGATGGTGAGGTATATTTGCGACCATATTCAACCATCGGCTCAACGACTTTATTGCACAATTCCCAGAACCGTGCCTTTAGCTGTTCATCTGACAGTTTCTCCAGCTCCTGGCGACGAGCTTCAAATTTTTTAATTCTATCTTCGCTCATATCCAATTCCTTTCTTCCAGTTGACTAAGCAGTAATCTAACGCTTTTGCCATGTTTTTTCCACTTTTTTCTGTATCAATGAAGAATTTGTCTGGCCAATAAAGAAGCTGGTCAAAGGTCCATAATCACATAATCGCTTCAACCTGTTTCAATTATGGCAAATGACAATGGCAGGGATTGGAAAAAAGTTCCCCGCCAAATTTTTCTAAGGGTTGGAAATCGCTTTTCGGTTATAGAAGCCGAGAATAATCCCAAGAACAACCGACCACAAGGCGGCCAGGCCTATCTGAAAAGGCTTGTCGAGAACGAAGGTAATAGTGTGCGCCGGAATCCAGAACCAGAGCAGTGACATGAAACCCTTGTCGAGGTTGGCCCAGTTTTTCTGGCCGGCAATGAGATTGTCGAGCAAACGGTGCATCAAAACCAGAAAGGGCCCAAATTGGAGATTCATCGAGGTTGAGATGGCAAAAGCTCGCGAATGATGCCCTAGTTCAGGCAACATTTCGTGGGCAACCCATGCATCGACAAAGCCATTGAAGCCGGCAAAGGCATATTTGATCAATACGGCCAGGAAAGCCCATTCAAGCATTTTCAACAAAAGAATCTTTAAGCCGAAGGGCATGCTCAGGCGACGTTCGACGATCCATTTGGCAATAACATCGCCGAATGTACCGAGAATCGAAAACTGAATCATGGCGGTAATAATCGGATAAGCCTTTACATAGCCAACATAAGCGTCAATCATTCTTCATCGTCACTTTCATCTTTTCTTACCGGGTCAATCTTGAGCAAAATACGATTGCCGACCTTTTCGGTTGTGATCAACAAATTCGCCTGACACTCACCGTTGAAGAACCGGTGATCCTCGCATGCTTCCATTTTGCAGGGCATGCCAGTCCTGTCAGTATGCAAAATACACCGGCGAATAACACAACTTTCACAGTGAACGGTCGCGCCACAGCCTTCGGGGGCAGCAGAATGAACACAGCCCACGAATTTACCGCACTTTTCGTGGTCTGAAAAATCAAAATCGCCCGAGACCATCAATTTGGCGGCACGATTGGTTATCAGGACATTGTTGACGTTATCAACCAGCATCACCGGCTGCTCAAATGAATCGAGAAAGTTCTTTGCCGTAACCGGCAAATCCTGAAGCATTTTTTTCGCACATTCGGGACAGATTCCGTGCGAAACTGGATAGCGCTCGTCTGAAGAGACATCTGAATTGTCAATTACGACATCACACCACGCACATTTAACAACCATAAACTTTCAACTTTCAAATATTTATTTTATTTAAAACAAGTAACAAGCCCAACTAAGCAAGACTCTGTGAGAAGAATCACTTCTGATTGCCCTCATCTTGAAACCACGGTAATAATCTTGATTTCAGTATTGAGAACACGGGAATAAATCTGGGTATTGACCAGGTAAGGCGACCAGCTGAAAACAATTGCCGTCATTGCTTCCCAGATAGAGACCCAGGATGCAATGATCAAACCTTCCTGCAACATTTTCATCCAAAGCTCAACATTGGCATTGTCAGGGATTTTATTGGCACTTATCAACGCCAGAAGTGAAATGCCCAAAAGCATGAGCAGAAAGAATTTACGCATTTCCCGCCGGAACTTGAGTTTTTCATATTCGCCCAGATAGGCAAAATAATTCATGATCGCCTTGCGCAGATTGTTTTCCTGCAAACTGTTGAATTCATGCTCGATCGAGATGCGCACGATAAAATCGTCTGAACCTATTTCTTTAACGCACTCGATCAAATATTCTACAAAATCCTGATCGAGTTCGCGGCGCGAAAAGGCCGTTTTTTTATCGAAGCTGTTGAATAAATCACTTATCGCCTCAACGGTAATGTCAACGATGGCTTTTCCATCGGGCGTGAATTCATAACGGTTTTCCAGGAGGCTGGAGGTCATTTTTGTCCTGCTATTGATCGGGCCCGCAAAAAAGAACCAAGATTGAAAACATTTTTATAACCAGAGCGAAACAGAATAGATCTGGCCATGGAGGACCTGGTTCCGCTCAAACAAAAGACGAGAATCGGCTTTTCCGGATCTGGAATGACTTTGCGGGCCAAATCTGCGATATTATCAAGGGGCATATTGATGGCATCTTTAACTGAACCGCCGGCAAACTCCTGGGGTGTTCGCACGTCGACGATGACCGCTCCCTGTTCGATAAGCTCCCGGGCTTTTTTGGCGCTGACCTGGAGCAACTTGTTAATTAAAATATAAACGGCAAAAACGACTAATACTATTGTGACTGGCGAATCGAACATAAGAATCTTTCCTGTTTAGAATCTGATCTCACAAAGTAACATATTTAGCGGAAAATTTCCAGACGCCGCCGTTAGCCAAAACGAGGTTTTAGCCATCCGCCAGTCACTGCTTTAACCTGAGCCATATCTTGCCGCCCACTCCAAGCCGAAGTTCCGCACCAGCAAAGTCATAAAAAAAACGCCCCATAGTAACCAACATAGCAAACTTGTCTTGCCCCGATCTGATCGAGGCATCTCAAGACAGCTTAAAAAAAATGATCGCCCGATTTACCCCTTCGGGGCACAAACTCGTCGGGCGATGACATTAAGTGAAAACGGGCCTGTGGTACAGGCCCGTTTGTTCTTTTTAAAATCGAATCAGAGCTTATCGAATTCGGCTTTGGCCTTTTTATAAGCATCGAGGGCTTTCTTGATCAGGCCTGAGTCTTTGCTTTTCTGCACGGCATCGGTGTAATCGCGATAAGCCTTCTGGTAATTTTCGCGAATTTTGTCGGCAAGTGATTTATCGACGTTATTCGAACGATTTTGATTCAGAGACGGGGCTGCTGCGGCACTGGTAACCGGGATATTGGTGCCCAGGCTGCCACTCTGATTCTGGCGATTATATTTAAATGGCAATTTAAAGTTTGGAAAAACCTGTTTCCACTGATCACGGGGGGCAATACCAAAATGGTCACAGATCAGAGTAGTGGTCAGGGCACCGATTCCCGCCCCAATGATCAAACCACCGACCCCAAATGTCGCGGCACCAATAACGGCGCTAATGGCGACTCCGCCAATCGTTCCCCATTTGACTACCTTTTGCATCTGCTCGCGGGTAATCGCCGCCTCAACCGGGGTATACACCAGAGCCATCAACATTGAAAATATCAAAACAAAGCTGAAAAAAGCTCGATTTTTAGCCGTAATTTTCATATAAACCTCCTGCCAGTACCGATAAGTATATGAATTTTTGTGGTTACCGGCAATACACCACCAGAAAAATTAACAAAATTTGTCTATTGCTAAACTAATTGCCTCTTATGAAAAATCATACTGTTCAATCAACAATATTTGCAAACTCTGAAATTTCAACCTCGGTTGCTTCAACGATTTTCGAATCATCGACATGCTTGTAAATGACGAAAACGGCCTTGCGTCCGTCCATAACCACGCCCATTGGGTGTTCGAGTCGGGAATGAATGAAGAAGTTTTTCTGTTCAAGCACCGGCTGGTTTCTTAGCCAATCCCAGGCGATAAAGCCACCGCCTGAATCCTGGCGCACCGAAAAATACCCTATATTCATCGTCGTGACGTTATGGAAGAAATGTGAGCCCATCGAGGCATCAACCCGGAAGTTTTCAAGAGAATACTCGACGATTACCCGGGCAAAAGAAGCCTGTGGCCAGGTAATTGGAATTCCAAGCCAACGGTCGCGCGTACCCCAACGGCCGGGACCAAGCAGCAGATACTTTCGGCCTTCTGCCTTGAGTTTCTGATTGAAGGCCTCAACTTCCAGAGCCATTTCTTCGGTCTTGGATTTATCAAAACTGTCCGGATCGATCCAGATGATATCGGAAATCTCTTCGATGCGGCCGTTACCCATGCCGCCATCGGCATAAAGCAAAAGTTTTTCTTTTTCAATCTGACCGATATCGATGCTGCATTCATCGGACTCGCGAAGCATGTGTTTCAGTTGCAGCAGGTAAAAAACCGGTTTCTCGCCCTCTTCGGTCTGATCGATTTCAACGGCGAATTCTATTTCAACCGGCGTCTCGAGAGCTTCTTCGGAAACATCGAGAATATGTTTCATTGCTTTAGCCAACGGAAAGGATTCAAATTGCAGAATATTGGCAAAATTGAGCACTCGAGGACCGCGGGTTTCGACACCGACTTCAAGGCGCTGGTCAAGGTGATTCCATGTAGAGGCAATATGGCAAAGGACGCTGTGATCGGCATCGCCAATTTCACATTTCAGCAAGGTGGCATCTTCACCGTTGAAGAGATCAACAGTATTGCGGCCAAGATCAAGGCCATAGAAGCGCTTTTGGGAATTTTTCACCAACTCCTCGGGGGTAAGAATTTCAAGTTTAGGGTAACTTGGACAGAAGCGAAACGAGCGCTCACCACCGACGACATGCCGGCCAAGGCCAAGCACGAGCATTCCCACTCCATCTTCGGGCTTGATGTATGAAAAGGGATAATAGTTATAAGACTGTCCGACGCCCGAAATCATCGGGTAAAATAGATTGCCATGCTGTTTGCCGACAATCTGCTGAATTACCACAGCCATTTTTTCTTCTTCGATGTTGTAATTTATGGCATCGAAGTATTCGCGGGCTTCTTTTGAGTAAACCGAGGCATAAACAAGTTTGATTGCATCTTCGACCTGCTTGAGTCTGGTCTCGAGGTCAGGGTGGTTGTTGGGCAGAAAAAAGGTCTCGTAAAGCCCCGACATTGAGTGAGAAACAGAGTCTTCGAGCACTCCGCTGGAGCGTACGGCAAGGGGATAATTGATTTTCTGCAAAACGATGCGCAGGCGATTGAGAATTTTTTCTGACAGACGACTTTCGAGAAAACGCTTTTTGATTACATCGTAGTTTCTTTCGTAGGTTATGAACTCGGCCAGATCATTGATGGCAATAAAATTGGTAAATTCATCGACACCGATGATGAAGGTTTCGGGAATACGAATCACTACGTCTGGCACCGCTTCGAGCATTGTCGAATTATAAAGCAAGTAATTCATGAAAGCGATGCCGCGTGCTTTGCCGCCGATAGAACCTTCGGCAAGCTTGCTGATATGGTGCCTGGTTTCACCGATGAAAGATTTATCGAAAGAAATGACCTTGCCGCGTGTTTTCATGCGGAAAACCCAGTTTCCCATATTGATGAGAAAATCGCGCAGCGCCTCGACGCGGTCGAACTCGGTAACATGAATTCTTGAAACGACTTTGGCGGTCTGAACTTCACCGCGAGCAAGCAACCAGGTGGAAAAATGGTTGCGGCTGGCGTGGTATTCGATCGATTCAGAGGGGACTATGCGCAGGCAGTTGCGAAAATCGGCCATGGTTTTGGCCCGGGTAATTTCTTCCCCGCGACTGTTGCGAAAAACGAAATCGCCGAAGCCAAGATTGCGGTAAAAAAACTTCGACAGTCTTTTCGACAGAAATTGTGACTCTTTATGGATGAAAGAAGCGCCAATGCGGTTGGCAACCGATTCGATATTGGGTTCTGAAGACTGGAGAAGAATCGGCAGGTCGGGCTGCAGCTCTTTGAGCCGGCGGGCCAGCTTGATGCCGGCTTCATCATCAAGAACGCCGTCTTTGTGGTATTTAACGTCGGTAATAACGCAAAGCAGGAAGTCGCGGTAATAATCAAACAGTTCCATCGCTTCTTCATAATTGGTTGCAAGAATGATTTTCGGGCGACAGCGCATTTTCAGAACCTTTTTGGTTTCTTCCTGCATTTCTTCTTCGACCAGCTTGGAAGTCTGCCGGATCAGCTCGGAATAAAGATGCGGCAGATAACGCGAATAATAACGAATCGAATCCTCGACCAGGAGAATGATTCGCACCTGGGCGATCTGAGTGTCGCGATCGGCATTTTCCTGATCCTCGACGTATTTGATCATGGCCAGAAATATTTCAGAATTTCCGTTCCAGACAAAAACATGGTCATAGAATCGGCAAAGATCAAGTCTGGCATCATACCCTTCCAGATCGGAATTGTCATTCAACAGCAGCAATACGGGCAGGTCCGGGTATTTTTCCTTGACCGTTTCACCGGTCTTGATCATGTCGACCTTATTCAGCCGACTTAAAATGACCACCATGTGAAAATGTCTTTTTTCAAGCATTTCCAGTGCTTCCTGGGTCGAGGTTACGCTGGTTATACGTGGAGCGCTGGTGAGATTAAGGTGAAAGTATTCACCGAAAATCTTTTCTGCAAGCAGGCCATCCTGTTCCAGGGCATAGGCGTCGTAAATGGTGGCGACCAGTAAAAGTTCGCGCACCTTGAAGCGCATTAGATCATGGAATATTTCACTGTCTGATTTATATTTTTTAAAGACCTGCAGTAATTCTTCGTTTGGCATTACTTTCCTCGTGTGGTGCAATGAATTGAGTCAGCGGAATTATAGCAAAGATTTGCGCTTTTTTGAAAATATGTTAAAATTGTACCATTAAATCTGGAGGTTAAAGATGAAAGTTGCAAGAAACTTTACATTTATCGCTTTGTTGTTGGTTTTCACCATTCAGGTCGCCGGTCTTTTCGCGGCATCTTCGGTAATCCCGGCTGAAACCAAACCGGTAAAGGATTTAACCAAAGCCTATGAAGCGTGGAAAAATCAGGGCATAAAATTTGTTGTCAGAGACAGCCAGGGAAAATTTGTAACCTGGAACTATGGAAAACTCGAATCATGGGGCGGCAAATCAAAGTGGGTCGTTCGTGACAGCAAAGGTCATTTTCTCACCCATGCCTATGGAAAAGTAGAAACCTGGAAAAACGGAAAAACCAGACTGGTTCTGCGCGATCAGAAAGGCCGCATGCTGACTCATTTAAGCCTTGAAATCACCGACAAGTCAAGCTTTGCCGCCAACGTTGTCGGCCTTCGGCACCTCAAGAACCCCAGATTTTTGTCTTTCGTTCAGGATACAATCGCCGACCTTCTGATTCAGGACATTGAAAAAGATGATTTTGTCAGAGTCAGAGTTCTGGTTACCTATCTCAAAAAGTATAAAAATGACAAAGGCGTAGAAAATTTCAAACCAGTTTTGCGCAAGATTTTGCCGAAGCTTAATTTCATCGCCAATCACAATCCCGAAAATCACAAAGTCAATGACCTTACCGAACAGGTTAAGAAAACCTTGATCGAGCTTTAATAATCAGCTTAGCCATCAGGGCCGAAAGATTTTTCTTTCGGCCCTGATTTTTTTTTGAAAAATGATTAACTTTTAGGCGATTTCAATCGAAGAGTTTTAACAACTTCAAATTGAAAGCAAGCCTAGATGAGCGAGCATAATCGCAGCAAGCCAACTCTTTTCGCCACATTCTTCAGCGGGGAATCGGCGAAATACTCGGCCTACGCCCTGATAGCAGGGCTCGTTGCGCTTTTCGTCGCATTTTACAAATATCGGGATGCCATAAAAATGACCGCAGAAAATGCGGTTAACAACTTTGGTTATCCTGCTCTTTTTCTCATTTGCTGGGCCGCAGATGTGATTATCCAACCGATACCTGCCGATGTCATCATCTTTGGCAGCTCGTTCGGAGGCGCCAATTTATGGAAAACAGCCCTGATCGGGGGCCTTTCCAGCGGCATGGGCGGCATGACCGGATACTACCTTGGGCGATGGTTTGGCCCATGGCGATTTAGAAGGATTTTTGGTTCGAAGATGCTGCGAAAGGGCCGGGATTTGTTCAGGGACCACGGAGCGCTTGCCATTTTTGTGGCGGGCGTTTCCCCGATTCCCTATTCGGCAGTTTGCTGGATCGGTGGTATTTACAACATGTCATTGTCGAAGGTCGTCATTGCCAGCTGGGTCAGTCGCACGCTTCGCTACATAGTCGTAGCCTATCTGGGGCAGCTGGTATAAATGAAAAAGCATTACGGTAGAATAATCGGAGATGTATTTTTTTACTGTTTTTCGGCAATCTCGATTATCTGCATCATAGCCATTCTGGTTACTCCAGCCCGCGGCTTTGTCTGGAAAGAACTGCAGAAATTGCAGGATATACGTGGGAAAGTTGAAGGTCCGCAACGTTTCATGAAGAAGCTGGATGACCTTGACCTGAAATTCAGCGAGCTGACTCCACAACTGCTTATTCGCAAAAGAAGCCGGCAAATGCTGGTTCTTTCCGATAACCTGGTGATTGCAACCTACCCGGTTGGCATCGGCAAAAACCCGGTCGGCATAAAGCTAAACGGAAAAGACGGCAAAACCCCTGAAGGCCAATACTATGTCTGTAAAAAAGACGATGCCTTTCATTTTCATCTTTTTCTTCAGCTGAATTACCCGTCTCCTGACGACGCCAAAAGAGGGTCAGTTCAGAGGCTAATCAATCATCACGAAGAAACCGCTATCAATGAATCATGGAATCTGCATCTGCCGCCGCCAGCAGATACTGCTCTCGGCGGCCCGCTTGGTATTCACGGCTTTGGCGCAGAATCAAACTGGACCGATGACGGCAGCATTTCAATGCACAACGCCCATCTTGAAGAAATCTACTGGCTGCTCGCAACCGGAACTCCGGTCGCGATTGTGCCCTGAGAATCACATTTTATAAACCAGACTACTGGTAAAGGTCGAGTCGGTTTTTTCCTTACCTTCTACCAGCGGGGTTTTGCGATAATTGGCAATGTATCTGGTTTCGAAATCAAAATTGGAATTTACGGTAAAGAGGGTGCCGATTGAGAAATCTATTTCGTAACGATCCTGAAAATCATCTTTTGGGGCACCATAATCGATTGTTCCAAGAAGCTTGATATTTTCAGCAATCATGCGATCGCCTTGCAGCCCAAGCTTAAGCCAATAACGGGTGTCTGAAGTCGAGTCGGTAAAATCTTCTTTGGTTATGTCGACACCGGCAGCCGCCTTCAAATTTCTTTTTGCTTCAGCCATAATGGTTTTAAAATAGCCGGCACCAAAATTGATTCTGGTTTCGTAACCGGCAAAACGATCTTTTAGCAGGCCGCTTTGCACATACCATGAATTTCTGGCATCTTTGACGAATTCGCCGATAACTCCAACTTCTTTTTTGTCGGCACTGACTTCACCCGACGATTTTCCGTAGTTAACCAGGCCATCATAGAGAAGATTGAAGTTTTCCTGTTTTTTCTCTTTCAGCTTGAAATTGAAGTTAATTTTTTCTTCATCAGTGTTGCCCGATGTGGAGGAATATCCCAGAGAAACGCGACCTTTAAGCGGTTCTGCCAGTAAAGGCAGATTGGCGAGAGAAAGGGTTGAAATGGCGATTATTGCGGATAATACTGTATTTTTTTTCATGTTTGCCCCAAAAATTGTGTCTGATTTTGCTATCGACAAAAAGGCAAAATTAGTTAAATTTGAGGTGTTGGAGACGCAAAATTGAAAAAAACGACGACAAATACGCTTCTCATGGGCCTGATAGGGCTATTTATCGGGACAATGCCACTCATTGCCGAAACCCTGGTGCCGAACGACCTGCGTAAAGAGCGCATCTACAGCATTATTTTGTCACGGTTTTCTGACGGCGACTCAACCAACAATTTTTTCAACCGCGAGAATATCGACAGCTCAGATCCGCATTGGCGTGGAGATCTGGTTGGAGCCGCCGCCAAACTTGGCTATATCAAGGGATTAGGCTTCACCGCTGTATGTATAACTCCCCCAGAAGAAAACCGCGGGGGTCTCGACTTCATGGGGTTTTACCCCTATGACTGGTATGCGACCGATTACCGCCTGAAATCATCTAATTATACTTACCAAAACTTCATCGATGACGTGCATCGCAACGGACTAAAACTTTTTCAATCGGTTGTTTTAAATCATTCCTGCAATTATGGCATACGCAACACTTTTTTCATTCCGCGGCTGCCGCTGAAATTCTATCGCGGTTCTCTGCAGCCTGCCCTACCCTATGTTTTCAATCCCGGCAACTACAAGCATCCTTTTCGCATGGATAACGACAACCCTTGCGCTCCCGAATGGTTCAAGGATTATCTGGTTCGCGATGAATGGGGAGCCGGTCCACTGACCGATCCAGTAACCGGGGCAGTTTTCCCAAAGACCGATCAACATCCGGAAAGATTTTTCGGAACAGACGAAAAGACTCTCGATGCAGAGCTTTACCATCGCCAGGGATGGCTTAACAACAGTAGTTCTGTGGTTATCAGCGAAGTGCAGCAGCAGCATCTTTCAGCGAACCAGATCGATCTGGCCACTGAAAACTGGCGAATAAAGGATTTCTTCATCGCT
>CAZTHA010000091.1:0-13222 GCA_964613435.1 uncultured bacterium
GATATTTCTTGACGATTTCATGCTGCTTCGGGAAGGGCAATGACTTCCAGAATTCATTGAAAACCGAGCGAATAAGATAAATGCCCATGGTATTGTTTTTCAGATAATCGAAAAGCTGGGTAACGGTGCGGCCCATCGGCTGGGGTTTGTCCTGCTGATACCAGAGCTCATACTGCACCAGTTCATCATTATATTCGATGCCGTATTTGCCGCTTTCGGCCAGCAGTTCGTAGCGCAAAAGCAGGTAGACCATGTAGTGCTCTTCAAGCTTCTTGGCCGGAATCAACCCATAGCTCGACCAGAGAATCGGGTATGCATCGTTGGTCAGAATCGCGTGACAGTTGATCTTTTCATTGTTCTTGCGATACAGATTGTGCCACTGGGTAATCGAACTGATATTGAACGGTGCGACACCGTGCAGCGTCTGCAGAAGACTTATTTCATAAGGATTGCGAGTTGGTGCCACAGTGACGCCGATATCGCCCTTGCGCAATGAATCCTTGATTTCTTCTGAAAGCTTGCTGTTTTCATCGGCAATGCCGAGAGTTACGATGTTCATGCGCTGGGGCGCATTGTTGCCGCGATCATTGAGGGTGATCAGTGGAGTTGATTGATTCATCATGCTTTCTACCAGGCTCTTTTTGAAGCCTCGGCGAACCGAATCTTTCCAGTGAATGAACTCTTCAATGCCGCCGAACAGGCGCTTGTTGATAATGCCCCGGCAATACTGGAGAATGTCTTTTTCCAGTGATGAGCTTTCCGGATTGGTGTATTTGTCCCAGTTTTCGCTGAGGTTGATCTTGACCAGAAAGTCGCCTTCGATGTCATTGTTCGATAGATCGCCGAGCAGATATTTGTAAAATGGCTCGATATCGCGTTCTTCAAAAATGAACGTGCGAATGAAATTCTGAACCGTCGAATAGGGCTTGATCTTGTCGAGACAGCTTTCATACTGGCGCTCGATCATGCCATCCTTGGAAATCTTGGCAAGCTTGCTCGAGAAAACTTCAACCTGTTTTCTGATCGAACCGGCCTGAACGTTCATATACTTGAGAAAATCTTCTGCGCAGGTCAGACAGAACATTTCGTATTCCATGTCGACCGCTTCACGTGCTTCTTTGAGCAGTTTGTCGCGCTCTTCATTGATGTCGGTCATGCGCAGAACCGTGCCCAGTTCCATCAGCTTGCCGCGAATGCCGGCGAAACCGGAAAGCTTTTCTTTGAGCCGATTGCTGATTTCGCGATATTCGCGCTGTTCCTTGTCAAGCTTGACCCTGATTTCCTGAACTTTGCGGGTCATGATTTCACGCGGGTAGCGGGTAAGATATTTTTCGAAAGAAGTCAGAAAGTCGATGGCGATATGGGCGCCAAGGTCAGGATTGTTGATGATCTCGATGACCTTTTCGCGCAGGTATTCGCCGGCCTGGCCGGCCGCCTGTTCAAATTCGACCCGCACTTTGGCGCGAATGTCGTCTTTTTTGACGCGATTCTGGTTCATTTCGTCAATCTGGCGCAGTATGAATGCGGAAGCCGATTCGCCTTCCTTCTGCTTCGAAGTCGTTCGCAAGGTATGGAAAAGCGGGTTGTCCCAATACTTCTTACGATCGATGATGTTTTTCGACATCATCAGAAGTCCTTCTGGAGTCATGTCAAGACGGGTCGGATTGTTTTCACAGAATTCCTGGACCATGGCATCGATAAGAATGCGGTCCATCGAGAGTTTGAGCCAGTAGGTCAGATCCATCGACAGCTTGTAGGTGTAAAGATCGCGAATGACGTCGAGCGGGTAATAATAGCTCTTGAAACCGGCAGAGCTGAAACATTTCAGCTGTTTGCCCTCGAGGTCTGAGCTGAGTTGGCCGAGAATCTGCGAGGCATTGTCGAGCATCGAGTTCTGGGCCTGGCGCAGTTGCGTTGCCAACTTGGTGAAAATAAGTTCGGAAGCGATGCTGTAATAGGTCGGAATGTCATCCTGATTGCTGGTGCCGAGCAGATAAATCTGATCGAAAGGCGGTTCGTCGGCGACGTGACCAAAAGTCGTGGTGTCGTGACTTTTGCCGATCGGGCCATAATTGACCATGAATTTGTTGCGGCGATCCTGATTGAGAATATCTTTGGCGCTGCGGGTCGGCGGGAATTTTTCCTTGGACATGAAATAGAAAAGTTCGGCCAGAGAGGCGTAGCCGTTGCCTTCGATGCGGCCGGTCGAGTTAACGTTCGGGTCAATGGCGATCTGGGTGAAAGCTTCAGGGGTCAGCTGAATGCCAATGATCGTCGGCTGGCCCTTGCCGCCGGAAAGCTGATAATAAGCCATTTTTATCAGATAGGCGATGTCGAGAAACATGCCGGCGCCTGAGCCGCCGCACAATGAGCCGACGATGTAAAATTCCGGAGTCAGGATCTGGCCCTGCTTGTTGGTCAACGGCACGATGATGTCATCCTGGTTGACGTTGCTTCGGGCCATGATTTTGCTCATTTTCGTCTTGATCTGCTGGTAAATCTTCTGGATGTCGACGAAGATGCCAAAGCGGCCGGTAAACCTGAACTGGTGTGCTCCCTGGCTGATCTGGCCGATGTGATGTTTCAGCTTCTGCGGAAACCATTCATACATGTAATTGTAGGTATCGGAGTCGAGATTGCCGGTGATCTGACCGGCATTCTGGATGTTGATCTGATGATATTCGCTTTCAGTAAGCTTGGTTTTCAGGCCGGCATCTTCTTCGGGCTGGCTGGCGTCGAAAATATCGGTGTCGATGCAGAGAAGGTCGATAAAATCAGGAAGTGCCGGGTCTTTTCCGGGAGTCTGGGCGAAGGCTTTTCTGATTTGTGGACTGGTAAGAAAGGTTTCTTTGAAGTTAATCAGCGATTTCTTTCCGGTGCCGCCAAGACCAACGATCAAGGCAGGATTCAGTGCGATTCGGTTTTCGTAATTTACGCTCATTAAAGATGCTCCCGGCTAAAAGTTTGCATTAAAGTATATTCTTGATCATCAGATGATGTCAAGAAAAGTAGCGGCAAGGATCAGGGTTGGCTTGACCTATTCTCTGCGGTTATCGAGAATGGTTATCACTTCCCGGCACAATTTTTCGGCCCGTTCTCTGAGCTTTTCAGCTTCGCCGGTTTTGTCGGCAACGAATTTTTCGTCTTTGATGCCGCCGGTATTGATCATTACGTTCTGATATGCACCCCAGATGCCGACTTCAAGAGCCCGTGCGCCAACCTGGACATCCGATTTGGAAGCAATGTTGCCGTTCCTGGCTACTTCCAGCATGTGATCCCAGGCCTGATCCGCAATGCGCATCGTTGACAGGGGAATTTCAATCGCTTTTTTGAGTCCGGCCTGCATCATTTCGAAGCGGTGCTTCTTTTCGGCATCGGTTTGCTGCGGCAGCCTGATTGCTTCGACATAGTCGTTGAAAGCATTGGTGTCGGCATCGATCATAGGGATCAGCTGCATGGTGGTGTTATGCAATGGCGGAATGATCTTGCGCATGGTCTGGTCAAGATGTTCAAACTTTCTCACCCCATAGGTGAGTTTGGCGACCATTGCGCCAAGGCCGCTGCCAAGTGCGGCGACCGCTGCCGAAACACTGCCACCGCCAGGAGCTGAGGTTCGCGCATTAACCGCTTCGATGAATTTTCTCGTGCTCATGTTGGCCAGCGGTTCATTGGGTTCTTCACGGATGATGTATTCAATTATGCGCTCGGCCGGCTTGAATTGCGATACCGAGTTCAGGCCGAGACGGTCGATGACCAGCTTGATTTTCTGGTCTTCGTCGAGAATGAACAGATTCTCTTTTTCGAGATAATAATCGGCGGCTTTAAGCATGGCTTCAAGGGGAATCAGCCCGACCAGCTCCGAGCCGGCGATGCCGACATTGATTTTGGCCGCTTCTTCTTTAACTGCTTCAAAAACTTCGTGGGGTGCGGTAATGTTGAAATTGTTAAGGTTGAAAGAGCACTGGGCCATATTGTATTCATCAACGAACCAGCCTAAGCCCTTAAGCTCCTTGAAACGTCCGGGTTCATCCGGGCCACGGCCGGCTTCGCGCAGGTCGAGAGCAATGCGGTGCGCCTGATTGCTGGTGCCGAGAATGTTGACGTTGTAAGCGATAAGAAAGAAACGCGCACCGGTAACGGTTGCACCCCATGACGGAACGAAACGGGCCGGTCCGTAGTCCGGCTTCCATTCCGGTTTGGTGATTCGCTCTGGAATAGCCTCGTATTCACCTTTGCGAATCTGCGGCAGTTTCTTGCGATATTCCTGATCCTGTGAGTATTCATAAAGATAAAACGGCACATCGAGCTCTTCAGCCGCACGCCGGGCAAATTCTTTCGAGATCTCGACACATTCTTCCATTGAGACATTGGCTACAGGAACAAACGGGCATACATCCATAGCGCCCATGCGCGGATGCTCGCCGCTGTGTTTCGTCATGTCGATGAGTTTTTTGGCAGTTCTGGCCGCGGCCAGAGCGCCTTCGATAATCGCTTCGGGATCGCCGACAAAAGTGTAAACCGTTCGATTGGTCGATTTGCCCGGGTCTACGTCAAGCAGAGTCACTCCGGGAACTTCTCTGATCGCTGCAGAGATTGCGTCGATCACTTTCTGGTCGCGACCTTCGGAAAAATTGGGTACACATTCGACGATTTTTTTCATAGCTGTTAACCGTTCCTTTGCCCTGTATTATTTGCTGTCTCTCAGACAGATAAGGCTTTTATAGCCAATTTACATTCATTTGTAAAGCAGAAGGCTAAAACTGCCTTCAAATGCAGGTTGCAGACTTGTCAGATAAATTCGGCTAATCAGGCAAAGTCGGGCTAATCAGGCAAACAATGCCAGGCTGACCGCCATGACTGCCATTCCCGATACCGCCCCGTAAATTGATAGATGGTGTTCACCATATTTCTCTGCTGCCGGCAGAAGTTCGTCGAGAGAAATATAAACCATGATTCCGGCAACTCCGGCAAAAACTACGCCGAACATCGTTTCATTGAAAAACTGATACAGAACCAGATAACCGATAAGTGCGCCGATTGGCTCGGAAATACCGGAAAGAAACGAATAGCAGAAAGCCTTGCGTCGACTTCCGGTGGCATAGTAAACCGGAATCGCCACGGAAATTCCTTCGGGAATGTTGTGGATGGCGATAGCGATCGCGATCGACACCCCAATTGTCGGATCATTCAATGCCGAAAGAAATGTCGCCAAACCTTCGGGAAAGTTGTGAATACCGATGGCCAGCGCCGTGAAAATGCCCATGCGCATCAGCTTCTGATCGCCATTTCCCGGGGGAGTTCGGTTCATTTCTTCAATATTGTGCATTTCATGGGGGTTTTCGACTTCGGGAACCAGTTTGTCAATCAAACCTATAATGAAAATGCCGACAAAAAAGGCGGCGATTGTATACCAATAGCCGGTTTGCTCGCCATGACATTTGATCAGTGATTCTTTTGCTTTGACGAAAATTTCGATGAATGAGACGTAGAGCATCACCCCGGCCGAAAAGCCCAGCGATACCGAAAGAAACTTGACGTTGGTTTTGCGGGTCAGCAGTGCAATTGCGCTGCCGATACCGGTTGAAAGTCCTGCGAAGGCGGTGAGTGCGAAGGCGATTAAAAGGTTTTCATGCATGCTTTGACTTCTTGTTTTCTTCTATTCCAGGCTTTTTTATTCAAGCCATTGAATTCTGGTGATTTTGAATCCGTAGCCGTTAACATATTTATCTGAAGTCAGCAGAATTTCAGCCTGGTTGCCCTGAATCACTTCTGACCAGGAATCGGTGAATCTGCCGTTGATAATTTCAAGCGGGTTCTCGTTGCCGGGAACGAATATCTGCAGCAAATCGCCGTGATGGTCCATTTCGATTTTTTCGAAAAAGACTCTAAAGCACTTGGCATTGGGCACCTCGATTGAATAAAGCTCTTCTTTTTCGTTCCAATAGGGGTGCTGTGACTCAATTTCAGTTTCATCACTTTTCCAGGTCGAGAAATCGTATTTCGGCTGTCTTTTGCCGGTCTTGCCAGTCAGGCTGTTGGCCAGATTCATTCTCAGCCCGTCTTTTACATAACGACCCAGCCCGTAGATCTGATCAGCGCCATTAAGAAGCGCCTGCTTAACCTGTTGCCAGTTCCATTCCGGATGCTGGCACCAGACCATGGTTGCAGCCGCAGCGACCTGCGGACAGGCCTGCGATGTTCCGGAAAAAGAGCGATACTTGTTTTTCGGCATCAGCGAAAAAATGTTCAGGCCGGGGGCGGCTATTTCAACATTGGTGCCGTAATTGGCGAAAGTCGAACGATCGCAGTTGTCGGTCGCCCCAACCACCAGCTGATTTTCAACCCCATAGCACGAAGGGTAGTCGAGTTCTTCGGGATCATTGAGGTTTTTGCGTGAATTGCCGGCGGCACAGACGAAAAGAACGCCGTGATCGCGGGCGTATTTGATGGCTTCGTGCATTTCCGGTTTGTATGAGGGCGAGCCATAGCTGTTAGAAAGAACTTTTGCGCCGTTATCGACGGCATAACGAATGGCTTCGCCAATTTCTTTGCCGTAAAGGGTGCCGCCCAGACCAAAAATCTTGACCACCATGATTTTTATTTTCGGGCTCATGCCGGCAAGACCGACGCCATTGTTCAATCCGGCACAGATAATCGAGCCGCAATGGGTGCCGTGATACTGGTCGTCCTGAATGTCACCGCATTTGCGCACGAAATTGTAGCCATGCACATCGTCGACGTAGCCATTGCCATCATCGTCGATGCCGTTGCTGCTTTTGTCGTTGCCATCAGCGTCAGTGCCGCTTTCACCCGGGTTAACCCAGAGAATGGCCGGGTCGATGTCTTCATGTTGAAGATCGAGACCGGAGTCAAGAATTGCCAGAACGATATCTTCTTTCGGCTGCCAGGCATTCCAGGCCTCGCGCATGGAAATATCGCAACCGGCCTTGCCATTTTGTTCCTTGTCGTCGGGCTGACCAACGTTCTCAATATGCCATTGTTTGCTGAAGAACGGATCGTTTGGGTAATCCTGCCGCCTTAACCGGTTAACTTCATCGCTTGAGTATTCACGACCGGCGTCGAAGGGCTCAAATGGCTGGCAGGGCACTTCTTCCGCCCCAGCTCCGCAATTTATCAGTAAAAGACAGATTATCAAAAGATACCGCATCTTGTTTGCTCCCAACTATAATTTACCGGCTAATTTTAACCATTACCCAGATGTTTTGCAATAGGGCGGACAACGCCTTCGAGTTAAAGGTCGCCCGGATTGAGTTTTATCATCGAGATTTTTCCGCCATCTTTACCGGCATAATGGTATTCAACGAAAATGCCTTTTTTCAGCATGGTTTTGATGCCATCGCCCTTGAGAGCGTTTTTTTTGATCGCCGGTGCAATTTCACTGTCAAAAGCCTCTTTGGTTATATCCTTGGCTGAATAGCGGGTAAGTGTGTAGTAGTAGGCGAACTTCTTGCCGGGGCCGTGAACTGCCTTATCAATCCGCGTATCTTCGTCAATCTGTTTGGGGCAGGACTTGTTGATCTCTTTGGCCGCCTGAGTCAGCCCTTCTTCAATTTTAGTCTCTTCGCGAACTTCAAAAAACTTGTTCATTGCCGCTTTGCCGATCATACCGCCAAGTATCACGGCAATCGCCATGATGATCGTGCCCAGATTGCTTTTCATCGTCAAACCCCCGCGTCTAGATTCAGTCTTAACCATGATAAAACCAATTGCTTGCAAAATCGACAGAAATTAATGTTGTTTTGCATATTATTTTATTCTGGTATACTGAAAAGCAATTCGGTCAGCTATTCTCTCAGCACCACAACCATGGAGAAATGTATGAAACCCCTTGAACTGAGCTGTATCACCGGTGTCTGGAAATCAGCCATCTCCATTCTTGGCGAATCGCTTGAAACAATCGGCCAGGACCTGCAACTCTGGTTTCCCTGGGGCGTTACCTGGCGTGGCCACGACCTGCAGGGAAGCCTGCCGCCCACCAATCTGCCACCCGATCTGGTCTGTGATGGCGTCAGCCGCTTCGGCGGTCGGCTCTGGAAGGCTGTCTCGGTTAACGGCGTTTCCTGGCTGCTGAGCGTCAGAGCACCTATTTCGGCGACCCCTGAAATGGAAAGCTGGAACATTCCTGACCGGGCGATCGAATCTTTGCGCATGCTCGCAGATTTTCAAGCTCTTGAAAGCCTGCTCGGCCTGAGCATGAAAATTCTTGAAAATCAGGCCCGCGAACATATTGGCCACTGGGACCGTGTCAGAAACCTGTCGGTTGCTATCGGCCAGCAAATGGGCCTCGATCCGCGCGAACTCGTCGAAATTGAACTGGCCGCCATGCTTCATGACATTGGCAAGGTCGGACTTCCCTCTGACATCCTTGAAAGCGCAGATCGACTTACCGAAGAACAAAAAAAAATCATCGAAACCCATAGCCGGGTCGGCGCAGCCATGATCAAAGAAATCCCCGGAATGAGCAAGGTGTCGAGAATGGTTCTCTATCATCACGAAGCGCCAGATGGTTCCGGTTATCCGGAAGGCATAACCATCGACGAGATTCCACTCGGGGCACTGATAATCGCTGCCGCCGATTCTTTCGACGCCATGACCCATTACCGGCCCTATGCAATCGAACGCACCTACCTTGAAAGCTTCAATGAAATGAACGATCAGAAGGGTAAATTTGCCCCCGAAGTAATGATCGCTCTCGAAGCGGTTCTGCGTCGCCTGGGAATAATCGATGCCAAGCCGTTGGTCGGCACAAGCGAAGACTGGTAATAATTCAGGAGGAAATATGAAAACTCGCTGCTTTTTTATGGTTCTGATTCTGCTATGCATGTTCTCGTTAACGTCTTTCGCTTCTGAAAGAACGGTCAAGGTCGGACTTGTCCTTTCGATCGGTGGTCTTGAAGATCAGTCTTTCAACGATGCCGCTTATGATGGCGTGCAACAGCTGCGAAAAGAAGGCAATTTTCTCGTGGAAGTAGTTGAGCCGGGCACTATAAGCGGTATTGAACCGGCCCTGGAATATTTCTGCCAGAGAAAAATGGACCTAGTCTGTGCCGTCGGCATCTTCGCCAATGATGCAATGCGCCGGGTCGCTGCCGCCAATCCCGATCAGAAATTCATTCTCCTCGATTCAGTCGTAACCAGCGAAAACGTCTTGTCGATTCTCTTCGACGAAGAACAGGGCTCCTTCTATGCCGGCGCTTATGCCGCAATGATCAGCAAAAACAAAACTCTCGGCTTTCTTGGCGGTATGGATTCTCCGGTAATTGCCAGCTTTGAACGTGGTTTTAAAAACGGTGCCCGCTTCGTTAACGCTGATATAAAAGTCATCAGCCGCTATGTCGGCAATACTCCCGAAGCCTTTAATATGCCGGAAACCGCCTATAACCTCGGACTCGACATTTCCGGCAAAGGTGCTGACGTTATTTATCACGCCTCAGGCAAAAGTGGTCTGGGTTTGATCGATGCTTCCCGCCGCGGTAATTTCCTCGTTATTGGCGTCGATTCAGATCAGAGCCGCATTGCCCCCGGAAAAATCCCTGCCAGCATGGTTAAGCGCATCGATCTTGCTTTGATCAAAGCGGTTAATCTCTATGCCAAGGATGAATTCTCCGGCGGAATCTGGACTCTTGGCCTGCAGGATAAAGGGATCGAGCTGGCTCATTCCCGTTTCAATCGCAGTCTGCTCACCCCCGAAGTGGCCGCCCGACTTCATGAAGTTGAAGAGTTTCTGATGTACAAGGGGCGCTAAAACTTTACAACTCCCATTTTGGAGCCTCTCAGCACTGGCGCTGCTCTATAGGCTGGTTTTTACAAAATGTCATCACCCGACGAGCTTGTGCCCCGAAGGGGTAATCGGGCGATCCAGCTCAAAAAATGTCCGCGTTATTGTGGGCTCAATTTTGCCCCTTGCGGGTTGTACCGAACATTCTTATAATTGAAGAAAATTCAGCGTGTAAGCTCTTGCTTTTCAGGAGGGTTAATATGATTACAGTGGCATACAGACAGCGCCAGAACGTTTCAGCTTTGCTGGTTCTTTCGATGCTGTTCTCGTTGTGGGTTGCAGTTGCACCCATCCAGGCCGGAATTCTCGGCACAGTCGGCAAGGCTGCCAAGACTATCTTCGTCAATGCCGGCGCTGTAGCTACCGGAGTTCTTGGCGCCGCTGTCGGTGCTGCTCTTGGCGGAGGCCCGCTTGGCATGGCCGCTGGTGGTATCGGGGGCTTTATCGTTGGTAAAAAAGTATTGAACTGGACCACATCCAGTATGGCGAATTTTGCAACTGTTGCCGGTGCAATTGCCGGTGGCGCACTTTGTATCGGTATGGGTTTTCCGATGCTGGCAGTTGGCGTTATCGGTGGCGGCCTGATCGCCAGATTAGCGGTAACCGCGATTGGCAAACTGTTCGGCAAGAAAACTCCGATGGTCATGGAAACCCAGGTTAATCCTGACGCTGCCGCTAAAGAAAATGCCGCAATGGCTGCCTGGCTTGATCAGCTCAACAGCAAAAAAGACGCTGAGACTCCCGCTCCGGTCGTTACCGAAAAACCAAAACCGGCAGCTCCGGTGCAGTCGGTTCCCGAAGTCAAAGACTCGCAAACCGCCTATGACCACTATACCGCCGCTTATAAAAATTACATGATCGCCACCCAGAAGGGTGACGCGGCTCTGGCACAGACTGCCTATGCCGATTACAAGAAGTATCTGGCTCTCTACAATACCGTTATCAAGAGCGGCAAATAAGCTGAAAGTCACAGTAGCTGGCCAATAGACCAGACAACTGTTTAATACGAAAACTTCAGGGCGCATCTAACCGATGCGGCCCTTTTTTTATCTTCGCAAGTGCTTGCCCGGTTGCCGGTTCGCGCTGCTGAAAGTCAGCTCAGCCAGTCTTTAAGAATGTTGACCGACTTGATTACATGCGTGCGATGCGGCAACTCAAGAGTTAGAACCGGCTTTTCCTCAGGGGCAAGATCATTGAACCATTGCATCAATTGCGAATAGCCGATTCTGCCGTCGCCTAAAGCCAGGTGTTGGTCGGCAGTGCCATCGTTGTCATGCAGATGCAGTTCAAAAATATGCCGGCCCAGTACTTTGAGCCAGCGTTCGAGGGGTTGTTTGCTGAAAACGTTGAAATGGCCAATATCAAGACAGATGCCGGCATTGGTGCTGTCGACCAGATTCAGAAGTTCGGCCAGATCGTCTGGACCGGCATCGTAAATGTTTTCAAATGCGACTTTAATGCCATAAGAAGCTGCATGTTCGCATAGTTTGATCAGGTATTTGCCGGCTCGACTCAGCCAGGCATCAAATTTATGGCCAAGGATCCAGGGCCCGTAACCGGGGTGAATCACGACCAGGCCTGCTTTCAAAAGGGCGGCGACTTCTACGGCCCAGAACAGACGCTCAAAACTGACCCGGCTGACCTGACTGTCGCGTGCGCCAATATTCAAGTCAAAAAACGGTGCGTGTACCGTTGGGCAGAATCTTCTTTCGTCGACTTCGCTGCGAAAGCTAAGCAGTATATCTTTTTCGATTTTGTCGACATCGTCGCCGGAAAAATAAAACTCCGGATGCAGGTCCTGGTGCGACAGAAAATCAAAACTGTCTGAGCTCATGCGCTGGTAGGCGATATTTACATTTATTCTCGGCATAAAATCAGGGGTTCTGCGGCATGGTCGCTTCTTCTACAAGCATCACCGGTATGTCGTCTTTTATCGGGTAGCTGCGGTGGCACTTCTCGCAATCGAGCCGATCCTTTTCTTCATTATGAATGATTTTGCCATGGCAGGCCGGGCAGGCCAGTATGTCGAGCAATTCTTTCTTTATTGGCATTTTTTGTCGCTCCTGTGCCGGAAGTTGTCTGCAGTATATGGCGCCCCGCCTTTTTTTTCAAGTATGCGTTTGCGCCTGTTAAAACTGGTCGACATTACCGGGCTGGTCTGTTATATTTACCGCGTTCAAAATAGCTGCAGGAGACGCTGGTTTTGTCTGGAATGTTGATTATACGCCTGAAAGGCCTCGGGGATATCGTGCATCTTATCCCATCCCTGCGCATGCTGCGGCAAACTCGACCGGAAATGCCGCTGGCGTTGCTTTGCCAGCGTCCATTTGGCCAGATTATTCCGGCCGAACTCGGCGTCAAAATTTTCGAGCTGCCGGCCCATGCCGGTGTGGTCGAAACTTTCAAACTATTGCGCCGCCTCCGCCGCGAAAAATTCGACTGCCTTTTCGATTTTTTTGCCAATTCTAGAACTGCTCTGATCAGCCTTCTTTCGGGTGCGCGCCGGCGCTATGGCTTCGATTATCGTGTTCGTCGCCACGCCTATCATCAGACTTACGCGCCAACCGATCCAAATCTTCATTTGATGCAACTTTTTGCCCAGTTTTTTGCTGAATTCGGGTTTGCCGGACCAATTGAACACCCGCAACTGAAGCCGGTCATGAGTGAAGAATTGCGCCGTTTTTTCGCTGATCCTATGATAAAGCGACCGTTACTCGGCATTAACCCGCATACAACTTACCCATCTAAGGCCTGGCCTGAAGAATATTTTATTGAATTTATCCGACTTTGGCATGCCCGAACCGAGTTTCCGGTGCTGGTTACCTGGGGACCCGGCGAGATCGAGGCTGCTCGGCGCATAATTTCCGCCGCCGGTCCGGAAAAATGTATTCTGCAACCCAAAGTCGACATTGGCCAGTTCGCTGCCCTGCTCGCCGGGCTCGATATCTTTCTCACTGCCGATACCGGGCCAATGAACATTGCCTGGGCGGTCGGCACTCCAACTGTCGCAATGTTCGGGCCGACGACCAGAAAAGCGGTTGCCCCAGTGGGTGATGACCACCTCACTCTTTTTAATCCGGAAATTGAATGTCTGCAATGCCATCTTGAACAATGTTCCCACCAAAAATGCATGTATTCGATGAAACCTGAATGGGTTCTTGCCCAGATAGTTTCAAAATATAATTTGAAGTGAAAGTATGAACAGAGCAATTTTTCTTGATCGTGACGGTACGCTTAATCCTGATCCTGGATATATCTCCGATCCCGGGCGTTTTGAACTTTTTCCCGGAACCGGTGAAGCACTGCAGCGGTTGCAGCGGGCCGGCTATCTGCTGGTTCTCATCACCAACAAGTCCGGAATCGCCCGTGGCCTGCTGACCCACGCTCAGCTTGCCGCAATTCACGAAAAGCTTCAGCGCCTTT
>CAZTHA010000092.1:0-13169 GCA_964613435.1 uncultured bacterium
GACGTGCAGCATTGGTGCATACTCTTTTTAACACTATCGGAACGATTATTTTTCTTCCTATTCTGGATATTTATGCCGGTTTCATAATTAAAACTTCTGGCGATCAGTTGCGCCAGGTGGCGAATTCGCACAGTATCTTCAACGTAGCTAACGGTTTGCTGTTTCTGCCCTTTTCCGGTTTGCTGGAAAAGGTGGCGAATTTTATCATACCCGTGACCGACGAAGATCAGCAGGTTACCAGCAATCTCGACAAGCGCCTGCTGGCAACTCCGCCAATTGCCATCGCCCAGGTTGAGCAGCAGCTCATGACGGCCATCGATATCGTACGCAAAAAATTCGCCCATATTGATGAACAGCTTAAAAAAGATGACCAGGGGCTGGAAGAAATTGCGGCAACTACCGGAAAAATTGATATGTTACACAAACAAAGGGAACAGATTAACAAGGATTTAAACAAATTTTTGATTGCCCTGGCTCAGAAGGACCTTTCTGAAGATCTCAGCCGTCAGGTAACACGGGCGATTTACCTGAATAAAGACCTTGAAATCGTTTCATCGCAATTGCACAAGTTATTGGCGTTATTATTGGATCAGGCTGAGGACAACTTGGTTTTCAAGCCCGAAGTAAAAGATGAGCTGCAGATTTGTTTGAGCAAAACCGCGGAGGTTTTTACCATTTTAACAAGTAAGCTCAATATCAGCGAAAAAGAGGCAGAGCAGATCGGCCAGAATATCTACAGCCAGAGTCTGGTCGATCAGGTTGCGCGCAACAATCATCTAGATCGTATCAAAAGCGGTCAGCATGATCCCATAGAGGGAATTGCGTTTCTGGATGCCTTGCGCAGTATCAGCAGTATCCTTGCATCGATGCAGTATATTTGTAGTCACCTGCAATATCGATTTTAAGCGATTCTGATGCCAATCAAATTTTACAGAAGTTCGGGCGAAGCCAGAATTCAAAAAATCCCAATCGATATTGGTGGCACCTGTCCGAATCGAGACGGTACTTTGTCCGATCAAGGCTGTGCCTTTTGTTCGCCCGGCAGCTTCGTTCCATTCTACTGTCGGGCTGATAAAAGCATTAGCCGGCAGCTCGATGAGGGCATGGCTTTTTTTTCGAGCAAGTATCGCTGCGACGGATTTCTGGCATACTTTCAGAACAACTCCACGACATACGGAAATCTGGAAAGAATCTACCGTGCTTTTAGTGAGGTTCTTGAGCATCCCGGGATCAAAGGCATCGTTGTCGCAACCAGACCGGATTGTATCGACAATGAAATTCTTGAGCGATTGGCAGAAATCGGCAAAAGCCATCTGGTGAGGCTTGAAATCGGCATTGAGTCTTTGAATCCGAAAGTTCTGGCGCGAATAAATCGTTGTCATGGTCCTGAGATTGTTTTGGGGGTTCTGAAACAAATACGAGCCGCAGGTATAGAAGTATGCGGGCACCTTATTGTTGGCCTGCCGGGAGAGACAGGTGAGAGCCTTATCGAAACAGCCGCTGAATTGATTGATGTTGATATTCTAAAGTTGCATCATTTACAGGTTGTAAAGGGGTCGTCACTTGCTGAGGATTACCTGAAAGAGCCTTTTTCTTTACTGGACCCAGTTGCATACATTCGTTTGCTTGCTGATTTCCTTGCCAATCTTTCAGAAACAATTCGTATCGAGCGGCTTATAAATCGAGTTCCCAGGCCTTTGCTGATTGCGCCGATCTGGAACGGTGTCACCGAAGCAGATTTTCGCAGGAGTCTCAGGGAATACATGTTAGAACATGGGTTAAGTCAGGGTTGCCGACGAAGTGCCAGTTTTTTGGCACCAGGCTGACGGATTTTCAGCGATTTGTTGTTTGACCTGGCGCCAATGTACAGCGTCTTGTGAGCTCTTGGCAGTTTTTGCCCTTTGTTAAAGCGGATTTGGCAAGTTTGGCATAATTCGTGCTAATACTTAAACTGTCATAAAATTTCCAGGAGCGAGTCGATGAAAACACCGAAGCGATACATTCTCGGAATTATTCTGATTTTTTCAGCGATTTTGTTTTCAGGCCTTGGTTTTTCGCAGGAAGAAATAAATGCTGATGCAGTCATTAAATATTTTGTTTCCTTTTATGCTCCCTATGGTGGCGCAAGAGAAACCGGGTTCACGATGAACTTCGGTAATGAATTGAATCGCACCGAATCTCTTGCCGAAGAAAATGAATTACCACAAAGAACCTTTCTCAAATAACCTCATCTAACTCTCTCTCTCTCTCTCAACTAAAACTGCCTATCCGGGGCAGTTTTTTTATTACTCAGATTTTTTGCTGAATGGATTCCTGAATCAGACTGACAATTTCATTGCGTTTGAAAGGCTTTTGTAAAATGCAGCCACGGTCAGCAATTTCTTCGAATCGCTTGTCTGTGTAAGCGGTACAGTAGGCTATCGGGACGCCAAAGCCAAGAGCTTCTATTTCCTTGCCGGCTTGAATGCCTGACTTGATAGGCATGCCGATGTCCAGTAGCACCAAACTGATTTCATCTGCGTTTTGTAGAAATAATTCAACGGCTTCATTGCCGTTTTTTGCTTCGAGCACCCGGTAGCCTTCGCGTTCGAGGATTTTTTTCTCAAGAAAAAGAATGTTTTCTTCATCTTCTGCCAGCAAAATAAGTTCGCCATTGCCGGGTTGGGATTCTCTTTCGGGGTTGAACTTGAAAAAGCTGCTTGAGTTTGCATGATTTTCGCTCAAGGGAATGAACAGGCTGCAGGTAGTGCCCTCCTGAGGTTTGCTGGTCATTTCAACAAAACCTCCAAGCCTTTTAACGACGGCCTTAACTACACTCAATCCCAAGCCGACGCCGTTTTGCTGATGGAAGGTCACGAATGGATCAAAAACCTTTTTCAGTTGTTCATCGCCCATGCCCCTACCGTTATCGGAAACCTCAATCAAGGCGAATTGCATTCCTGAGTGGCTGCGATGTTTAAAGGCAAATTTTTCGTCGGCGGTGTATTCTTCGACCCGGACAATTATTTTCCCGCTTTTTTCAAGTGCTTCGCATGAGTTGAGGAAGATGTTCACCATTACTTGAGCGAGTTCAGCGGGGTCACCCATGATTATCAAGGGCTTGCTCGGGAGTTGGAATTCGAATTGCATATCTTCGTGAAAAATCCCGCGAAAAAGAGATACGCGATCTTCAAAGAAGCGCAAAAGTTCAATGCGGTCAAAGTTTTTCTGCTGGCGGCGGTCGGCAAAAAACATCAATTGTTCGACGATTTTGGCAGCCTTATGTCCAGCCTCGAGAACTGAATCCTGCAGGTCTTTCAATTCTGAATTGGGCTCCAGTTCTTTATATACTAGTTCGCCGTAACCCAGAATAATCTGTAAGAGATTGTTGAACTCGTGCGCAATGCCACCGACCAGAGCATTGACATACCTGCCTTTTTCATAATCGATCAGATCCTGCTCACGCTGCTTGCGAAGACGAATTTCATCGAGAAGTTTACGGTTTTTGTTGCGCAGCATTTCCTGCAATTTTACCAGTTCAAGCTGCGCTTTCACCCGGGCAATGAGTTCTTTGTCGTTGAATGGTTTGGTAAGGTAGTCGGCACCGCCAAGTTCGAAGCCTTTTACTATATCTTCAATCTGAGCTCTGGCGGTCAAAAAAATGATTGGAATAAAACGGGTTTCAAGATTCTCTTTGAGATACTGACAAACCTTGAAGCCATCCATATCAGGCATCATTATGTCGAGAAGAATAAGGTCGGGCTTTCTCTTTTCAAGAAATTTCATCGCATCTGAACCACTTTGGGCCAGAGCGATCTTATAATTTTCGCGACTGAGAATTTCACCAGCAACCTGAAGGTTGTGGGGGGTGTCGTCGACAATGAGAATCAGATGGCTTTCTTCACTGGTCATTTTCGATCCCAATTTTGTTTATTTTTTTGTAGTTTGACTTTTTTGCTGTGAAAAAAGAATATAAATTGAGTATAGCACAATAGAATGAAAAGCCCGAGGTTAAAATGAAAAAAATCGTTTTTTCTTTGTTTATGATTTGTTACAGCTGTCTTTCAGTTTTTGCCGGAAATATGCCAGTGGTTGGTATCACGCCTCATTTTGACCAGCAAAAAATTCAATTGAATTATGATTATGTGACCGCAATTGCCGAGAATGGCGGTGTTCCCTTCGTTCTGGCGCCCACTGATGATGACCGGATAATCGCTGCTTATGTCGAAAAAATCGATGCGGCAGTTTTTTCTGGCGGCATGGATATTCCCCCCTCTTTTTATGAGCAAAAGCAGCATCCAACAACCAAAGTCATGGATTCGATAAGGTCGGAATTCGAGAAGAAATTCATCAAAGCTTTTATCGCCTCGGGTAAGCCCGCTTTGGGGATTTGTTTGGGAATGCAGTTTACCAATGTTTTGCACGGCGGGACCATGTATCAGGATATTCCGAGCATGATTGGCGAAAAGGTGCGCCATCGCAACGGGGAAATGTACACCAACTTTCATTCAGTGGGCATCGCCAGAGGAAGTCTGTTAGCGCATATTCTTGGCGCTACCTCAACCAGGGTGATATCTCGACATCATCAGGCGGTTGACAAGGTTGCCGGGATTTTTTCCGTCGCCGCTCGAAGCAGTGATGGGATTATCGAGGCTCTGGAAAGAAATGACGGTAAGTTTGGTATTTTTGTTCAGTGGCATCCTGAAAGCATGAGAATGGCTGATCCGGAACATCGCAATAGACTGTTTCGGGCGCTGATCGATGCGGCCAGGTAAGACTTTCTCATTCAGCAACTTCGGCAACGGCCCAGGATTTGGGCAATGGCTCACCAATAGAGTATTTTTTCTCGATGATTATTGCTTCAAGTGCCTCTACTCGCCGGTTTGACGATGGGTGGGTTGAAAGATAATGGGTCAGCTCAGGCAGGGTTTCCTTGCCTGCCAGTCTTTTGAAAAAATCAGTTGCACCGCCGGCATGTCCGTATTTTTTTACGAGAAGATCGAGAGCGTAGCGGTCGGCTGCGTTTTCCTGGTTGCGCGAATAGGTGTTGGTAAGAATGCCTGAAGAGTTCATGAATGATCGGACAGCGGCATTATCACCACCAAGCAGGGCGGTTGATACGATGAAGAATAAAAAGCTGCGGCCAAGGCCACGCAGGTGGTCGCGGTTGGCAAAGTGGCCAAGTTCGTGGGCAAGAATCATGGCCAGCTCATTTTCCGATTTTACCTCCTGCAAGAGTTCGGTGAAGAGAATGATATTGCCGCCGGGCAGTGCCAAAGCATTAGCTTCTTTTTTTTCGACTATAAAAATGCGAAAATTTCTTTGCTGTTCTTTGGGCATAAGCGCCGCCAGAGAATCGAGCAAATTCTGGATCTTTCCGGTATCGACATTTTTTGCTTCATTGCCCATCTGCATGGCTTCAGCCATAATCGGTACCGACAGAGAGTTTTCCCATGACAGTGGGATATGTGGCACGGCAAAGTCCACTAAAAGGCCAAGAAACATATAAATGGCCAGAGTTATCAGAACAATCCTGACAAAGATTTTTATTCCTTCCCAAAAGTGGGATTCATGGGAATAGTTATCTTCCTCATCGATTATTTTTGCTACATATTTCATTTGTTTTTGGCATAGCGGACGGCGGTACCGTAAGCCAGCACTTCGACGATTCCCATTGGTTTGGCATCATTCCCTGAGCAGATGCTCATCGTTTCCATACGGAAATTGACTATTTCGTCGGCGTGCATCTTGGCAGCCTTTTCTTTCATTCTTAGTACAGCTTCGCGTCGTGCCCGGTCAAGCAGCGTTTCGAAAACCGAAACCCTGCCGCCGATAAGATTGACCAGATTGGCGATATAGCGCTTGAACGGGTCTGAGCCAATGACGACCGTGCCTTCAACCAGGCCCATGGCTTCGACTTTCTGTTGGGGGTCGACCAAATCAGAAGGGACAAGTGACATTTGCAGATAGAGTGATTCGCGTTGCTTGATGCTGGCAAAATGCTTGTTTTCAAAATGTTTGCCGACAAGGTAATACAAGCCAAGCGGAACAAAAGTGAAAACAACTACCAAAACTATGGTGATAACAAGTTCTAAGATGTTTTCCATGTCATTCTACCTTGACAGCAGTTCCATAGACGTAAATTTCGGCGGCTCCCTGAGCGATCGATGAGGTTGAAAAGCGAATGTTTATAATTGCGTTTGCGCCCTTTTTTTTTGCTTGGGCGATCATTCTTTCGGTTGCTTCCTGCCGTGATTCATTGAGGAGCTCGGTATAGCCGGTCAGCTCACCACCAAAAAGATTTTTAAGCCCTGCCATAATGTCTTTGCCGACATGTTTGGCGCGAATGGTCGAACCGGCAACCAGTCCGTAATGTTCGACTATTTCACGGCCGGGTACGCGATCGATGTTTGTAAGAATGATCCTGCCAGACAATTGGTCCATAAAATCCTCCAAATAAGTTAAACCTCAGATGATTTTAATGTATTTGAAATTCTCTGCCAACTGTTTAAATCTGTTTGCATGAAGTGCAGCTATTCTTGTAAAGCCTGCCAGGGATTCGAGGGCGTCTATTATTGCCAATATGATCTCAATAAAAGTGACTCAACGTCAGGTGTGGGCGGCGGTAAATTTTCGCCTGGCCTCGATTCCAGAGATGGTAATCCAGTTGTTGGGCGGTAATCAGGCGACCTTTATCGGCGGCGATTGCCTTGAGCAGTTCAACGGTGTGAACGGCGGCAGCCCGCATTTCGAGTTCAAAAACAGAGCCGGCTTCGACAGGGTTTTGTTGCTCGACCATTTGCTGTAACTCATTGCTATAGCTAAGAATGCCATCAATTTTCAGGACGTGGGGAACGAGGTTGTCGGCAAAAATGGTCAACTGCTCGATATCTTCGAATAGCGCCTCGTTTTTTCCGGCCAGGGCAATATTCAGGTCAGAAACGGTTATTTGTGCCCGTTTCATGAAAAAAACCTCGAAGTCGCGGTAGATTGCCTTGTCCTGGTAAAAGGGCATTTCGGCAAGGGTTTCGACTAATCGGGCTGACGAACCGTTTGCCGAATCAAGCAATCGGGTAAAACTGCCGGAAAACTTTGTTTCAACGAACTCACCCAGTTGATTCATGGCTTGAGCGAAAAGCTGCATCAGTTCAAAAGCCTTTGGGGAATTCAGATCCTGGTTGAAAATCCGGCAGCATTCTTCGGGACGAATATTTGTGAGAAAGTCGCAATTCAGGTCGCCACGCCTGTGGAGCTCTTCTTTAAGTTGCGCGGCAACAGTGAAATATCCGGTTTTGCCAGGAATCAGCCTGAGGTGGGGAAAATAACCGGAACCGAAATTTATGCTGTCGAGGACAAAAAAGTAATTGACCGTTTTGGCAGAGTCGCCGCAAAAATGGTTTTCTTCATCCATTACCAGCGGAGTAGCAAGTGGTAAAGAGTTCAAATAATTCAATAAATTGCCGGAGTTTATCTTGACGTGTTTTGCCGATTCACAGACCTGACGGCAGGTATGGCGAATCTTGTCAAAAATACTCACTACTGGCGACAGGATTTGCAGGCGCCTCTAAATTCGAGCAAGACATTCTGAACTGAAAAATCCGAGGGCACAAGTGAGTTTAAATTCATGTTCTTCAGGCGATCAGAAAAAATATCGCCGATAAAACCACATTGATCACAAATATAATGAGCGTGAATGTCAAGATTGCCGTCGAAGCGGGCCATGCCATTGACAACCCCGACCTGATAGACGAGATGGTTCTCGACCAGCCAGCTGAGAGTTCGATAAACAGTATCATGGGAAATGTTGGGAATTCTTTTGCGGACCTTTTTAAGAATGTCGTCGGCAGACGGGTGCTCGGTGGTTCGCACAATGGTCTTGTAAACTTCAAGACGCTGAGGCGTTAGGCGCAGGTCTTTTTCGCGACACACCTTATTTAAATCTTCAACATATTCTTTGACTGTTTTCATACTTCCTATATAACCGAAAGTTGGCTCTATGTCAACAATTGCAAGAATTGGTCCTACATAAAAACCATTCATGTTAAGGGTAAATTAGAAATAAGGCACGGATTCTTGATTGTCGCAGTATCACTTGATCGACATGCCTAAAAGTGCAATGTCATCTTTGGGACGGTTTTTGCCGAGACTTTTGAAGAAATTCCCGGTAAATTCGTTGATTTGTTCCTGTAAGGGGAGATTGGAGAATTTTTTCAGAGTTTCGACCAATCTTTTTTCGCCGAAGAAAACCTCATTTTCCACTCTTGCTTCAGTTATTCCGTCGGAATAGAGGTAGAGGCGGTCGCCGACATCGAGTTGCAGACGATCTTCGACAAAATTGGCTGCCGGTGAGAGACCGACTGGTAGTGAACCATGCCTGAATAACTGTGTGATACCACTTTTTTTTATCAACAATAAAGGGGTTTGTCCGGCTCGACAATATCGAAAAACACGAGTTCGGCAGTCATATATTCCATAGGTGATGGTGAAGTAACGGAACCAGTCATTATGGATCAGGAAGTCGCGATTGAGAATGCCCAGTACTTCGACTGGGTCGCGGACCTTGCCGGTTTTCTTCTTAATTAGCCCTCGGTTGGCCTCTGAAGACAGGTGGCGATGAATGGCAAAGGCAAGCAAAGCTGCAGAAACGCCGTGTCCGGAGACATCGAGCAGATAAACGACGAAATGCCGGTTAGAGACGGGTACAACATTGATCAGATCCCCGCCGATGGTTTCGCAAGGTTGGTAAAAGAATGCAAAATCTATGGTTTCGCCGCTGATACGCTCAGGCGGAAGAAAGCTTCGCTGAAGCTCTCCGGCCAGTTGTAAATCGAAGCGAATGTCTTCAAGAATTGAGTTGAGCCGGCGATTTTTTTCTTCAAGCTCATCGGTAAGAACGGTCAATTCCTGCTGATGTTTTCGTAGTTTTCTGTTGGCCTGGCGGAGATTGAGCAGCGTTTTGAGGCGGGCGACCAGGTTTATCGGTTCCAGGGGCAGGTGAATGAAGTCGACGCAGCCGGTTTCGATTAATTCGACCAGGTCTTCGGAATGGTTGGCGTTCCCGGTTACTACCAGCGGGATATCGAGAACCTCGAAAGTTTCTTTTGCTTTCCAGATTTCATTTATACAATGTTCATCCAGTTCGGTGCCGGTAAAAATGATGAGATCGACAGGAAAACCGTCGTTTTGTTTCAAATGCGAGCGAAGGTGAAGAATTGCCTCGGATATGCCACTAACTCTGGCGATAGATTCAAAACCTTCGTTGTGCAGAAGACCCTCGAGGTTTTTTCCCTCGGTTGGAACATGCGAAATAATCAGAATTCTGCTCGAAAGAACTTCGTCGACGAGCAGGAATACCATTTCCTGCGACATGGGTCGATCCTCTGCACTAATTTTTGTTTCCTTTTAATCAATTATACTACCATTTCGATAGGAATCAAACCTACTATTTAATGGGTGTGTCGGCCGGAAAACTATGCTATAATCGCTGCCACTCGGGAGAAAAAAATGTCGGAAAATTTTACGGTACGTGACAGAATTTTTGCGGAAAAACTTCAAGAGTTAACCAGCTTCAGGTTTGACGAGAAAGTTGCTGCTGTTTTTCCAGATATGCTGCAAAGGTCTATACCGGGATACAATGCGATAATAAGCATGATCGAAACCCTTACCAGCAGGTTTGCCCAGCCGGGAAGCAATCTTTACGATCTGGGTTGTTCGCTTGGGGCCAGTGCCATGTCAATGTTGCAGGGCCTTGACGTTGAAGATTGCCGAATAATCGCGATAGACAATTCCAGGGCGATGATCGATCGCTGCCTTGAAAACGCCGGCAAGTTGGAGACAAAAGCTCCGATTGACTTCGTTTGCGCCGATATCGATGCTATAACGGTTGAAAACGCATCGGTAGTGGTACTTAATTTTACCCTGCAGTTCATCGCTCCTGAAAAGCGCTGTGGGCTTTTGAAAAAAATCGGTGAAGGTATGCTGCCGGGGGGAATTCTGGTTTTGTCCGAGAAAGTGCGGTTTGAAAACTCTCAGGTCGACGAGCTGCTGATCGATATCTATCATGCTTTTAAAAAGGCCAATGGTTATTCTGAGCTTGAAATCAGCCAGAAAAGAAACGCTCTGGAAAATGTCCTGATACCGGAAACGGTGCAAGCGCATCGCGATCGCCTTATTCGCGCGGGGTTTTCAAGTGCAGAACAATGGTTTCAATGTTTTAATTTCATGTCGATGCTGGCGATAAAATGAGCTTTTTGGATTTTTCTTCATTCTTTGACGATCTCGAAACCAATGGCATGGCAAATCTGCGCCATGCTTTTGAAGTGGCCTTGAAAAAGGCTCTGCAAGAAAAAGACGGCAATCTTCCGCGCTGGCTGGGTGCTTATGAGGCACTGCCCGACCTTGAGTCCGGCGAAACCGATTTTTATTCCGATCTGGTTCGAGTCGGTTCCCCGGCGGCTATAAATCAAGATCAGCTCAAGGTGCTCGAGAATTCATTGCGCCAGTTATGCCCATGGCGTAAAGGACCATTTTCTTTTTATGGCCTGCATGTGGATTCCGAATGGCGCTCTGATTTCAAGTGGCAGAGGTTGTTGCCGCATCTGCCTTCTCTAGAGGGACAGCGCATTCTGGATGTTGGTTGTGGCAACGGTTATCACATGTTCAGAATGCTGGGCAAAGGTGCTGCTATGGTTGTTGGCGCTGATCCATCGATGCTGTTTCTGGCTCAGTTTGGCTGTGTGAAAAAATATGCTCCGAAAGCTTTCTGTCACCTTTTACCTCTGGGAATCGAAGAATTGCCTGAATCGCAAGCTTTTGACACCCTGTTTGCGATGGGAGTTTTTTATCATCGCCGTTCGCCATTTGATTTTTTGCGTCAGTTGAAAATGCAGTTGCGGATGGGTGGAACGCTCATTCTGGAAACCCTGGTAGTTGAAGGTGACGCAAATACCGTGCTGGTGCCGGAAGACCGTTATGCACGCATGAAGAACGTCTGGTTCTTGCCTTCTTGTTCGGCCATGTTGCACTGGCTAAACAAAGCGGGTTTTTCTGCGCCTGAGGTTGTGGATGTCTGCCGGACGACAGTGGATGAACAGCGGGCAACGTCCTGGATGGCCGGGGAATCTTTGCGGGAGTGTCTGAATGCGACTGATTCAAGTTTGACCATCGAGGGGTATCCGGCTCCGGTTCGGGCCATTTTCATTGCCCGGCGCTGAAAAGATTTGGTGGTTAGGCTTTTACTACTTTCACTTTATGGACAACTTTTAACGGGTTCATCTCATGGTGGTTCGCCACCATAAAAGGGCATTTCTTGACAGGCGAAATCGGTTGAATGCTTATTGAATTCGTATTAGTATGATTTTCAGATAAAACGTCAGACAAAGCAGCAGATCATAAATGAGGAGACAGTTATGTCAGTATACGAAAAGTTCCGGGAGAATCCTTTTTTTCAAGAGTTCAGTGATGATGAATTGAGGATTCTGGCTGATTTTACTGAAGAACAGAGCTTTTGTGAAGGCGAAGTCATTTTTAACGAGCAGTCGCCGACGACAGCTGTTTATTTCATTTTGCACGGCCGAATTTCCATTTATCGATCACTGATGGGGCACGCCAATTTCTTGACCATTCTTGAGAAGAACGACATTTTTGGTGAAGTTTCTTTTGCTGACCAGCAGGCGCGTTCAGCCAGTGCCAATGCTCTTGATGAGTCGGTAGTGGCCAAATTCAATTATGAGCATTTCGATGTCATTCAGAATCAGAGTCCGGTTATTGGGATGAAATTGCTGAAAGCCATCATGAAAGAGATTACCCAGAAATTTCGCGCGGTAAATTCGGGAATAGACCTGAAATCTTCAGAGCAGACGATAAGCGAACTGATTTCATCGAAGCAGAAGGTTAAGATAACTACCGAAAATGCAGAGTATATTTGTGCGATCATGTATGCCGACAAAAGTGGTTCCAATCCTTTCGTAAAGATTGACCTGTCCGGGCAGACAATTTTGATTCCCTTTTCACAGATAAGATCAATTGCATTACCCAACCGATTCGGAAAATTTTAATTCGTTATCATCCAGAAAAAGCGTGCTTTAACCGATAGGGATGCAGGCCTACTGTATTACCCTGGAGGGATTGTATGCTGCAAGACTTTACGACCTTGGAAGAAACCGCGGAAAGGTTCTATCGGACCCCGGAGTTTATCTGGAACCTGTCTCTGAGTTTTCGCGATCATCTCATGCCCGAGTTGGGAGAAACCGGTAAAGTGGTGTTCTCTCTAAGACAGCGTCAGATAATCGGTAAAATAATCAAATTGCGCGAGGATGGGCTGACCCAGTCGGAGATTTTCGCAAAACTCGATGAATCAAGGCGAGTTTTCGAGGCAGAGACGATGGTAGATACATTTAACTGTTCAAATTCAGATAAATGCAAAAGTAATTTTAAAATTCTCGCAGATCAGATAAAATTCATGTACAGGCAGATCTGTCTTCTGCAAAGCGAGCTTGAGGTAATGCAGCAGCTCGAAGACGGCAAGATGGAAGGCGTTGAAAGAATATTTCCCGCAGCCTGATTTTTAAAGCGAAAGACACAGCATATGAAACTTCATGACATCAGGCAGGAACCGGCCAAAGTGCTTTGCCTGGCAGTTCAGCCTCAGGAACAGACAGATTCGGAAACGGAGCATTCTCTGGCTGAATTGGCCGAATTGCTCAAAACTCTGGGTGCTTGCTCGGTTGGTTATATGATTCAAAAGCGTGAGCGTCCCTCGCGATCGGAGTATTTCGGCAAGGGTAAGCTTGAAGAAGCCAGAGAAAAGGCTGAAGAGCTCAAGGCTGAGTATATTGCCGTTGACGATGAGTTAAGTGCCCTGCAGATCAAGAATCTTGAAGCCAAAATCGGCTTGCGGGTCAAAGACCGCACCTCGATCATTCTTGATATTTTTGCGGCGCATGCCTCGACAAAAGAGGGGAAGCTGCAGGTTGAGCTGGCCCGGCATCAATACCAGTTGCCAAGACTATTGCGCATGTGGACGCATCTTGAGCGGCAAAGAGGCGGTATCGGTCTGAAGGGTCCGGGTGAGACTCAGCTTGAAACTGACCGGCGCATATTGAATATTCGCATCAAGAAGTTGCATGAAGAGCTGGATAAGGTTGCCAAGACCCGCGAACAACAGGGGAAACAGCGGAATGAGCGCTTTG
>CAZTHA010000093.1:0-7144 GCA_964613435.1 uncultured bacterium
ATAAGATCCATGGGTATTCGGACCTGAATCGGCCATTCCTTTTCCCAGACCGGGTGCATCAGTCCGGCAACTTCAAGGAAAGAAACGCCGAAAGCGCTGCATCCGGCTCCTTTGCCTTCTCTTGGCAGGTTCAGGCCGTTGTAGATGTTGCCATAACCGCGGCGGCGGTATTCTTTTAGATAGGTTTTCAACCTGGCATAGGTTTCTTCACTGAGAAGGAAACGAATGAATGCGATTCTTCCAGATTTGGCCCGGTCTGGCAGCTCTTTGAGAAGCTTCTCTGCCGGTTCCAGAGCACCCTTGATGTCTGCAAACAAAATGCCCAGGCCGTAACCCTCTTTCAATACCATATTTTCCATGCCGGAATCTTTTATCGGAGCGCTTCCGGTCATTTCAAATTCATCTCGGCCTTTGTGGCTTAGCGAAATGAAAACGTGGCCGATGGCGTGCTTGGCCTTGACATGTTTGAAGGTAAGCCTGTTGGTAAGAGATGTCAGAGTCATCCCTCTGGGGGTTTTCCAATTTATTTCCCTGGGGGAAGGCATGGAAAACAAAGTTAGTTCCTGGGCGCTGGCCATACTACTGAATAAAAATATCCCGGCGGCCACAAAACCAAATAGTTTCTTTATCATTGTTTTCCTCCATTGGTCTTATAATTAATTAATTTTAATGATTATCAGATAATGTGTCAATTTGCCTTCGCGCTTCGTCTTCATCTTCATTCATTGGTATGCCAAGCTTTTTCATCCATTTCCAGATCGCCGTTCGGCTTACGCCAAGGATTCTGCCGACTTCAGCCTTGTTCCAGCCTGATTGGCGAAGAAGCCGCAGAAGTTCCTGCTTTGAAATCGCGCCTGGGCGGGGTCGTGCCAGAATCACCCGCTCATTTGCCTGCTCTGAGCCATGCTCGGGCCTGCTCAATTCCGCCGGCAAGTCATCCGGCGTTATCAAATCTGATTGGCAGACAACAAAAGCATATTCAATCGCATTTTCCAGCTCGCGAACGTTTCCAGGCCAGGCATAGGCCATCATCAATTGCATGGCTTCCCGATCGAGTCCTCTTATCAGCCGTCCGGTGCTGGCACTGAATTTATTGATAAAATGCCGTGTCAAAAGCGGTATGTCGTCGGTCCGGCCTCTTAAGGGCGGAATGTGAATCGGAAAAACCCTCAGCCGGTAATAAAGATCTTCGCGAAACCTGCCTTCACGAACTTCTTTCTGCAGATCTTTGTTGGTGGCTGCGACGACTCGAACGTTAACTTTAAGCGTTGTTTCTCCACCCAATCTCTCGAACTCACCTGATTGAAGCACGCGTAACAGTTTGACCTGCATAGCCGGCGATATGTCACCTATTTCATCCAGAAAAATCGTGCCGCGATCGGCGGCCTCGAACCGCCCGGTTCTTTTTTTTATCGCTCCGGTAAATGCGCCTTTTTCGTGGCCGAATAATTCGCTTTCAAGGAGAGTTTCGGGAATTGCTCCGCAGTTTACTTTGATCAAGGGCTGGTTTTTTCGCTGGGAAAGCTCATGAATCGCACTGGCAACCAGCTCTTTGCCGGTGCCACTCTCGCCAAGAATCATTACCGATGCTTCGCTTTCCGCGGCCAGCCCAACCAGCCTGAATACCTTCTGAATCTGTGGGCTTCTGCCGGTAATGCCCTGAAAATGAGCCTCCGAAGATATTTTCGTTGCCATTGCCTCGATCTCTTTTTTTAGATTGATCAAGGGGCGGATATCGGTAATCGTCTGCAGAATCCCCAACTTGTCGCCATTTCTGTCATTGAGCAGCCTGGCATTTACCACGATCGGAATTCTCTCTCCGTTTTTGGCGACAATTTGACATTCGCAACTGTTAACGCAAGACCCGGGCCGGGTTTTAGCATCACTTAGCAATGTGCTGATCTGTTGACTGCCGATACAATCGGGGGCCTTGAGCCACTCGGTGTCGCGACCGAGAACATCTGCCGGAAGATAGCCGGTCATCGAGGCCATTGCCTTGTTCCAAAGTCTTATTTTTCCTGAATGGTCGATGAGCATCGCGCCCTCTGCCATGGTCTCAAGAAGGATTTCGGCACTGATTTTTTCAAGAATTCCATTTTTTTTCATACTTTATTTCTTCCAATCGTCTGGTTGCGTTACCGTAACGCTACCACGTTGCGATGTTCTTGCGCAACTGCCCGAAGCTGGACCCTGTAATTTGCTTGAAAATGGACCCACAAATGTTTACTGTGACTGGCACAAGTTTTGCTGAAAGCATAATAAAAACTTAACGAGGTGAAATTATGACAGTGGAAAATGGCGTAAGAATTATGGCAGGCTTTATGATCCTTCTTAGCCTTTACTTAACCTGGTTTGTCAATCCGATATGGGTATGGTTGACGGTTTTTGTCGCGGTAAACCTGATTCAGTCTGCCTTTACCGGAATATGCCCGGCAGTCTTTTTTCTGAAAAAGCTTGGCTTCAAAGACAATTGCGCAAGTTGAGCGAATAGCCGGCAAATGCCGGCAAACGCCGGCATGAATTGCAAGGCACGACAAAGACATTAGAAGTCATCACTAGACACTTCCCAGCTGATCGGCTTTGTGGCAGAAAGCCTGGCTCAGTCTTCCTGAAAGATTTTCCGCCGGCGGTGGCAGTATGGCGCTTTTCCGGTCTTCTGGTAATAGTCCTGGTGGTAGTCTTCCGCCTCCCAGAATTTGGTGGCCGGAAGAATTTCGGTGACAACCCGGTGTCCCATTTTTTTCAGCTGCTCGACGAGGTTTTCCGCCGCTAATTTTTGCTGATCATCGACATAAAATATTGCCGAGCGATATTGGGGGCCGATGTCTGGTCCCTGGCCGTCCTCCTGCGAAAAATCGTGAATTTCAAAAAAAAGTTTTGCTAGTTCGGTAAAACTGGTCTTTGTCGGGTCGAACTTTATTTCAACCGCTTCGTAATGACCAGTAGTGCCGGTGCATACCAGTTTGTAGCCGGGGTTGTCGACCTTGCCGCCGATGTAGCCGGAAACTACAGAACTTACTCCATCTACCTGCTGCATTAAATGTTCAACACCCCAGAAGCATCCGCCGGCAAATATGGCGCGGCTGCCTGCCGGCTGAGCAGCGATGAATTTCATCGATATGGAGTTTACGCAATGCCTGGTGTTTTTGGCAGTGAAACCTTCGCCGGTAAATACGTGGCCAAGATGCCCGCCGCAATTATTGCAGACAATTTCAGTTCTCATGCCGTCTGGGTCAGGAATCCGTTTAACGGCTCCCGGAATTTCATCATCGAACGAAGGCCAGCCGCAGCCTGAATCGAATTTGTCTTCGGATCGATAAAGAGGTGCCTCACAGCGTTTGCAGATATAGGTTCCTTTTTCCTTGTTCGATAAAAGTTCTCCGGTAAAAGGCCTTTCTGTGCCTTTGTGCACGATTACTCTCGTTTCCTCAGCAGTCAAAGTATTGTAATTTTGAGTCATTGCCGGCCTACCTTTCGTTAACAGGCTGAAAATTAAAACTATTGCGCTAATTAACAGGAGATATCTCATTTGCATCGATTGCCTCCAGTGTCTTTTAACATAAATATATTCGAACCGCAGAGTTTGCAAACCGGTAGATTTACCATTTGCATATTTTTACGGTATTATTAAGGCAACAAGTCTATCTAAAGGTCAGACATGGCATTGAAAAAAAATTCGTCACGCAACCTGGTCAATGAGAACTACGTTTTCATTCAGGCCTTTCAGCTTTATCAACAGGCCAGAGAAGCTGAAAATGGCAACTTTATCAAAGCTTTGAACCTTTACAAACAATCTTTGGCCCTGATCGATTCAATTCCCGAGAAATTCCCTTCCAGTGCTCTTGCCATTAAGGTGGCGCAGAGGCAAATTCGTCTCGGTCGCAGCACCTACTCCAGCATTCGCAAAAGAATTGCCAGGCTTAGATCACGTGCGGCCAAAGAAGAATTGCTGACTATTCTTCATGATTGCGCCCTAAACCTCAAAACTCCGGAGCAAAGGGCCGAATGTCTTGCTGACGTTGCCATTCAATTCGTGAGTAATAATCAACGGGAAATGGGCCTGAAGGTTCTCGCCGAAGCCGAATCCAGCATCGAAAAGATCAAGTCAGCCCTGGTAAAAAACAACAGTCTGAGCCTTCTGGCAGTAAAATACGCAGAAATAGAAGAGTTTGAACGGGCATTGACTCTCGCGGTCTATTTTTCCGAAATTTCAGAGCAAATCAGGTTGTTGACCGACCTTGGCGTGTCCTATTACGAAAAAAAAATGCGCGAGCGGGCCAGACAATTATTCAACAACGCTCTCGAACTGGTCGATCGGGAGGCAGATCAGGAAAAAAAGCTTGCATCAATGGCCTGGATAGCCTTCAAGCTTGCTGAAAGCCGGGAATTTTTCTGGGCTCTTGAAGTCTGTGAGGGCGTAGAGGATGGGGATACCCGTGTGGCGATCATTCATCAGGTTGCCGAGCGACTGATCGAATTTGGCAAATTCGCTACGATTCAGGAAATAATCAAGAAGATTCCCGACGCATATATCAAGGGCGAGTTGATGGCCAGCCTGGTGATCAGGTATTCAGATGATGGCTATTTCACCCAGGCCCGTGATTTTGCCGACGCAATTGAAGTGCCGGCTTTGAAGGCCAGAGCCTTTTTGGCCATGGCACGCGAGTATAAGGGCAAAAAACTTTTCCAGATTGGTCTTGATTTGATTGACGCTGCAGTTAAGCTCGCTTATAAGGTGCCCAAAATTGAAGATAGGGTGCTGGTGCTGACTTCGGCGGCCACGCTTATGAATGATTTTCGTGAAGAGCGTCAGGCTTGCGACTTGATTAGGTCGGCCCTACAGGAAATTGAATGCCTTGATAACGAGTTGAAAAGAGCCGAATTCATGAATTTTCTTGTGAAAATCTGTCTTGAAATCGGTCAATTGAGCCAGGCGCGCGATATTATCGGCAAAATAGAAGACAAAGATACCTGTTTCAAAGCGATGGTTGACCTATGTCGCAAAATGGGCAGTCTTGACAATATTGGCGAAGCCATTGAAATCGCGCGTTCGATCGACGACCCACTTCACAGAACCCGGGCCTTTTTTGAAATTATCCAAAGTAACCCCGACAACAGAAATTTCCGTTTGAAAAATGATTTGCTTGCCGAAATTATTGAACTTTCTACCGGTTCATCGATGCGTGGGGCTGCAGACCAGGTTCTGGCCGATTGCGCCATGCTCCTTGCCGGATTCGAAAAGGTTCATCAGGCCTTTCAACTGCTTGAAAAGATTTCTGACGAGTCCGTTCGCAATCAGCTGGTTTGGAATCTTGCTGAAATGAAGTTTCGCAGCGACTTTTTCACCGAAGGCATTGAGATTCTGCGTTTGATTCAAAATTCAGATGTGCGGCTAACCCGAATGATTCAGGTGGGACTGGCGGTTTTGCAGGGCACTTACGCCAACAGCTCTTTTTCGATCGAAGACTGCTTGCCCGTCGCATTCTCTTTCTGGCTCGAAGAAAAAGAAAAGGTGTCTTTTAAAATCAGCGATTAGCGGTTTTGTTCTTGAAGTGCGGTGAATCACCCCAGCCGCCAAAACCAACCGTCTCGCCAATGCTTTCAATTCTTCTGGTCAGGCAGTTTCGACACATCGAGGCATTTTCATCGGTGCAGGGTTTGTTTTCATAAAGTTTATAACCCTCGCGATAACGGGTGTCGGTGGCATTGGGCATGATAACGTTTGCGCCAACCTGAAGACCAAGTTCTCTGCCATTGTGTTTCAAGGCCTGCAGGGCCGTTGTCGCCGCAATATTTACATCGCGTAAAACCAATCTCGTGACCGCAATCATTTTCAGACCGGCCTCGAGTAATTCATCGTCGCTCTTTTGCCAGGCATCACGATACTCGTTCATCGGTGTTTGTGAATGAAACAGAAATGGACCCATGCCGATCATGTCAATGTCCATGCTCTTGAAAAACAGAACGTCATCCGCCAGATGGTCAAGAGTCTGCATTGGCAAACCAATCATAACTCCGGTGCCAACCTGATAGCCAACTCGACGCAGGCGGTGCAGACAGTCTACTCGATACTGGTACGAATGGTCGGCCGGATGCAGTTTGGCGTAAAGCTCTGGATTGCTCGATTCAATGCGCAGTAAATAGCGATGGGCCCCAGCTGAAAACCATCTTCTATAGGTTTCTTCGCTTTGTTCCCCGAGACAGAGGGTTAAGCCCAGCTCGCCATTTGTTCTTCGCTTGATTTCCTTAACGATTCTTTCAACCATGTCGACAAATTCGCTGTCGCAACGCTCGCCTGATTGAAGGACTGCACTTCCATACTGGGCTTCCCAGCACCAGACGGCAGAGTCTATTATCTCCTGCTCCGGAATCATGAATCTTTCTGCTTCCCGGTTGCTTTTGCGAATTCCGCAGTAATAGCAATCCTTGCTGCAGATATTGCTGAATTCGACGATACCCCTGAACCACACCTTTTTGCCGACATGGGCTACTTTGACCCGATAGGCAGCTTCAAATAATTGTTTAATTTCATCCGGATTGGACAAGCCCAGCAGGGCCTTTATTTCATCGTGCTCAAGGCTGCCGCTTTCTTCAGCCTTTTTGATTAATTCTGCGTTATTCATGCTGTTCTCCTGTTCGCCAGGCTTTACCACGTCAGGCAAAAAATGTTGCCAATTGTTTGTGAAAAAAAGTTCAATCACTATGATGATACTGCAAATCCCAAAAAAGTCAAAATATTTGATACTTGTTTGGTGATTATTTGATGGAAAATCCATGCCCGGGTTTTCTTGCTTATCCGAGGCCTGGCCAACCCTGCCGGGTGAAACCCGCCAAACCGGGAAAGGCTGCGGACTATTTTTCTGGATCTGAGAAAAAAACGGGCCTGCCCCACTGGGACAGACCCGTTTTTTTAACCTTACAGGGTTAGATCAATGGCTTGAGCCACTGGAGCTTGCGCAGCATGTTGAGGCGATCGATAACTTTCTTGTCTGAGTGGGTTTCCGGGCCGAAAACCGTGGTAATTTTGCCATCCCGTTCGACTTTGATTCGATATTCATGCGAATGTTTCATGTCTTCATAAATTCGGCAGGCAACCTGAGTTGCAAACGGGGCCGATTTAATCACTGCAATAACCTCAGAGTTA
>CAZTHA010000093.1:7244-13147 GCA_964613435.1 uncultured bacterium
GGCAACCTGAGTTGCAAACGGGGCCGATTTAATCACTGCAATAACCTCAGAGTTAATCTGTTCGCTCACATAATCCATGTTGTAGGTTCCGATTACGGCAATTTTTTTGTCGAAGACGAAAACTTTTGAATGCAGCTTGGTTGCCAGCTTGTAACCGAATATTCTGACGTTGGGCATATCTTTGAGAATCTGGCGCCAGTCGTTCAGAAACATTGCCTGGGTCAACAAACTGTCGGAGCTCATCGGGCTGTTGGTGTGAATAATGACTTTAACACCGCGGTCGCTGGCTCTTTTGAGGGCGGCCATGGCGGCTTCGGTCAGAACTACGTAGGGATTCTGGATGATTACTTCGCGCTGAGAGGCGTCGATCATCGCAATCAGATTGTTGGTGATATCATTTCTTGGACCGTTAATCGAATGTTTGTCGAGAATTCTGGTCGGATATCGGCGCTGGCCTTCAAAGAGTCTGAAAGATGCAAAGTGCTGCATGCTTTTGTATTGTGCAATTTCATCATTATATTTTTTCAAAAGTTTGTTGGTTTCTTTTGAAAGATTGGGTGATGGAACCTTGAAAAGTCCGCCACCGGTAATGAAGCGACGCATGACATTGTAGGCCAGGTCAAGTTCTCTGCTCATAGTGTCAGCGTTGCCAAAAACATCTTTATAGATTTTGAAACAGCCGCCAGCTTTGAATTCTTCGTCAAAAGCCAATTTTGCCTGCTGGGCAACTTTTTTGCTCTGAATAACTACATCGGTGTCGCGATAAACGGTTTTAACATCTTTCGGACTGACGAAATAACTCATTGAAACATTGCGGCCGCCGGTTATCAGATATTCGTTGTCGACAAGAATGATCTTGTCATGGTTCGAGGCAGTAATTTTGCGCAGATCGTCGAATAGGGCCAATAATTTTCGATGAACCGGATTGAAAACTCTTATTTCAACGTTCTTGAATTTGACCATTTCCTGCAAAACGTCCTGACCAATAAACTTTCTGGTTAGGCCCTTGGTGCCGCGAGCATCGACCATCAGGCGAATCTTCAAGCCGGCTCGGGCTTTTTTCATAAGCATACCGAGCATACTCATGCCAAAAATATCCTGCTCGACAATGAAGTAGGTCACGTCAATCGATTCTTTTGCGTTTTCCAGAACATGCCAACGGGCGAACCACGAGTCGACGTTCTCCGGCAGAAATCTGATTCTGGCATTGGGATCAACCGAATTGGTTTTGATGCGATCGAATACTTCTTCAACATTGTTCGCAGCCTGTAATGCAGAAGCCCCTGAAAGAATCGAAAGCAGCAGAAACATAAGGGTACAAAGACAAGTTATCCGCTTCATGGCCCACCTCTTAATTATTAGGTTATTAAATCATTATAAGATGTTTTTATCCATCTGTAAATGAAACGAATGGCAAACTGATGAAATTGGAAATCTTATTGCCGATCATTTTTAGCTGCAACGCAAAAGCTGCGCCAATAAAAAAAAGCTGCTTCCTATGGGACAGCAGCTTTTTTTGTGAATCCAGGTTAATGGGAACAGGCATTTGCTCCGGTTTGCAAACTACCGTTCAAATAGGCTTCAACCGCCTGCTGCGGAGTAAGGTCGCCCTGTACGCCAACAACCACTTTAACGCCGGCTTCAACGAACAGGTTCTGTGCCCGATGGCCCATGCCGCCGGCAAGAATAAGGTTTACCTGATTGGCGGCCAGCCATTTTGGTAAAACTCCCGGTTCATGCGGAGGAGGAGTGACCATTTCAACTTCTGAAATCTTCTTGTTGTCATCGACGGTGATGAATGCAAACTGCTGACAATGACCGAAATGCAGGCAAAGCTTGCCTTCGACTGTTGGAATCGCGATCTTCATGATTTTTTCTCCTTAAATTTTTTCCAGACCTCTTTTATCGCTTGCGCAGCAGGTCCGTCATTAAAGTCGGTTAATGGCTTACCCGCCTTGATAGCTTCTTTTACCGTTTCGTCGAAGGGAATCTCTCCCAGAACTTCGGCACCTGCGGTCTGAGCCAGTTCTTTGATCCGGTGACAGACGGTTGGGTTGATATCGCCCTTGTTGATAATGATAGCAGGTTTCAGACCAAAATGCCTTACCAGTTTCATGATTCTTTCAAGGTCGTGCAGCGCCGCTACGGAAGGTTCGGTAACCAGAACGACCCGATCGGTGCCGGTAACAGCGGCAATAGCCGGACAGGCTGTTCCGGGGGGACCGTCACTGACCAGCCAGTCTCTTTGTTGCTGTTCGGCTGTTGCTGCGGCCAAATCACGAACCATCGAGACCAGTTTGCCGGAATTTTCGGCGGCGGTCGCCAGGTCGGCGTGGACCAACGTTCCTTTTTCGGTCTCGGAAAGCATCAGCCGCCCAGTTTCTGCTTCTTTCTCGCCAATCGCTTTAGCCGGGCAGATTTCAAGGCAAAGTCCACAGCCTTCACAAAGGAAGCTGTTTACGACATATTTGCTGGTGGCCGGGTCCTGGCTGATAGCTCCAAATCGGCAGCTCTCGGCGCAGAGGCCACACTTGGTGCATTTGAACGGGTCGATGAATGCTTCATGTCCCAGGCGAATTTCTTTGGCGTAGAGAGTTCTGCCGTTGAGTAGCAGTCTCAGGTTTGCCGCATCGACGTCACAATCGGCAAAGATCCTGTTTTCTGCCAATGCTGAGAAAGCTGCCGCAACCGTAGTCTTGCCGGTGCCGCCTTTACCGCTGAGGATGGTGATTTCCTGGTAACCATTTTCAGAATAAACCTCTGTCGAAGATGGCTTATATGAGTTGTCGGTTTCAAGGTGCTCGGGCTCGACCCGGACCGGAACTCTCGCGTCGCTGAGAAGCGCAGAAAAACTGGCGATGATCGATTCGCGCAGGCCGGGGTGCTCGGCAGCAAGAATGTTGCCTTCTGAACATACGCGGGCGTATTCCCTTTTAAAGGGAATGCGGCCAATGATCTGTACCTGATGCCGGGCGGCAAGATCTTCAATTATGCCGTCGTTAGCGTCGGAACGATTAATGATGATGCCGCAGGGCTTGTTCAGTTCACTACAGAGATTGAGGGCCAAACTGAGGTCATGGGCGCCAAAAGGCGTCGGTTCAGTGACCAGAGCAACTTTATCAGCACCGGAAATGGTTTTAACGGTTGGGCAGGCGGTACCTGGCGGACCGTCGATGATCGTTACTCCGTTTTCAAGCGCTTGTTGCAGCAGTTTGTCTATGATCATCGGACTTTGTGATTCACCGATATTCAGCAAGCCATAGGCAAAGCTGAACGGCCGGTGATCCTCGTCGGCAAAGATTTTACCAATGCTTTGCGATTTAAGTGCGATTGCGTCGTGGGGGCATATTGCAGCACAGACGCCACATGAGTGGCAAAGATCGTTGAACACGAGCGGTTTGCCCTTAACGACAGCAATGGCATTGTAACGGCATTTTCGCGCACATTTGCCGCAGCCAATGCATTTGTCCATGTCAAACACCGGCTTTTCCGCGGTTACATCTTGCTCCTGCCGGTAATCCGCCCGTAAAAACAGGTGGCAGTTTGGCTCTTCTACATCACAGTCAATTAGTTTAACCGGCAAAGAAAACTCTGAAGCTTTGCCCAGTGTCCAGGCAAGGCTCAGTGCATAAGTGGTTTTGCCCGTTCCACCTTTGCCACTGCAAACAGCAATTTTGAATGATTCAGACCCAGTGTCCTTCAACGTCGGCTCCTTTCGATGCTTTGATTGCACCGCTTTCGATTTGTGCTACTGCTTCTTTGATGGTCATGTTGCCGCTAACGGTATAAACCTGGACGCCGGCGGCCTGAAGAACCTGATAGGCTTTGGGACCGCAATGTCCGGATATGACAGCTTCGGCGCCGAGATTGACCACGTTCTGAGCGGTTTGAATGCCGGCCCCCTGGGCAGCCTGCAGATTCTGGGTGTTGCCGTGCCAGGTATACTGGCCAGTTTCACTGTCGTAAAGAGCAAACATCTGAGCTCGTCCAAATCTGGTGTCTACGGTAGCTTCCGGGTTTTTTTCTCTTACAGAAATTGCGTATTTCATTTTCTTCCTCCTGAAATTTTTGGCTGATCTTTGCAGATTCAGTCAGGACTGTCGTTAACCTGATGATTCAGGGTTGGGCAGTGGGGTAATGTTACTGCTGTTGCATTCGGGGCAGGATTCTTCGCTTTCTTTGCCGGAAAAAGTACTTTCGCACTCAGTGCAGAAATACCGGTTGCGAATGTAATCGACCGCCCCTCCTTCAATTCTGATGGCTTTTCCTTGGATCAAGGCCTCTGCGATTTTTTTGTGTGCAGATTTGAGAATATTGCCCAGCGTTTGCCGGGAAACACTCATTTTTTCAGCAGCATCTGCCTGGTAGAGTTCTTCAAGATCAGCCAGACGAACAGCTTCCAGCTCATCCAGGGTAAGATTGACCGTCTGCAAATCACGAACCGGAATTCCTGCCGGCTTGAAATAAGTCGCGCAGAATTCGCCGCTGACCTTTCTCTGCAGTCTTGGTCTGACCATTATGAACTCCTTTTTGGCATATGCTAAAAATATAGTATATGGCATATGCCAAAAAGTCAATAGGTCTCTTTGCCTATCTTTTCATTCCTGAAAAATACGTTAGAAGATGCTTGCTGGTTCTATTCCTGACGGCCGGCAAACCAGTAGCTGAAACCCAGAATCAGCGCGCCGCCGACCATATTGCCGAATCCGACAATGCCAAGATTGTAAAAATAGCCGTTCAAGGTGACGTTTGCCCCGGGCGAGGCAAATAAGCCGAGAGTTAAAAGCGTCATGTTGGCGATACTGTGTTCAAAGCCGCTGGTGATGAAGGCAAAAAGGCACCACCAGATCATGATCAGTTTTGCAGTCTCTTCTTTCATTTTTATGCCGCAAAGAACGGCAAGACAAACGAGAACATTGCACAGTAGCGCCCTAAAGAACAGTTCTATTGCCGGGGCATTCATTTTTGCTGCAGAAACCTTGCCGACGAATTCCCCGGTGTCGCCGGCCGCCAGGCCACTCAGAAAAAACAATCCGGCGACAAGAATACTGCCGGTCCAATTGCCGAACCATGACCAAAGCCAAATTCGGAGGGTATCGGCCCAGGAAGATTTTTTGTCGAGACTGGCCGCCGTCATGATCATATTGTTGCCGGTAAAGAGCTCTGAGCCGGCCATAATTACCAGGCTCAGCGCAATTCCGAAACTGATGCCCATGATCAGCTTCTTGCCAGGATCATCGCCCATCGCGCCGCCTATGGTCAGGATCAGGATGATTCCCAGCCCAACGTAAAATCCCGCCAGCATTGCCAGAATGAAATAACGCATGCGACTGCGGTTAAGCAGGTTAACCTTGCCGATGGCCAGATTGCCAATCTTTTCGAGTGTTTCCTGATACATTTTATTGTCCTTTCCAATAGTCGGCACTGCGCATATTTGCATCATTAACCGTGTCATAGCCGGGCCAGGAAATGTTGCGAGCTATTTTTGCTTCGGGGTTGAGTTGTATGTCATCGAGAACTTCGCGGCGAAATACTTCGTAGCCGGTACGGTCTACGATGTAGCCGATGTGTTCCTTGGGCAGACAACGCAGAATATAGCGCTCCACGTAGGGAAGCGTATTTCTGATAACCTGGGTGACTACTTCTTCGGTGACCCAGTTCAAAAAAGGCATTGCCAGCCTTGGGTTTCTTTTGCCGGTTCGACCCATAATCAGCAAACGATAAAATTTCTGCGGGTTGCGCGTCCAGGCACCGGTTGGGCAGGCGAGAACACATTCGCCGCAGCCGATACACCGCCGCTCATCGCGAATTACCTTGCCGTTTTTCATCGACAAAGCGCCGGTAACTTTCCTTTTACATGCCTTTTCGCAGGCCTCACAGCCAATGCAGGCATCATAGTCATA
>CAZTHA010000094.1:0-12885 GCA_964613435.1 uncultured bacterium
CTGAAGAGCTAAGAACGCTCATTGAATTCTGAATGGCTTAGAGCTAGAGAATCAGCATTTCTAAAAAAGATTCAGCAGTTGATAGCATTCAGCTTTTAATCCGGTTCAGAGAAATGTGAAAGAATATCGAGCCTCTTTTTTTCTGCTTCAAGAATCACTATGAGTGGTTTTGGAAAACTTTGCCTGGTAAAATATTTGATTATTTGGTAAAATAGCCAAATAATTAAGGAGTTTATTAATGCCATACGATTCATTCAAAAAAAGGTCGCAGATCTTCAAAGCGCTTGCTCATCCGACAAGACTTTTTATCGTCGATAAGCTCTCTGAAAAAGAGTGCTGTGTGTGTGAGTTCGTTAATGAATTGAATGTTGATTTTTCTACAGTTTCCAAGCATTTGTCAGTGCTCAAAAATGCCGGCATCATCGCTGATGAAAAACGTGGCCAACAGGTTTTCTATAAGCTGCTTATGACTTGTGTCTGTTCTTTCAATCGATGTATCGACAGCTTTTTAAAGGCTCATGAAACGCCGCCTGAAGTTTGTCAGGAATGCAATCTGTCTGGAGAGAAGCAATGAATGTCTGGAAAAACGAATGGAAAAGCTTTCTAACTGTCGCAGTTATTTTTCTCGCCTGTTATTATCTGCCTGTTGGCACGCCAAGGTTTGATAATGCAGTGCTCGAAGCATTCCATCTGGTAAAATGGTATGCGCAGGAACACGTGCTATTGTGTCTGGTTCCGGCATTTTTCATTGCAGGTGCCGTAGGGGTTTTCGTCAGTCAGGCATCGGTAATGAAATATCTTGGCGCCAAAGCCAATAAAGTTGTTGCCTATGGCGTAGCATCGGTTTCGGGGACTATTCTTGCGGTATGTTCATGCACGATTCTACCGTTGTTTTCAGGAATTTATCGCATGGGTGCGGGCCTTGGGCCGGCCTGTGCTTTTCTTTATTCCGGCCCGGCCATAAATATTCTCGCAATTGTCCTGACAGCCCGGATTCTTGGTCTGGAGTTGGGAATTGCCAGAGCTGTTGGTGCAGTTTTGTTCAGTATCCTCATTGGCTTACTCATGCATTTGATTTTTCGCGACGAAGAAGAGGCAAAAGCAGCAGCGCAAATGGCAATGCCTGAACCCGAAGTCAAGCGCAACCTGCTGCAGAACGGTTTATATTTTGCGTCGATGGTCGGCATTCTGGTTTTTGCCAACTGGGGCAAACCGCAGGATGCAGAAGGTCTCTGGGCCACAATATATGGCGCAAAATGGATGATCACCGGTGTCTTTTACCTGGCTTTTTCTTTAATCATGGTTTTGTGGTTTGAACTCAAAGCCTGGAAGGCAGTTGTCTCTGTAGTTGCAGTAGCCGGCGCGGGCTTTGCCTACCCGGATCACCCCATAATCCCCTTTACCGTCGGCTCGTTGGCCCTGACGCTGTTCACAAGCACGCAAGAAGGCGAGCTTTCAGACTGGTTCAATGTTTCCTGGGATTTCGCCAAAAAGATTCTGCCACTGCTGCTGTTTGGCGTTGTTATCGCCGGAGCTCTGCTTGGGCGGGTCGGCCATGAAGGGCTTATTCCTTCTGAATGGGTTGCCAAAGCAGTAGGCGGTAACTCTCTGTGGGCAAATTTCTTTGCCTCATTCGCCGGTGCGTTTATGTATTTTGCCACTCTGACTGAAGTGCCGATTCTGCAGGGGCTTATTGGCAGCGGCATGGGAAAAGGCCCGGCTCTGGCATTGTTGCTTGCCGGACCGGCATTGAGCCTGCCCAATATGCTGGTTATTCGCAGCGTTCTCGGCACCAAAAAGACATTGGTGTTCGTATCGTTGGTAATTATCATGGCCACCATAAGTGGTATGATTTTTGGAGCTATTTTTTCCTAATGGAGGTTAATTTTAAATGAAAATTCAAATTCTTGGTACTGGCTGTCCATCTTGTCTCAAGCTTGCAGAGAACGCAAAGCAGGCTGCCGCAGAAGCTGGAGTTGAAGCGGAAATAGTTAAGGTTACCGATATAAACGAAATTACCTCGTTCGGAGTAATGATGACACCGGCTCTGGCGGTTGACGGCCAGGTAAAGATCCTGGGAAAAGTCGCTTCAATTGAAGAGATCAAAAAAGTTTTAAAATAAGCGAATATTATGAAAAAGATTCTTTTACTCATAGGCCTTCTGGTAGCAGTTTTTTCCGGTAACTTATTGGCAGAATTGCGTGAAGCAGAAACCGTTGAAAAAAAATTGCCCAGACTCGTGGATTTCGGGGCCAAACAATGTAAAGCCTGTAAGGCGATGGAAACAGTTCTTGAAAGTTGCATGAAAAAACATGCCGATAAGTTTCAAACAGAATTTATCGATGTATGGATCCCTGAAAACCAGGCGCTTGCAAAGTCACACCAGATTCAATCTATTCCAACCCAGATTTTCTTTAATGAAGAAGGCAAAGAGCTTTTTCGTCATACCGGCTTTATTTCTGAAGAAGATATTCTTGCCAGATGGCAAGAACTTGGGTTTGTCTTTGCCCGATCAGAAACTGAGAGCGGAATGCCCGCAAATAGGGGTGAAACCACAGCAGAATCCTCTGCAGACACTGTCGGCAGCAAAGAATAGCTGAAATGAAAGCATTCGAAAACTACAAAGAGCTATTAACCCGAATTTTGTTGGTTTTCGTCATTTTTTCCGTCGGATTTGCTTTTGGAAAGCACAGCGTTAAAAGCAGTATCAGCAGTCCTGGTCAGGGTGAGGTTTCTGCAAAAGCCGCGGCAGAAGGTGAAACTCTTGTGCGGCTTTATTACATGCACGCTATGTTTCGCTGCGTTACCTGTAACAACATCGAGGCACAAGCCAAAAAGCTTGCTGAAACAGAATTTTCTGCCGAGCTTGCGGACAAAAAAATCGTCTGGGAAGAAGTGAACTTTCAGCAGAATAAGCAACTTGCAACAAAGTTTGATGTTGTTTCAAGTTGTATTGTTGTTGCTGTTGAAAAAAACGGCCAGATAGAAAGCTTTGAGCGCCTTGATCAGGTTTGGACTCTTCTTGAAAAGCCCGATGAATTTAACGCTTATATTCGCACAGCAATAAAAAAAGCACTTTCAAACATTTAAGAGGTCGAAATGGATTGGGTAAGTCTTTCTACTGCTGCCTGGCTGGGTATATTGACGGCAATCAGCCCATGCCCCCTGGCAACCAACGTTGCCGCAATCTCTTTTATCGGCCGTCAAATGGGCAATAAGCTGGCAATATTCCTTTCCGGCATACTTTACACTTCCGGGCGAGTTATCGCCTATCTACTGCTTGGTTATCTGATTTCTTCAGGACTTTTCGCCACCGGTCAGATTTCGCGATTCCTGCAGAATTATCTCAATGATATTCTTGGTCCTTTATTAATCATATTGGGAATGGTTTTGCTCAATCTCATCGGTCACGGCGTGAGTATTCAGCTGGCCGGTGCCGGAATCCAACAAAAAGCCGCCAAAAATGGCGCTCTTTACGCTCTTCCGCTTGGAATCCTTTTTGCCCTGTCTTTCTGCCCTGTTTCTGCCGGTCTGTTTTTTGGGGCATTGATTCCACTGACTTTAAAGAATAATTCTCCTTTGACTCTGCCTCTGGTTTACGGTATAGGCACCGCAATTCCGGTAGTTTTTTTCGCTTTTTTGGTTGCTTACAGCAGTGAAATGCTTGGCAAGGTTTTCAACAGCCTGAATAAAATTGAAACCTTCGTAAGGCTTTTTACTGGCGTTATCTTTATTATCGCCGGTATTTATTACTGTCTTGCCCATATCTACGGCATTTTTTAACGGGAAAAGGAAAAAATGAAAAAAAGAATCTTGTTCTTATGTACCGGCAACTCCTGTCGCAGTCAAATGGCTGAGGGCTGGGCCAGGCATTTTCATTCAGACTGGCTCGAAGCCTCATCTGCCGGGGTTGAAAAACACGGTATGAATCAGAACGCAATTCAAGTCATGAAAGAAGCTGGCGTTGATATATCTTCTCATTCCTCAAAAATCCTGAATGAATTGCCCGATCTTAAATTCGACCTGATAGTTACAGTATGTGGTAATGCCAATGAGCGTTGCCCGATTCTTCCTTGCAAAACTCTCGTCGTTCACGTTCCTTTTGATGATCCGCCTGCTCTAGCCAAGCAATTTGCTGAAACCGAACAGATCCTGAATTGTTACCGCAAGGTTCGAGATCAGATTAAAAGCTTTGTTGAAAATGACCTGAAAGGAATTTTTGCCAAAGACTAATGCTAACATCAGTTCCTCTTGGTTCTGCGAATTCTGGCACAGGGCAAAAGCATGCCTGATTTTTGTTGCATGAGTTGTTTTTAAGTTGAGTTCGACTTTGCCCAAGATTAAAGTTTAGTGCGTTTTTTCATGATGAAAATATTTTTGCTCTGAAAACTCTTGTGCCGCAGGTTGGAGACTTAAAGACAGAATCTTTTCCAACTGCAATCTTCATTGTGAGACTATGACGACCAGGCCGACGACGAAAGCGATTAGTGCAGCGAGTAGCAGCATGGTTGCGAGGGTTCCTGGCCAGAATTCGCGAAAGACGTCAGCCCAGCCCCAAGTCCGATAGTCGGCGCTTAGGTTCTGATTGAAGAGACGAATTTTCGTCACTTTCTCTTCGCAGGCGGCGATAAATGGGCAACCGACAAGGTCAGAGAGTTCTTTGGCGAGGCGGTTGCCTTCATCGGGACCTTTGTCGAAGAAATCGGAGATCTGTTCTTCCTTGCCGGAATGAAACAGCATCATGACTTTGTAGTTCCACCAGGTGCGGATGCGATCGCGGTTCTGCCGACCCTGCACGTAAATCGCGGCAATATCGGCAAATCTGCCGACAAGTTTGTTTTCTTGTTTTTGCGCGTACTTTTTATAAAAATGGACCTCTGAAGTGTTTTCATCGAAAAGCCAGCCAGTTTCAAGATTAAAAAGAAGCTTGAAAAACATCGGAATGCCGGTTAATCCGGCAACAAAAAATGCAACTGCAAATGCTGAATAGGTTTTAAGAAACCAGACGAAACCAAATATTGCCAGCAGGAATGAAAGAAAAATCAGCGGCGGCACAAACGCTACCAACCGATTTTGAAATTTTACCTTCACTGCTTAACCTCGTTGTAAATTTTGCGCAAAAGATCATTGAATAAACAGCAACACCGTTCGACCTGATCAGGTGAGACAGTGAAATTGCCATGAACCTGTGATGGAATCTTACCACTAAATCCGAGGCTTTGAAATATTTGTCAGAGAACTTGCCAAATGAATTGTGCCCGGTAATGTGGTAGAATTTTACTACGCAAAATCTGCAGCAGGAAAAGACGATGAAATTTGTTAAAGCGACGACCAAAGATTTAAACGCCTTGATGGCTTTTGAAAAAAAGAATTTTAAACGGCCTGAAGATCAGTTCAAGCGCAGCAGCCTTTATCATTTGATGACGGTGCCCACTTCTTTGACCTTGCTGGTTAAAGACGAAAAAGGACAGATAATTGGTGAGGTCATCGGCCTGCTGCGGCATTTCAAAGTTCCATCGGGCCGGGTCTATAAAATCGGGGTCGATAAAGATATCCGCCAAAAAGGCATGGGGACAGAATTGCTGCACGAAATTGAACGCTGGTTCAAGAAAATGGGCATGAAAAAAAGCTGCGCTGAAATTCGGGTGAAAAACAAGGCGTCACGGCGAATGTTTGAAAAAAACGGTTATGTCGAAACCGGCTTTTTGCCATATTATTATGCTAATGGTGAAAACGGCATCAAATACTGGCGCGATCTTTAAAGCTTTCCTTCAATCATCAGACAGGTAAAGTCGTCCTGCAGGGGTAATGAAACTGCAAATTCTTCCATGCTTTTTTGCAGAGCTTCCGATAACTCAGAACAGGACAAGCGGTGGTTTTCTTTGAGAAAGTCCAGCAGCTTTTCTTCACCGAATTGTTCGCCATTTTTGTTTGTGCATTCAGTTAATCCATCTGTGCAAAGAACCAGCTTTTGGCCTTTGGTTAAAACAATCTTTGTTTCAGTAAAATCGGGGCAAATGCCCAGGCCAAGCATTGGGTCGTGCCTTTCAAGAAATTCGCTGTGGTTGTCGCTGATTAAAACAGGCTTGGGGTGAGCAGAGTTACAGAATTTTACCTCGCCACTATGCAAATTTATCACGCCATAAATTATGGTGTATAGGCTTTCAAATCTGGTAAAGGGGAAGTTTATTTCAAGTGCGGCAAAAACCGCCTTTGGATCAAGAAAATCAACGGAAGTTTGGGTATTTGATGAGTTTAAAAACTGCGAAAGGGCGACGGTTACCATGGCTGCTTTTGGGCCATGGCCAGTCACATCTATAATGTAGAATATCCAGTTGTCAGAATTGTGCGGAATGATGTTTACCAGGTCTCCGCCCATCTCTTCGCAGGGAATGTAATTCCAGACAAAATCGAAGTGCTCGAGTTGCGGAATGTTTACCGGCAGCAAGGCCCTTTGGATTGCACTCGCGGCTTCGAGATCTTCTTTTATTTTTTCCTGCTTCTCGATCAGATTTCGGTTTAGTTCAAAATACTTTTTCTCGAGTATGGCATAATCATTAACGATCTTGATCAGCAGTTCATTGTTTTGAAGCAAGTCCGAGGTTATTGCCACCGATTCAATCGCTTCTAAAAGAAGTCGATCTTCAAGCTCTTCGGCAGAATCCTGAAGGTGCTCCAGAAAGTGGTTTGCGGATTTCATTCCTGTTTTTCCTTAAAAACAGCATCAATGCCGACATTTTCAAGGTTTTTAAGCCGATCAATAATAAACAATGCTGGTTCTCGCTCTAAAACACTGCCATGTTGCGGGGCAATGAGTTTGAAGTCGATTTTTTCTATCACTTCCATCGCATATTTCAAAACTCTGACCGTCGGAAAAATTGTGCGATGAAATGCAAGAATTCCATGAATTGGGCATTGGCGAGGATCCGAAACGCACAAGTTGTCGAGACGGCAGTTGTTGCATTTTTCTTCAATGTTTGCGAAAAGGTTCCAGTTTTTTACAAAGCTGCCAAACAGGTCACTGGTAAACAAAATTCCGGATTTCTCATCCCAGGTTACGAAGCTGCCAGGGGCATGGGCATAAGGAGTTTTGAAAAACTTCAACTTTCTGCCACTGGAAAACTGATATTCAAAATTTATCTGGTCGAGATTAACTATGTTTGACTTAACTGAATAGTGGCTGATAAACATGTGGTTTTCCGATGTGGAGAGAACCCTCATGTTCTTGTCAGCAATTATATTTTCAAAATTAGGAAGGCTGCCACAGAGATCGGGGTCATAGTGTTGATAAATCAAAGCTTGAATTGATCTTGGTTTTACTCCCGTTCTCAGGATTTTCATCATCACATTTGGAAAATCCGGTCTGCTGCCTCCGTCGATTACCACGCTTTCTTCGCCATCGATTATCAGGTATGGATTACAGTGTAACCCGGTTTCTGAATCACAAAAACCAATCCAGAAAACCCCTTTGCTGATCTCTATTGGACGCTGATAATCAAGCTTTTCGTTCATAAGTCAAGATCCTGAGAAATAATTTTTCAACCAGCTGAACATCCCAGTTTTTTCTTTTATGTCGATATTTTTTTCCAGCAGAAGATGCTGACAAAGCTTGTCAATGTCGAGAACCATTTCCGAGGCGCTTGCATGGGCAATGATGGTCTCTCCGTTAAAAAGCGCGGTCTCAACTGTTTCCCGGTCGGCTGCAATTTTTAACCACTCGATGGGTAAAAGGCTTTTGAATTGCTCCAGATATCCACTTTTTTTGCTTTCAAATTGATTGAGGACTCCGACAAACTTTTCTTTGGGATAATTAAGTCTTTTGATGACGGTCATCAGCCTCTTGAATCGGGTTAAGTCAGTTAAATCAGGTTTTTGCACCATAATAATCTGATCGGCGGTGTCCCAGAAAAGGATGGAAATTTCGTCTATATGGCAGCCCACATCGAGAAAAACAAAATCATAATGTCGTGTACATTCCTGGATGATCTGGTTAAGGTGAGATCTGGTAATCAATTCTGCATCCTGCGGAAGATCGGGGGCAGAAAGAACGTGAATGTCCGATTTGGTGATAATGAACTTGGAGATACGATCGAAGGTAAGTCGTTCTTCCAATTGCACCAATCGGGCTATATTTGGTGTGGCCGGGCTGGCCACGTGCATGTGACAATTTCCAAGCTGAAAGTCGCAATCAATTACAAGAACCTTTTTGCCGCGCCGGGAAAAAGCTTCGGCAAGGTTCATGCAGACTGTGGTTTTGCCTACTCCATCCTTTGCAGAAACCAGAGCAATCAGCTTTCCATGCTGCTCAGAGATATTTATCGCTTCGCGGTAGTTCTTGCTGATGCCAAGTACAAGCTTGGTGCCGGTCAGCGTCGATTCAAGCATAATTTTCTGAAGGCAGTCATGACTCAATTTATACAGGACACATGGTTCAAGAGACACGACCGTGTCCTTGTAAACTCCGCCTTCAGTCAGAATAACCTCTTCACCGAAGAATCCGCCCGGCTTAACTACTGCAATAACATGATCATCAGAACCGTCTTTAGATCTTCGATCAACAATCTTTAATGTGCCGGCTTCAACAAAATACATGGAATCGCCATTTTTTCCGGCTTCGAACAAAACCACATTTTTTTCAATGGTTTGTTGTACAAGATGCTTTCTAATAAAATCCAGATCAGCAGGAGTGAGGTTTTTTATCGCGAACATACTCAGGAAATTCCTTCTCGAGCATCTTTGAGAGTTGGAAAAATCTTGAAAAGCCTTTCAAATCCACAAAGTTTGAATACTTTGGCGACAGATTTGCTGACGCCAACGAGTATGAGTCCGACCCCCTGGCTTTTTCCGTTCATATTGGCTTTAACGAGCTCAGTGATCCCCGTGCTGTAAATGATTTCAACTTTGCTCAGGTCGATTATGAGATGTTTCTTTTTCTGAGAAATCGCCTTGGCAAGAAATTCATTCAAATCAGCTCCGTTGTCGGGGTAAATGCTGGTATTGGCGGTCAAAAGATTGTATTCATCAAAAGCCTCAAGTTTAAAAATGCCCACTTTGAACCTCAAAAAAGATTTTTATCGAATTTCTGAATGTAATAATTCTACGCCAACAAAAAAATATTTCAATTCAAAAATTTTTCCACTGCTAAAACAAAATCAGGGCAGCACGAGCTGCCCCGGGAAGTGATTCGGTGGAGGAATGCGGGAAAAGGGAATTTAAATACTATTCAGATTCGCTGATTTCAGCGGTCTTGCCAAGTTTGTTCATCTCGGTTTCAAGAAGATTGAGTGGTTCTTTGGCTGCGGGTTTGCGGTTGAAAAAGCTTTCGAACATTTGCTGTCTGAATTTCTCGGTATAGTCGAGAAATTTCTGCAGAAAATCCTGGTAGTTGGCCTGTGAAACCTGGATTTCAGGCTTGAAAGCCATGGTTATCGGCTCGGAATAGGGCGTTTCCGCGGAAGCTGCCGGAGCTGATTCTGCCTGAGGAGCGGTAAGCCCAAGCTTTTCGGCGGCGCTGGCAAGATCCTGTTCGAGGCCGCTCATGGCACTTTCGCGTGCTGATTTTACATCGGCAAAGAAAGAACTGGCCTGCTGCTGCATTTGTTCCTTAATCTGGTCGAAAGCTCCGCCGGCTTCGCCATAAACACTTTCAAGCTCATTAAAAAAGTCTTCGGTTTCCTGAAGGAAATTTTCGAGGGCTTCAGGGCTGAGGTCGGTAAGGCCCTCGACGGCATCAAAAAATTCGTTGGTAGTTTCGGGAGATATATTCAGAGCACTGTCAGTATTTTTCATGAAGGAGCCAACGCCGTCAATCTTGAGATTGAAACTGCCGGCAAAGGTTTCAGCAACTTCTGAACTAAGTTCAGCAAAGCGGTTTGCTCCGGATTGCCCCATTTTTGCTTCAACTTTGGTCGAAAGCTGGTAGAACAGGTCGAACTGAAAGGAAACATTGAGTTCGCCACTAACATTTTCGGCGGGAGTTGTTTTGGGTGCTTCTGCTGGTTGAACCGGCGATTTTTCAAAAACATCGCGGTCTAATTTTTTCTTATCGGTTGCTTCGGGAGCACTCTCTGGTTTGACCTTATCGAAAAGCTGGCTGAGCTTCTCGAACATTGACCGTCCGTGGTCTTTCGGGAATTGGATATTCATATTGCCTCCTTGCAATAAATGGGCCTTTTTCACCCTGTCTGTTAATTCTATCGGCAAAATTGACCGGTTATTTTACGGCAAAAGGAGGTGTTTACGGACGACTAAAGATGTTTATTAGCCAAAAACATAGTTAAATGGCTAAATAAGCCTAAATATCTTTAGTTTTCGCCAGCGATTGCTTCTTCTGAATCGGAACTCTCTGGTTGAGAAGCGCTTTCATCCACGTAAATCTCGGAAAACAGCTCAGCAAAACTTTCGCTGGCAAAAAAATCATCGTTAAATTTTTCAAGAATTTGCAGAAATTCATCGCGAAAGATTTCTTCGGTATCATCGGTACCAGCAGTGTTCTGTGCGACTCTTTTTGAAATCAGAAATTGGTCGTCGAGGTAGTTGCACATCAGCCTGAGTTGAGGGGAAAAGTCGTGCTTTTCCGTCGTTTGCGGGTTAAAATCGCGGTTTGGGAATTTTTGTAAAGCGGTGGCAATGTGAAAGCGATTTTTGTCAATTTGCCAGGCGGCTGCTTCTGATTCTGCAAGGAATTGCGCAACATCTTCCTTCAATTTCAAGGCAAAAAAAGTGAACTTATTGAAATACTCATCAAGATTTTGGCGGGTGTCACCGATGATGGCGCTGAATTTTGCCAGTCTTGAAGCCATAAGGACCTGCGGGCTGTCAGTATCGTTAAGCAGATATTGGTAGTGTAACAGGGCATTCTCAAGTTGCAGGCGGTGTTGGGAAGCAATTATTCGGGTCTTTTGCAGTTGCTGACGAAGGTCGTCGATCATTCGACGATTTTGTTTACGAATAAGATTGTGGATGTGAGAAATTCTGGTTTTCCTATTGGTAATGGTCTCGAACGAATCAAGAATTCTTTCTGCACTTTCATTCTGTTGCACAAAAAGATCGATCAAAGCAAATGAAAGTTTTAATCGGCTGTTAAGATCGGCCATTGCCTGTCGCGCGCTCAGTTCACGTTTGACCAGTTTGGTAGAGAGAGAATCGACAAGGCTTATGAAGCCGGTGACATCGGTCAGTAATAGTCTGGGGAAAATGGCTATAGAAGAGTATATTCGGCAGATGCCGGGGTCGCGCAACAGCAGCTCTGTTTCGCGCCTGAATTTGCGGGCGTCCTTTTTTTCTTCCAAGGCAATGGCTAGCAGCAATTCACGTCTTTGAGCGAGATTCCGCCGCAGAAACCAGTTCTGGGCCAGAAATTCCGCTAAGAGGTTTTCTTCAATACTCAACCAGGGGTTGAGGAATAATTTGGCCGGTGCTTCGGGTTCGGCAGATGTTTCCTTTTCATCATCCGAGATGGGCGATTCTTCAGAAAGGGATTCCGGATCATCAATCTCAGAATTTGACTGGGATTCTTCGGCGTGAGATTCAGACAGAGTTATCGTTTCGGCGGCCTGGGCGCGGCTAATTTCCGGATTCTGGGTTTCGGGCTGCAAAGAGGCCGATGCAGCAGGTTTATTCATCTCAGTTGATGTAGTTTCAGGATTTTGGGCCAGAACCGGCTGATAAATGCTGATAATTCCAGCGATGAGCGCAACGACGACTGTTTTTGACATAAGAAAAACCCCGGCAGATAACTTTATTGTCACCAATTATAAGCTTTGCTGCCGGGAAACTTCAAGGGCAATCATGCCCCGAAGTGGGGAGTATTGAGAATGAAACGAATTACTCGGAATCTCCGATCTTGCCGCCGCGATACTTGCGGCTGGTTGAAAGTGGCGGGAAGGCCAGCTGATTCGAGGCCTGGGCGGTGGCTACATTCCCATACCATGTATAGGTGCGGGTGATCGGATTGAGGGTTGCATACATCTCGGCCTTGCCATCGCGGTCGGCGTCAACGTAGATCTTGTCAGAAATGCCGTCGTGGTCGATGTCGTATTCCCATTGATCGATGCGGCCGTCGAAGTTACGATCATATTGATAATCATCCATGCGCGCATCAAAATTGCGGTCGGTGGCCCAGTAGTCACCGTGTCCGTCGCCGTTGCGATCGGCAACGATCAGATCGACCCGCCCATCGGCATTGCGATCGTATTGGCCAGCGGCGATGATTGGCCCGGCGTGCGCATAGGCCGTATCCGGACTCATCGAAGTCCGGGAAACCGATTCCCATTCGTCGACATCGAAATCTATGCTCTGAGAAGCGATTACCGCCACCGAGCAAATCAGGAAACTGAATAATAGAAGCAGTTTCGCGTTATGCATACAAACCTCCGTGTAGAAGCATAACCTGATAAAGTATAAAAACTTCGATTATTGGCAAGGAGTTTTTATAAAAAGATCAGTTTTACGAAGATTGTTTGTAGCAAAATGGCCATAAACATGGCGTTTAAAGGCCAGCTTTTGAATTTGAACCACAGGAAAATCGCTATTGACCCGGAACAAAGACCGAAAAATGCAAGACCGGCGGGGAAAAGCGCCGAAGTTGCGCACAGACTCAGGATTATTGCCAATGTTTCCCGCTTGGGCATCGATTCAAGCAGAAGTGATCTGAATGCTGCTTCAATTGTAAATGCAAGAAGGGTCAGCAGGGTAATTATCAGGATGAACCAGTAGCTCGAACGGCCCAACTCAATGAATTGCTGCCAAACGGACAGGTCGGCGAATTGGGCCAGCAGCGGTGCACTCAGGTCAGTAGCCCCGTAAAGAAAAGCTCTGACATCCTCTGAAAGGATGCTGAGGTTGCCGGTTTTTCTGCTGAAAAACCATATCGTCGCAAAAAAG
>CAZTHA010000095.1:0-12827 GCA_964613435.1 uncultured bacterium
TTCGCTTTGCAAAAAGCCGGCAACGGAGAATTTATCACCTCGGGTGAGCTGGTGCACGACGTAAATCTTGACGATGAATGGCGGAAAATCGGTGCTATCCGTTTCAGTGGCCCCGGTTACCTTAAAATCAACGATTCCTGGAAACAGGTTGCTTTTAAAGATGGCAAACTCGTCTCCAGTAGATTGTCTTTAAATTCCGGCGATCGCGTTGCCCTGGTGGTTCGTGCCGGCGGCATAATTGTTGCCAGCGGCAAAGTTCGTATTCCCTGAGTTTGGTTTTCAATCCTTCTCTTCATTCATATCGGGATAATGTTTTTTCAGACATTCCGGGCAGATCCCATGGCTGAAGTCAGCTTCTGAATGTTCATGTATATAACTTTCAATTCTTTGCCAGTAACCCTCGTCATCGCGAATTCTTTTGCAGTGAGCACAAATTGGTAGAATCCCGCGTAGGGTTTTGATCTCATTCAATGCCTTTTGCAGATTATCGGCAAGCCTGGTTATTCTGAAAACTTTGATGATGTAGAAGCAAAGCGCTATAGTAAGCAGATTGAACAGAATGAAAATGCCGCTGGAAAACAAAACGAAAGAGCTCGCGCTCTTGCCAATCTCAGTTTTTACCAGGCTTGATCTGGAACGAATTCCCCCGTCCAACTTTTCACTCAATTCAATTACCGATTTGAGAGAAGCATTAAGCGACTTCATCAAAAGCGGGAATCTCTCGATAATAATGAAGTAATCGCGGCATTCTTTTTTATAAGCGCTGACATAACCCCTTAAGTTTCTGACAAAACCGGAAAAAGTAGCCCCCGATATTGATAAATCGACCAAAGAATTGTCGAACTCCTCGATCATCATCAAAAACCTTGGCTTTTCTGATTCGGGCAACTTAACCGTCGAAACATGAACCTGATTTAATCGGAAAATTTCATTGGCAATCTTGGCAGAATACTCAAAATAAGTCGGCAAAACCATGTTGATTCGGTTAACCAGCTCCTGACCGCCAGCTTCAGCGATCAGGTCAAACTTTTTCTCTTCCAGGGTTGTTGAAAGTTCTTTGAGCCGGGTTGTGATCTTTTGATCGAGTTCCCGGATTCTTGATAGCGTTTCATTGAGCTCCTGGCATCTGATGAGAAGGAGTTCAAGCTGCCCAAGGAAGTTTCTGGGAACTTCAACGGATTGGGGGGATTCATCGCCCGCGAAGGAAGTATTCAGACGATAAATTTCTTGGATAAGCTCTTCCTTTTTGGCTTTATCAAAGGTTTCATTTGATAAAAAATTGTCCAGAAAAAGGTGCGTCTCGGCCGAAACAACACCCAGAGATCTAATTAAAGACGCATTTTCGGCAACAAAGGTCAGATCGTTGTCAACGACCTTGTTTACTGAACTTTGCGCACTTTTTATGATGCTGTAATTTAGAAAAATCATTATTGAAGAGATGACGACAAAAATCAGTATTGCCGCAATCATGCTGGCAATTAATCCACGATTGAGCTTTTTTTCAGCAGCTTTATTTGGCAAGAAGTTCATTTAATTCGTCGTTCACTTTTTTTAATTTCTGAGCCACATTCGAATTGTTTTTTAACAAAGAAGCCAGAAGCCGGCCAACTTTTGCGATGATAATTTTCGCTTCAGGCACCATTGGCAGGTATTCACGGTTCCCTTTGGCGGCAGCTTCGAGCATCGCATCTTTAAATGCACCAAAGTTTTCAGCAAAAGCTTCACTTTGGATAGCACTTCTGGAAGTAAGCCCGCAGTTTGGTTCAATTTCAATTCCCGCATGTTGGGTTTCATTAGAAGTTGCCCATACCATGAACCTGAAAGCAGCTTCCTTATTTTTACTGAATTTGTTGAGATACATCTGATGCGTAATCAGTGAATTCTGACCACCTCTGAGATTAATTCCAGGTTTAATCGGCGTAGAGAGGTAGCCAACCTTACCGGCCACTGCTGAAAGATTTTTGTTTTCGTTAAAAGCCCCATTGACAGTCGCATCGATCGAAATTGCAACTTTGCCACGCATGAACAGATCACGGTTTTCTTCCCAACCGAAATTTTCTACTCCTGGAGGCCCAAAACTACGTAGCAAATCGGTGAAAAAGTTTGTTGCTTCAACGGCCTGGGGTGAATCCAGTTCTAGTCGGCCATTTTCATCGAACCAGCGCCCGCCAAAGGCCCATAAGAATGTCGACCAGGCATAGACGACATGTATTCCTGCACGACCACGCAACGATATCGGATAAATTTCGGGAAATTGCTTCTTTAGAACTGCTGCCGCTTCTCTTAATCCAGCCATGGATTCTGGTGCGGCCAGCCCAGCTTGCGCAAACAAATCCTTTCGGAAGAAAAGAAATGTACTTTCACCATAGACTGGCAGCCCATAAAGATTATCGTTATGTCTGGCATCATTGATAAAAGCTTCGACAAAATCCGCCATATTTAGCTGGGGGTAAAGAACTTTTTGCGAAACCAGGCTGTCTAGAGGTTCGAGGTAGCCTTTCGAGGCCCAACCAAGAGCGTTGACCCAGCCATCCATAAATACATCGTATCGATCCGATCCGTTTCTAAGAACCGAATCGGCCTTTCGGGTCATGGCTTCGAAAGGAATGACCTCGATATTTACAATAATGCCGGTTTGCCTCTCAAATTCAGGTAAAAGCTTGGCAATACTTCTAACCGTTGGGTGCTCTTCAAGCAAAGCGTTAATTACCGGTGTGGTTTGCGAAGCTGGTGCAGGGTTTTCTGGCTGTGACCTCTGCGCCTGTGCCATTGAAATGGAGCTTATACTTATCATGCAGCAAAAAATCAGATAAAAAACCGTTTTCTTGAACATGGATTAATTCTCACCCCTGAAATATATCTCTTTTACGTCATTATACCTGAAAGTGTTGAAAAAAAACAACTTAAGCCACAAGAGTCCTTGCCAAAAGAATCCGGAAGATGCCAGAATTCCGATTTCTTAAGCTAAGCAAAAAAACCTGTTCTTTTGACATTGATTTGCCGGCAAAGTATCATGAAACTTAAGAAAACCACAGAAGATTGCAGGATACTCAACCTTATGAAAAAGACGCTGATATTTTTTATTTTTATCTTATTATCGCTTAATGTCGTTCAGGCCCAGGATAGCCTTCTTTTCATGGCCGGTGCCGCCTCAGCCCCGGTTGTTGAGGAGCTTGGCAAAGCTTTTACTGCCAAAACCGGCATCAAGGTTGAAATCAGCATCGGTGGCTCTGGAATGCTGCTTTCGCAGATCAAGCTCGGCCGCAAAGGCGACCTTTATTTTCCTGCTTCAAGTGATTTCATTGAAAAGGCCGCACAAGAGGGTCTTATCGCTAGTGAGACCATTACCCCCGTCGTTTACCTCGTTCCCGCAATTTGCGTGCAGAAAGGCAATCCACATGGCATCAAAGCACTTGCCGATCTCGGTCGACCCGGCGTTAAAGTTGCCCTTGCCCAGCCGGAAACAGTTGCTGTCGGTGGTATTGCCGTAGAAAACATTGAAAAAACGCTGACCGCCGAGCAGAAGGCCGCCCTGAAAAGCAATATCGTTGCTTATACCCAGAACGTAGAAAAAACTGCCAATGCCCTGATTCTTAAAACGGTCGACGCGGTAATCGCCTGGCGGGTCATCGAAAACTGGAATCCCGACAAAATCGAAGCAATTCACCCTAACCCTGAAGAGGTTGCGAGAATTTCCTATCTCGCCGTGGCCATGACCAGATTTGCAAAGAATCCGGAACAGGCGAAGGCTTTCATTGACTTCATGGTTTCTTCGGAAGGGTTGGCATTTTTCAAAAAATACAACTATTTTACTACCCCGCAGGAAGCCAGGGATTACCTTGGTTCAGACAAACCGATCGGCGGCTCTGCTTATCAGGTTCCTGCCGAGTGGTTGCGCTAAGATGAACTTTCGCTTTTTCACCATTGCCTGTGCCCTGTTCATTCTGGGAATTTTTCTGGCCATGTTCCTAAGCCTGCTCAGCTTTGTCGACCCAGCCAGACTAGGCAGTCTGCTGACCTCTGACCGGATTGTTTTTTCAATAAAACTAAGCATCAAAGCGGCGCTTCTCTCAACCTTTTTTTCGATGCTGCTGGCGATACCAGCCGGTTACGCCCTTTCACGCTTCGATTTTTCCGGCAAAAAAATAATCGATGCCCTGCTCGAAGTTCCGCTGATGGTGACCCCGGTCGCTTTGGGAGCGATGCTGCTGATTTTTTTCAATACCCGCGCCGGAATTGCACTACAAAACAATCTCTGGTCTTTCGTTTTCGAATTCAGTGGTATAGTATTGGCTCAGTTCTTGACCACTATTGGCTTGGCGGTACGTATGATCAAAAATACATTTGATGAAATCCCTGGTCGCTTCGAAGTTGTTGCCTGCAGTCTTGGCGCTTCTCCGGCCCGCGCTTTTCTTGAAATTACTTTGCCGATGGCCCGCAAAGGTCTTCTGGCCACAACCGGTGTAACCTTCGCCAAATGCATTGGTGAGTTTGGGGCAACGGCAATGATTGCCGGGGCAATGCCCAACAAAAGCGAAACAATTCCAATTTCGATATTCATCAGACTTGGCAGCGCCGACATCGAGGGCATGACCATCATGATCATCATTTTGCTAGGCGTCGGTTTATCGGTGATTTTTATCCTGAAATTTATTCTGAAAGCAAAATATGATTGAATTTCAACATTTAACAGCCACTGCTGGTGGTTTCGAGCTCAAAGACATCAATTTCAGAATTCAGCGCGGTGAGTGCCATGTCATCGTTGGTCCGACGGGCGCGGGCAAAACTTTTCTCATCGAAACCATGCTGGGTTTGCGGGCATGCGCTTCCGGTAAAATTATCATTGACGATACGGATATCACGCTTTTTCCACCCCAAAACCGCAAAATCGCCTTTGTGCCCCAGGATAACTGCCTGTTTCCAAATATGAATGCCAGAAACAACATTCTTTTTGGCCTGAAAATGAAAGCTGAGCTGCATCAGGAGTCGCTTGATTTCGTCGAACATCTGATAGATTTTCTCAAGATCCGTCACCTGCTCGAACGCTTCCCGGAAAATCTTAGCGGCGGCGAAAAGCAACGCGTGGCACTGGCACGGGCACTTGCTACCCGGCCGGCCCTTCTCGCTCTGGACGAGCCCTTTTCCGCAATTGACCACAGTTTGCGCGAAGAAATCAGGCGCTTGTTAAAAGAGCTTCTTGAAGAATTTAAAACAACCACTTTAATTATTACCCATGATCATGACGAGGCATTCTTTCTGGGAGATCGGCTTTCGATAATGATTAACGGCCGGTTAATTCAAAGTGGACCACGGGAAGAAATGTATTATTTCCCCAAATCGCGCGATGCTGCGGCATTTCTCGGAATCAAAAATATTTTCAGCGGCATTGCCAAAGAAGTTGATCAGGACGGCGTCCTGGTTGAATGGCCTGATCTGCAGCGAACTCTGCGCATACCCTGTCACTGCAGCATGAAACGATTCAGGCCTGGCCAGAGCCTTCATTTTGGAATTCGCGCCGAATCATTGTTTATCATAAGGCCCGGTTTTGAAAACAAACCCGGCTTTCATCTTTTTGATGCGATTATAACCAGGTTTTACCGGCGTGGTCGAAACCATACGCTGATTGTCGAATTTTCTGAAAAGCCGGAAATCCTTGCCGAGATCGACATTCATGACGTCGCCGCAAAAAAGCTCGAACTGGCCGAGGGCCGGAAAATTAAAATAAGCATCGAGCCGAAATGGGTTTTCATGTACCCCGACTGATCAGATCAAAGCCGAAAGCAGCCGCATTACGATCAGAATGACAACTCCGCTGACAAGACAACCGCAGCAGCCGCCTGAATTCGCTTCGTTTTCAATTTCTTCAAGTTTCGATCTTGCGGCGACCGAACCGCGACCGGCAGCCTTGCGCAACCAATATTTGGCCTTCTCGAGACTTTTTTCTATGCCGGTACCGTTAAGATAAAATTCGCCAAGATGAAACTGGGCACGGGTATCGCCGTTTCTTGCCAATTCCATCATTATTCGCGACGCCAGACCCGGATTTCCATCACGCAAAGCCCTAAATGCACCGTCAACGTTGCCTTCGGCGGTGTTTCTTTCGTAGCCCGGCGGCTCATAGTTAACGGGTTCCGGCTCAAAATGGGGCTTGGCCGTCTCGTTCTTTTTGGCCCTTTTCTTGCTTTTTTTGTTCGCTTCCAGGGTTTTGCTGAAATCATCATAGCCAGGCGAGTTAGCGTCGCTTTGCAGATGCGCATTCAGATTGATTTCTTCTTTGGTCATCGTAAAGTCGGCGACAGTTTCAAAAGAGGTGTCGGAAAACTTGCCGTCATAATCTTCAACCTGGGGCTCATCAACTGGAACGGTTGTGTCGAATTGATTTACCACCCTTTCAACGTCATAAGGAGCGGTAATACTGGTGTTGTCGATGATTGGGCTGACGTCGTCGATGAATTCGACCGAGTTTTCGTCAATGGTAAGGTCAGCTTCTTCAAGTTCATCGATGTTGGTATCAGGGTTAACCTTGAAAATCTCGACCCAGAGATGAATGGAGGCAATGACGTCTTCATGGGAATAACCCTCGACGGCCGCGATCATATCGCGGGCTTCCGCCAGTTTTTTCGGCTCGATCCTGTGGGTGGCTCTAATGCGAAAATTGCGCAGTGCTCCGGCTTCAAGAGGTTTGAAAGCATGTTCAATTTCTTCATGATGGGCCGAGCCAATCATTTGCACAAGCTTTTCTTTGAAACGTTCGGGAACCTCTGTCAGGGTTATCCCATAACGATCGGTCAAAGAGACCATCGCCTCACGGAGTTCCTGTGAATAATTCATGATTACCTCTCGTTTAAATTCCCGGGTTGAAAATTCACTTTCAGTTTAAACCTAGTATCATCGAAGATTCAAGCGAAGAATTGCAAGAAAACGTTCGGTGCTGAACAAATCTTTTTCAGCTACCGCTTTCTGCAACAGTTCATATAGATTTCTGTAAGATTCCTCGGAAAAATGGTTTTGCCCGGTCTGAATGCTTTGCCGATAAGCTGCGGGAACTTCTCTCTTGAAGTGGCCAATTCGCCATTCCTTAAGATTTGTGACCGGCATACGGGCCAGAAATGGATCAGCAAGGGCCAGTCGATCGACGATAATCGCATTGGTACCGGCCCAATAGCCAAGCATTCCGTTAAAGTCATTCTCAAGATAGGCCACTTTCTTTTCGGCAATCTGGCGGCCAATGTGGCTCCACTCGAAATCAGGGAAGACCGCGCCCGGTTCGCTGTATAAATAGCTGTAAAGTGAACATACATCGAAATAATAGCCGCGCTCATCGGCTATGCCGTGGTCGAGATTGAAGTTACTGTAGTTGAATCCAGTATTCAGAGGTGTCGAAGGAAATCCGACCAGGTAGACCAGATAAATCAAGGCTATGCCGACACAGAACTTTCGGCGGTTGCAGAAAAGATGATCAAAATGACCGGCAAGCAACAATAAGGCAAGCGTTAAAGCCGAGGTAAAAAAGCGCCCGCGCATAAAATCTCCGCCCGCCCAGATTATATAACATGAGTTCAGTAATATGCCGGCACTTACTGCTTTTGCGAGGCGATCGCCGGCTGAAAAGCCTACAAATATAGCTGCTACAAGTAAAAGAATGCTTGCCGGGTCCTGTTGCAAGGTGACAAGAATGTAATGAAAACCCTGCCCAAGCAGCTCAACTCGGGGTATGCCGGTCAGCAGCTTGGCATAAGCAGTATTTGGAAAAAGAGCTCCATAATACAGCAAAGAAAAAACTGACCAGGCGGCGAGAGGCAAAAACATCAGCAGAGTTGCCCGCAACCGCTGCCACTTTCCCTGATAGGCAAAATAGATGAAAACTGCTGCAAGCGGCAGGATCAAGCTAAGCAAATCATGGCGACAGATGGGTAACAGGGACAACCAAAAAAGCGCTTTTGTTCTGCAACTATTGTTATCAGGACTCTTTAAGCAATTTTGCAAAGAAAAATAAGCCAATGCCAGTAGAAATGCGCAGAGAATGTTTTCGAGCCCGGAGCTTGAGAAATCCATGAAGGCGTTTGAGCCAAGCAAAAGGAGAAAAGTGGCCGAAGCCTGATAATAGGACATTTCACGCACGATGAAAAAGCACAAAAGCACCAGCAGAACGAAAGACAGAATAATTGCGTTAAAAAAATGGTCGGCGGACAAAAGGCGCAGGCCGGCCATCAACCAGAACCACAAGGGGCTGGTGTAAACCTGAACCCTTTGGTGGGGGTTCCAGTTTGGGCCGTTACCGGCGAAAAGCTGTTCGATCGCTCGAAAGTTTATATAGGCGTCATCGCAAACCCAGGCGTTTTTAAAAAAAACGAGAATCAGGAAGAAAAAGGCGCATAAGCAGATGTAAAGCCAGCTTTTACCGGTAACCTGGCACCTGGCTGTATCTTCGGCCATGGAACTGCCCCTCAGTTTAATTTGCGTCCATTCTAACAGTAAGGATTATTTTCGGCAATGCAGATATTCGCCGGGCTTAAAATGTTCAAAATCTATGCCTGATCGGTCTGGGTCATCAGCTCGGTTCTATTTGTTTTCGCGTGGCAAATTTACCCCGCGGACAAGCCTGGATTTTGATTTTCAATTGATTCAACAGATTAAAACCGACAAGGATTCATTACGATAGCCAAAAAACTTGCAAATAATTTGTTAATCAGAGTTTTGGTCGACGCAATCAGGCAAAAATGTTTGAGAAATTAATCACGAAAGCGGTTGACATATTTTTTCACAGCTGCTATATTTAAGTTGTGAATTGTTGCACAACGTGAAATTTTTAACACTTCCGAGTCGAGAAAAAAATCATGCTAAAGCAGAAGAAAAAAATTTCTGAACGCTCGATCGAGCGCCTGAGCATTTATCGGCGCTATCTGAAAGAGATTCAGAGTCATGGCAAGGCTCGGGTTTATTCTCACGAATTGGCAAAAATCGTCTCAGGCACTGCTGCCCAGGTTCGTCGCGACCTGATGGAAGTCGGCTGTAGCGGCTGTTCAAGTAAGGGCTATGAAGTTGATTCGCTCATCACTGAAATTGGTGAGCTTCTTGACTGCGCTGAAAAAGAAAGAATCGCTTTAATCGGGGTTGGCAACCTTGGTCGAGCGGTTCTCGGTTTCTTCAGCGGCAAGCGTGAAAATTTTGAAATCGTGGCAGTTTTTGACAAAGATCCGGAAAAAACCGGTCGTGTGGTCTGTGGTCGACGTTGCTATCACATGAATGAGCTCGAAACCGTTTTCAAGAAAAACAAAATTTCCACCGCCATTATTGCGGTTCCTTCCGAAGAAGCGCAAGAAGTGGCCCAGACCCTCATCGATGCCGGGGTAAGAGCGATAATCAATTTCGCTCCTACTCTTATTCAATGCAATAACCAGGTATATGTAGACACCCTCGACATGACAATGGCAGTTGAGAAGGCAATCTATTTTTCCCGTTCAAACTACAACAACACAAAGGAAGGTCAGCAATGAGCGTGGTCGAAAAAGTTATCCAGAAGTTTACCAATCCCGGGCGTGATTCCCTGATTCCCGTGCTGCAAGCCGTTCAAGAAGAAGAAGGCTTTATTTCACGGGAAGCCGTAATCGAAATTGGCAAGGCTTTGAACCTGCCGGCCAGCAAAATTTATGGCGTTGCCACCTTCTACAACCAGTTCCGTTTCACTCCCTACGGAAAATTCAATATTCAAGTCTGCCGCGGAACTGCCTGTCACGTTAAAGGCAGCGCCGGAGTACTTGCTCGACTGGAACGCGAACTCGGCATTCTCGCCGGCGAAACCTCACGCGATGGCATGTTCAGTATTGAAGTAGTTGCCTGTATCGGTGCCTGTGGACTTGCACCGGTTATTGCCATAAATGGTAATTTTCACGCCAAGGTCGTTCCCGACGATATCCCCGGCATTCTTGACCACTATCGCAAGCTTGGCAAAGAGGAGGCAAAACAATGAAGAATCTTTTAGACCGTTGCTGTTCGAAATGTCATCATTCAAAGGAAAACCCCTGCCCCGACTTCATTATTTGCCGAACTGAAGGCCCGCTGTGCCATGAAAGCGAAACCTGTAAAGCCACCAAGCTCGAATTTCTGGACCTCGAAAAAAGAATCAAGGTTAACAAGCCAGTGATCTATGTTGGCGCAGGAACCTGCGGCCTCGGTGCCGGAGCCGCCAAGACTCTTGAAGAAGTTAAAGGCTGGCTGGCCAGAAACAATAAAGATGCTGAAGTTCTCGAAGTCGGCTGTGTCGGCCTCTGCATCAAGGAACCTCTGATGGATGTTCAGCTTCCCGGAAAAGCAAGACTGAGCTTCGGCGAAGTTACCGGTGACAAGGTTGAACCGATTCTCAATCAGGTTTTCAACGGCGAGATTCCTAAAGATTGCCTGCTTGGTCAGTTTCCGATCGACGGCGAAAGTAACTGGAAAGAAGTTCCGGAATTTTTCAAATCTTCATTTTTCAAATCACAGACCCGACGGGTTCTGGCCAACTGCGGTGAAATCAACCCGGTAAGAATAGAAGAATACATTGCCCGCGGCGGTTACCAGGGCCTTTCAAAAACCCTGAAAAATTCAACCCCGACTGAAGCATGTAGCGTTGTTGAAGAAAGTGGCCTGCGCGGTCGCGGCGGCGGCGGTTTTCCGACCGGTAAAAAATGGCGTTTTGCCCTTGAAGCACCCGGCGAAAAGAAATATCTGATCTGCAACGCCGATGAAGGCGATCCAGGAGCATTCATGGATCGTGCGGTAATTGAAGGTGATCCCCATCGATTGCTCGAAGGCATGATGCTGGCTGCCTATTCAATTGGTGCCAGCAAGGCTTATGTCTATATTCGCGCCGAATACCCGCTGGCCATCAAACGACTCGAATGGGCCATCGAAGAAGCCAAAAATTACAGCTTGATCGGTGCCAATATTCTCGATAGCGGTTTCAAACTCGAAATCGTCATCAAGCAGGGTGCCGGCGCCTTTGTCTGCGGCGAAGAAACCGCACTCATTAACAGCATTGAAGGCAAGCGCGGCATGCCCCGCCCTCGCCCGCCATTCCCCGCAATTTCCGGCCTGTTTGGCTGCCCGACCATCATCAATAACGTCGAAACACTAGCCAATCTTCCTGACATCTTCAGACACGGCGCTCCGTGGTTCAACGCCATTGGCACCAAAGGAAGCCCGGGCACCAAGGTGTTCGCCCTTTCCGGTCAGATCAATAATACCGGCCTTGCTGAAGTTGCGATGGGCACGCCAATAAGAAAACTGGTTTTCGACATCGGCGGCGGTATTCCCAAAAATCGCAAATTCAAAGCGGTTCAAATTGGCGGCCCCTCTGGCGGCTGTGTCCCCGAACAGCACCTCGATGTTGAAATCGATTATGAAACCTTGAAAACTGTTGGTGCGATGATGGGTTCAGGCGGACTTGTCGTCATGGATGAAACGACCTGTATGGTCGACCTGGCCAAGTTCTTCATGGACTTCATCCAGCGCGAAAGCTGCGGCAAATGCATCCCCTGCCGCGAAGGCACCCGCCGCATCCTTGAAACCCTCAAAAGCATCACCGAACGCCCGAAAGATCAAGGCAGCAAAAAGCCGCTAGAACGCTTCAAATCGGTGATGTATATGGAAAGACTGGCTGAAGTAATTCGCAGCACCAGCTTGTGCGGCCTTGGCCAGACTGCTCCGAACCCGGTTCTGTCAACTCTGCGCTTTTTCCGCGATGAATACGAAGCTCATGTTTTCGACCGCAAGTGCCCGGCAGGCGCTTGTCACGAACTCCTCGACTTCAGCATCGACGCCGAAAAATGTGTCGGCTGCACCATGTGCGCCAAAGTCTGCCCGACCGGAGCCATTATGGGCAAAGTCAAAACTCCGCATTACATCATTCCTGACAAGTGCATCAGATGTGGTGCCTGCTACAACACCTGCAAATTCAACGCCGTGGTGAAGGAGTAAAATTATGATTACCATTGAAGTTAACAATAGAAAAGTTGAAGCAAACAAGGGCGAATTACTTTTAACCGCGATAAGAAGAGCCGGTGTCAAAGTCCCGACTCTCTGCCACATAGATGGTCTGCCGCCCAGCGGCGCTTGCCGAATGTGTGTCGTTGAAATCGATGGCCGCCTGGTCCCCAGCTGCGCCACTACCGTTTCCGATGGGCTTAAATGCCAGACTCACAGCCAGATGGCGGTTAGAGCCAGAAAAACCATCATCGAACTGCTTCTCGCCGATCACCCCGATGACTGCCTCTACTGCGTAAGAAACGGCAATTGCGACCTGCAGAACCTCGCTGAAGAATACGGTGTGCGCACTCGCCGCTATGATGGCGGGAAAAGCACCTGCAAACTCGACGTTTCCAGCCCGGCAATCGAGAGAGACCCGGCCAAGTGCATTCTTTGCGGAAAATGCGTTCGCGTTTGCGAAGAAATTCAAAACGTTTCAGCCATAGATTTTGCCGGTCGCGGCAGTAAAACCAGCATCGAAGTAGCATTTCGCGATGGCATCAACATGAGCTCGTGCGTTTTCTGTGGCCAGTGCATCAAAGTCTGCCCGACCGGCGCTCTGCGTGAAAAAAGCTCGATCAAGCAGGTTCTCGATGCAATCAACGACCCGGAAAAATACGTCGTCGTGCAACATGCTCCAGCTATTTCTGTTTCAGTTGGTGAAGCTTTCAGCATGAAAGCCGGCGCCGATTGTGCCGGAGCCCTCAATGCCGCATTGCGTCGCATTGGTTTCGATGCCGTTTTCGATACGTCTTTCACCGCTGACCTGACAATCATGGAAGAAGCTTCAGAGCTGGTTCACCGCATCAAAAACGGTGGCA
>CAZTHA010000096.1:0-12643 GCA_964613435.1 uncultured bacterium
ACTTCGTCACCGAGAATTATGGCTATTCACTTGAAGAGATGCAGAAAAAGTTTGCCGACAGGCCATCTTGTTAAATAGCCATATCGGTGTTAAAATTCCAGGATAACTTGAAATCCGTGGAGGGAACCGGGCGTGAAAATCTGAACTGAACGCGTGAAAGCATGGTTTTGTCTTGAAGACTCATTTTCGCGTCAGTTTTTGGTTTTTGCATCAGGTTCTTTTTTTCTGATCGGCTGTTATTCGGAATTGTCGCATATTGAGTCCTTCTTCTGGTTTTGAAGTGGAGGTCTTTTATGTTGCAATTCATCGATGTTACGTTCTCTTATCCCTCGGCTCCCGAAGATTTGTTCAGTCATGTCAGTTTCAGTTGCGGCCATGGCTGGACTGGAGTCGTCGGCGCCAACGGCTCGGGCAAATCTACTCTTTTACAGCTGGCCGCAGGTCTTCTGCGGCCCGATTCCGGACATATCAGGCATGATGGTCTGGTATCTTTCTGCAGCCAGCGCACCGACGATGCTCCCGACTTCAGTCAGCTGTTTGTCGAAGAAACTTACGATGCTGAAATCGACCGGCTGCGGCGCATGCTAGGGGTTCAGGCCGATTGGCCAGGTCGTTGGGAAACTTTGAGTCATGGCGAAAGAAAGCGGGCGCAACTTGCCGTCGCTTTGGCGGGAAAGCCTGATCTGCTGCTTGTTGATGAGCCGACCAATCATCTCGATGCTGTGGCTGCCGGCATGATTAAATCTGCATTGGCAAGCTTTCAGGGTATTGGTTTTCTGGTAAGCCACGATCGGGAATTGCTCGACAATCTTTGCAGTTCGACAATTTTTGTCGAGTCGCCGGATGTTTGCATTTTTTCAGGAGGCTATTCGGCGGCGGCCGAAGAAAAAGCTATGCGGGAGCGTTCTGTTTCGGAAGAGCGAGACCGGGTTAAGCGCCATGTCAAAAAGCTCGATCGGGAAATGAAAAGACGGCAGGCTGAGGCAGCCCGTTCAGACCAGCGTGTTTCCAAGAAGCATCTGCATAAAAATGACTCGGATGGCCGGGCTAAAATCAACCTTGCCAAACTTACGAGCAAAGATGCCGTTGCCGGTGACCTTGCTGCGAGTTTTTCTAACCGGCTCGACCGTGCCCGCAGTCGTCTCGATGAAATTAAGTTGAAGAAAGAATATCAGCTGATTTTCGATCTGCAGGCCGAACGTTGCCGGCGCGACCTGGTTCTGAATGCTCCTGCGAAAAAATTGCCCCTTGGTGGGGAGCGATTTCTTGAAATACCGGAAATCAAGATTGCTCCCGGGGACCGCATTGGAATTGTCGGGGAAAATGGAGCTGGAAAAAGCACTCTGATAAGATATCTGGTTGATTCTATCGACTTTCCTTCGAATCGATTCATTTATTTGCCCCAGGAGATAAGTTCGCAGCAAAGCCAGTCTCTGATCGAAGACATCAGGAATTTGCCGGGCAAAGAAATGGGTGAGCTGTTTACCTTCGTTTCCTGTCTTGGTTCTCGTCCGGCAAGACTTCTCGACACCGATATGCCCAGCCCGGGCGAAATTCGCAAATTGATGTTTTCGCTTGGGCTTACCCATAAACCATGGCTGATCATCATGGATGAGCCGACAAACCATCTTGACCTTCCGGCAATTGAATTGCTTGAAGCTGCATTGGCGGGCATTCCCTGTGCTCTGATTCTTGTGAGTCATGATCGCAGATTTCTCGACCGGCTGGTAGAAAAAACTTTTTTCTGCAGTTCTTCCGGAAAGCTGATTATCAGCTGAAAAATAGCGGGTGGCAAGCCATGCCTGCGTTTTGTTAAAATGTTCTGACAGAAAAAATGGATGGAGAATTATATGGGTAAGCAAAAGAATCGAGAACCGGTAAGAGTTATCGCGCCATTATCAGGCAGCATTCTGTCTCTGGAAAAAGTTCCAGATCCGGTTTTTGCGCAAAAAATGGTTGGTGACGGGGTTTCTATCGATCCTGTCAGCAATGTTCTTCTCGCACCGGTTTCCGGGAAAATAGTCCAATTGCATGGAGCGGCGCATGCCCTGACCATTCAGGCTGAGGACGGCGTTGAAATTCTCGTGCATATTGGCCTCGATACGGTAAAGCTTAAAGGACAGGGCTTTGCCGCCATGGTAAATCTTGGTGATCAGGTTAGGGCCGGGCAACCGCTGATCGAGTTTGATGCCGACTTTGTTGCAGTCAATGCCAAGAGCTTACTGACCCAGATATTGGTCGCCAATCCCGAAAAGGTCGAGAAAATGGTTTATGCAGATGGAACTGTCAGCGAGGGTAAGGACATGGTCTTTTCATATCTTCCGGCAGAAGACCTTGCCCAACCAGAACCAGAGACAGATGGCAACCGAATTGTTTCCGAAGCGGTGGTTATCGTCAACCCATCCGGAATTCACGCTCGGACGGCTTCTGTTCTGGCCGGCCTTTCGCGACAGTTTAAAGCTGAGCTGCAATTGCAGAAAGGCGACAAATCCGCCAATGCTCGTAGTGTTTCGGCTCTGATGGCCCTGGAAGTCGATAAAGATGACAAGGTCGTTCTCGTCGCCAGGGGACAAGACGCTCAGCAGGCCATCGACCATATTTTGCCGCTGTTGCGTGAGGGGCTTGGCGAAAATCTTGAAGCAGCCGCAAAAGAGGGGGGCGAATTTGTAAAGGGCGAGGCCAGCCGTGAAGGACAATTGGCCGGCATTGGCGCCTCCCGGGGAATAGCTGTCGGGCGGGTTTTGAAGTTGAAAACCGAAAAATATGCAATTCCGGAAAGAGGTAATGGCACTAAGTTTGAGCTGGCTGAGTTCGGGAATGCCTCCAAAAGAGCAACTCTTCAGCTGGCTTCTTTGTGTGATAAGCTTAAAAAGGCGGGAAACCCTGAAAGAGCAGCCATCTTTGCGGCCCATTCCGAACTACTCGATGATCCTGAGTTGATGGAACTGGTTGAGAGAGGAATAATCAGTGGCAAAAGTGCCGCCTTTGCCTGGAACATGGCTTTCAATACTCACGCATCGCGCTTGGAAAGCCTGAATAACCAATTACTGGCTGCGCGAGCCAATGATTTGCGTGATGTCGGCCAACGGGTTTTGCGAATTCTGCTCTCGATCGAAGAAAAAACCGTTCATCTCGACGAAAAGCAGATCATTATCGCTGAAGATCTTACCCCGTCAACTATTATCAACATTGACCGACAGATGGTGGCCGGTTGTTGCACCATTGCCGGCGGCGCCACTTCACACGTGGCAATTCTCGCCAGATCGATGGGTTTGCCGGCCATAGTGGGTCTCGACCCGGCCGCCCTGGAAATCGAGGATGGAACCCTCGTGGTTGTCGACGGAAACAACGGTATTTTGAGCATAGAACCAGACGACAATGAAATCAAAAAGATCGAGATTGAAATGCAGGCCGAGGAACAGGCCAGGGTTGAAGAAAAGACCTATGCCGGCGAAAGCGCCATGACAGTCGATGGAGTTGAAATCAAAGTGGTCGCCAATCTCGGTGATTCTGCCTCAGTCAATCAGGCTGTCGAACTGGGTGCCGAAGGCATCGGTCTTTTGCGCTCTGAATTTCTCTTCATGAACCGCTCCATAGCTCCAGATGAAGATGAACAATACTCTGCCTATAAAAAAGTTGCTGAGAAGATGGGTCAGGAGCGGCCAATCATCATCAGAACCATAGATGTCGGCGGTGACAAACCCTTGCCCTATTTGCCGATTCCTCAGGAGGAAAACCCTTTTCTCGGCGAAAGAGGCATTCGGGTGTGCCTCAACCGTCCTGAGATTTTTGTGACTCAGTTAAGAGCCATTCTCCGTGTGGCCCAGGAATACGATGTCCGGGTGATGTTTCCGATGATCGCAGATATTGATGAGTGGCGCCAAGCCCGGAAAATTTTGCACGAAACCGCTGCCGCAATGAAGTTGCCGATGATAAAGGCGGGAATAATGGTGGAAATACCGGCTGCAGCAATGTTGGCCGAAAGTTTTGCCGGCGAAGTCGATTTCTTTTCGATTGGCACCAATGATCTTAGCCAGTATGTCCTGGCCATGGATCGCGGACATCCCAAGCTCGCCGGTCGAATAGATGCCCTGCACCCATCTGTGCTGCGCATGATTGGTATTGTTGCCGAGGCGGGGCGGAAACGAAAAATAGAGGTCAGTGTTTGTGGCGGTCTGGCCAGCGATTTTGAGGGGGTGGCGGCGCTTATTGGCCTTGGTATTAGCAAGTTGAGCGTAGATGTTCCGGTTGTCGCCAAGATAAAGGCACTGGTTCGTCGGCTTTCCAGTGAAAAATGTCACGAATTGGTCGTAGAGGCTTTGAGAATGAGTGATTCCAACGCGGTTCGCAGATCTTTCAAAAATTTGCTTAATGAAATGCGGGGTGAAAAGTAATGAAGAACATTTTGCGAAATCTTTTCGTAACTCTGCAAAAGATTGGTAAATCGATGATGTTGCCGGTTTCGGTTTTGCCGGTAGTGGGCATATTGCTTGGCGTTGGCAGTTCAGAATTCAGTTTCATTCCTGCTGCCGTTTCGAAAGTAATGGCTCAGGCGGGTGGAACGATTTTTTCAAACCTTCCGGTAATTTGTGCAATTGGCGTCTGTCTCGGTCTGACCAATAATGACGGCGTGGCAGCGCTGGCCGGGCTGGTTGGTTATGCGGTGATGGTTGCAACCATGGGTGTAATGGCCGGTTTGTCAGGGGTCGAAACCCGTAACGTCATGGGAATGGCGTCGATTGATACCGGCGTCCTGGGCGGAGTGCTCGCGGGCCTGGTTGCTGCCTGGCTTTTCAATCGCTATTATCGCGTGCAATTGCCGCCCTACCTGGGATTTTTCTCGGGAAAACGCCTGGTTCCTATTTTGACATCCTTTGCCGCAATCCTTTTAGGACTCGTTCTCAGTTTGCTTTGGCCGCCGGTAGGCGGCTGGATCGGCAGGTTTTCACGTTGGGCCGCATCCGAAGACCCGGCTACTGCTTTTGCAATTTATGGCGTTGTCGAGCGGGCTTTGCTGCCCTTCGGCCTGCATCACATCTGGAATGCCCCTTTCTTTTTCGAGGTTGGTGAGTTCGTCAACTCTGCCGGTGAAACCATTCGTGGCGAATTGCATCGCTATGCTGCCGGAGATCCCACTGCCGGCAACATGGCCGGTGGCTATCTTTTCAAAATGTTCGGTTTGCCGGCTGGCGCCATTGCCATCTGGTTAACTGCCAAACCGGAGAATCGAACCAGGGTCGGCGGAATCATGGGCTCAGCCGCACTAACATCTTTTCTTACCGGTATTACCGAACCCATCGAGTTTTCCTTTCTTTTTCTCGCCCCGATGCTTTACGGGATTCATGCGGTTTTGGCCGCTGCGGCTTACTACCTTTGCATTGCTCTGGGAATAAAGCATGGCATGACCTTTTCCCACGGTTTTATCGATTATGTTCTGCTTTATTCAAAATCGGCCAATGCTTCCTGGCTACTTTTGATCGGCCCTTTATGGGGGCTGATCTACTTTTTTGTTTTCAGATTTTTCATCTTGAAATTTGATTTGAAAACACCGGGTCGTGAAGACGCTGCTGAAATTGATGTTTCGGTTGCCGCCGAGCATGAATTTACCCGTCAACTTGTCCTGGCTTTTGGCGGCAAAAGCAATATTGTCAGTCTCGACGCCTGCATTACCAGGCTTCGTATGGAGCTTAAAGACACGGGCAAGGCTGATCCCGCCCGCCTCAAACAGCTTGGCGCAGTCGGTGTTGTCGATGTCGGCAGCGGTCTGCAGGCAATGTTCGGCACAAGATCGGAGATTCTCAAAACCGAAATGGAAGAATATCTGGCCATCGCCGGCCAGGATGCTGAGATTGAAGCTGAACATAACGCTAGCCGTGTTGTTACGGGCTTCCCAAGCGTGGCAGCTGACCCATTGGCCCGGGAAAAATGTCTGGCCTGGCTCGAAGCTGTCGGCGGGCAGGAAAATATCCTCGAAGTCCGAGCCTGCGCCGAGACCAGGTTGCGTTTGCAGGTTCGCGATCAGCAGAAACTTAACCGGGATAAACTGCAGGATTCTGGAATCAAGGGCGTTATGGTCTTTGATGATGGCATCATACATCTGCTCACCGGCCTTGGGTCGCATCAATACGAAGTTGAAATCAAAGGTCTGCTCTCTTCAGACTGACCGCAAAGGGGCATGAATATGAAAATCGTTGCATTCAATGGAAGTCCTAGAAAAGAAGGTAATACCGCCATACTCCTGAAAGAGGTTCTCAGGCAGTTTCCTGCTGAAGAATTTGAAACCAGGTTGATTCAGCTTGGTGGCCAGGCCATTCGTGGCTGTATTGCCTGTGGAAAATGCGCCTCGATGCAAAACCGACGCTGCGCTATCGATTCCGACCCAATCAATGATTACATTCAGCTGGCAGCGGAAGCCGATGCAATCATAATCGGTTCGCCGACTTATTTTGCCGATGTAAGCGCCGAGACAAAAGCTTTTATCGACCGGGTCGGCATGGTTGGGATGGTTAATCAGGGCATGTTTCAGCGCAAGGCTGGTGCAGCCGTTCTTGCGGTAAGGCGGGGCGGTTCGATACATGCTTTCGATACCATCAATCATTTCTTTCAAATCAGCCAGATGCTGGTAGTTGGCTCCAGCTACTGGAACATGGGTTACGGAAGAAATCCGGGCGAAGTAAACCAGGATGAGGAGGGGCTGCAGACCATGCAGAATCTCGGCAAAAACATGACCTGGCTTTTGCGCTGTATTAAGTCTTGTGAGGGCAAGATCGAATTGCCCGAAACTTCGATGGCAAAGAGAACCAGCTTTATTCGCTGAATAATTCAATTGTTTAATTAAAAGGGGAAAATATGCAGTATCGAAGATTAGGAAAAACCGAAGAACAGGTGTCGGTTCTCGGGTTTGGCTGCATGCGACTGCCATTGCTCGATGACCAGAACAATAATATCGATCGCGCGGAAGCCATCAAGATGCTGCGTTTCGCTATTGACCAGGGCGTTAATTATATCGATACCGCTTTCCCATACCATGGAACCGGTTTCGATAAGGGTGGTGAAAGTGAGCCGCTGGTTGCCGAAGCTTTGCGAGATGGTTACCGTGAGAGGGTGAAAGTTGCGACCAAGCTGCCCAGTTGGCTGATTCAGAGTCGTGAAGATTTTGACAAATTTCTCAATTTACAGTTACAACGCCTGCAGACCGAACAGATTGATTTTTACCTGATTCATGCTTTAAACAAGTCTTTCTGGGCGAATCTCAAAAAACATGATCTTTTTGGCTTTATTGATTCGGCACTTAAAGACGGGCGAATCAAACATGCCGGTTTTTCATTTCACGACGATTACCCGACTTTTGTTGAGATTGTCGATGCCTATGACTGGTCGTTCTGTCAGATACAGTATAACTATATCGACATCGATTACCAGGCTGGTTTGAAAGGATTGCAATATGCAGCCGACCGCGATATGGGCATTGTCATTATGGAACCTCTACGCGGCGGCGCCTTGACCAGGAACCTGCCGGATCAGGTGTTGCAAAGATTTGAAAAGTCTGATCGTTCCTGGTCGCCAGCCGAATGGGCCTTGCGTTGGCTTTGGAACAATCCGCAGATTGGGGTCGTGCTCAGCGGTATGAGTGATATGGAACAGACCAGAGAAAATATCGATTCAGCAAAAGCTTTGTCTGGACCAATGACCGAAGAAGATCTTCAGGTAATTGAAGAAGTTCAGCAGATTTACCGGGAGCGAATCAAGGTCAACTGCACTGCCTGCCGCTATTGTATGCCCTGCCCGGTAGGCGTTGATATTCCCCGCAATTTTCAAATGTTCAACAGCTATTTTCTTTTTGATAAGGCAGCCGGAAACTCGGTTCGCTTTCAATACAACATGCAGGTTCCTGATAATGCGAAAGCTGAGAAATGTATCAAATGCGGCAAATGTATTGTGCATTGCCCGCAAAACATTCCAATTCCAGAGGAACTGGAAAATGTTTTCAAGCTTTTTGCACAGAAGGGCTAAATGGCTGAAAAAGGATTATTTGTCGAAGCGTATGAAGTCGCCTTCATCGCCGCTGGCGTCGGTAACGACCACTAGTCTTTCATAGGCGTCAAAACAAATGCCCTCGGGTTTTCCCGAGAGGTTGCCGCTGATTCTGGTCGTTGAGATTATTTCAAGCTCTTCAATGTCTTTGCCTATCTTCGGCTTAACTTCGACAATCCGTCTGGATTTTCCCGAAATCATGAGAATGTGCCCATTGCGAAGATCTACCGTCAGGTCAGAAAGATTTTTCAGCAAATCTTCGAGTTCGCCGGGTAGCCGGCACGAGGTTATTTTCTCCAAACCTGGAAGTGAGAATATGGCCAGAGCTGCCGGTTTGTCCTGGTGAGCTGCCAGAAGATGGTCTTTGCCGGCAAGATTGATTATGCTGATTCCTTCGTAACCTTTATTATTCACACTGCCTATCTTCGTCAGACTGCCCAGCAGTTTCGGGGACTTCAATTCAATTTCCTGCTGATTTGTGACAATATCACAGACAAAAATCCGGCCACCGTTTTCTGAAAGAAGATAAAGAGATTTCTGATCAGTCGAAATGGCGATGCCCTCGAGATCATCAAGAAATTCATATTGCTGCGAGCTCAATGCCGGCCAAACTCGTGTTTTTTGCGGGTCGAAGAAGAAAACTCCTTCTTCGTCATCGACGATCAGAAATTGGCCGTTGGGCAGACAGGCAATGCCGCTGGCTTCGCCAATCGGGATTTTTAAACTCATTACCTGAGCATTTGCAGAAATAATGGTTAATATGCTTAAAAACAACAAAAGCAAGGGCAATCTGACCAAATTCAATCGCTTCATGTTCGCTCCAGTAGGCAGGTATTCTCTATTACTCTGAAATTATACCTCAATTTGGGAAAAAATTGAAAACCTGAAAAATGATAATGGTGGCGAAAAATTTCCCTTTAACCGGGTAAAAATTCCCATAAACTTTCGCCCGAATCGCCAAAACTCTTTCTAAATGGCAGTCTAGGTTTCGGCATGAAAAATGCTTTATAAATCTATGGTGGCGGCGCTTATCTCTTGAAAGTTTCTTACCCAACCCTTGCAGAGGCTGATAATCTCAGCCTTTTTTTTTGCTCAGCCGCCGGCGCGTTTGACCCGGTAACCCATTTTTTCGAGCTCGATGACGAGTTGTCACGCTGTTCTCCCTGAATCTCAATAACGCCATCTTTTAGGGCCCCGCCAGCGCCGCATTTCTTTTTAAGTTCGGCGGCAATCCTTTTCAACTCTTCTTCAGAGGCGATGATTCCTGAAATCAGGGTTACACCACTGCCTTTGCGTCCTTTGGTCTCACGACTGACTCTGACAATGCCGTCGCCGCCAGTCTGGGTTTTACTTTTTTGTCGACAAACGCAGCTTGCCACCGGGTTATTGCAGCCGGGACACATGCGCCCAAATTCGCTTGAATAAACCAGACCGCCGTTACTTTTTTTCATCGCTCTTTCAGCTCCCAGCCGTTGCTATCATCTTTTTGGTTTTCCCGGTTAAATTTTTCCAGCAAGCGCTGCAGTGCGGCCTGAGCGCCTCTGACATCTGGAATGTTGAACAGCCCTACTTCCTGGCTGCGCTGGTCATTATCAGAATCGCGCCAGACTTTGTGGGCAATGACCAAATCGCCGGTAGCAGCCCGTTCGCGTCGGGTCATTTCCCTTATCTGGTCTGGCATTATGCTTTTGAATTCGAAGCTGCGTCCGCCGGTCATTATCAGCACGCGGCGGTCGGTAATCACGTAAACGGTCTTTTTATCCTTCAAATAACTCCAAATCGGCGAAGAAAGCATGGCGATGCCGATTAGAACAAATGGAAGACCGAAAAGGGGAAAAAGCAGCATCGGGTTGAAACCCTTGCTGAAATCAGGAATCTGGAAACCTGCAGCTCCGAACATCCAGAATATGGCGAAAGCGGTCCACGGAATCGCAAACAGAAAGGGAACCGTCGTTTCGAGTTTGAAGAGTCTTGGAACGGGCATGCCTTTCCATTCTACAATTTCGCCGCCCTCGAGTTCGTTTTTGATTCTTTGATCCAGCTCATGGGGGATTTGTTGATACATTTCACTTCTCTCTTGAAACAGGTTTATCAAATGATAGTTGAACCGGGCACCTGTTGGCAAGTGCCCGGTTTCGGTTCAGTCGGTATTTTCTTCGGGCGATTTACCGAATTTGTTTTCAACGATGAAGTAGATCGATGGTATTACAAAGAGAGTAAGAAATGTTGAAGTCATAAGTCCAAAAACAACAACCGAAGCCAGGGGCCGTTGTATCTCAGAGCCGATGCCTGAAGCCATTAACAGGGGCAACAGCCCCAGCAGAGTGGTAATGGTAGTTACCAGCACTGGCGCAAGACGTTGCATGCTGCCTTCTGCTATTGCTTCTTCGAGACTTTTACCGCTCCGGCGCAGCTGATTGAAACAGGTTAGCATAACCATACCGTCGAGCATGGCCATGCCAAAAAGGGCGATAAAGCCAATTGAGGCAGGAACGGACAGGTATTCTCCAACCAGTTTAAGACCAAAAACTCCGCCGGTAACCGAAAGAGGGACCATGGTAAAAATGATCAGGGCGTGCCGCAGTGAATTGAAACTCAGCCAGAGCATGGTCAGAACCAGCAGAATCACTACCGGAACAATTATCATCAGCCGGTTCATCGCTCGCTGCTGATTTTCAAACTGCCCCCCGTATTCGATATGATAACCGGCGGGAAGTTTTACTTTTTCAGCGACACGGTGCTGAATTTCAGCTACGACACTGCCCAGGTCTCGTCCGCGGATGTTGCCAGTCACTGTCCAGCGCCGTTGATTGTTTTCACGATTAATCTGCAATGGTCCGGTTTCGCAAGTGATTTCTGCGATATGGGCCAGTGGGATAAGGGTTTTGTCTGAAGTCATTACCAGAAGGTTGCCGATGCTGTCGACATCGCTGCGGTATTTTTCCTGATAACGTAAATGAATGCCAAAACGGCGGGTATCGAGAAATATGTTGTCGATTACTTCGCCGCCTATGGCAAGTTCAACGATTTCAAGAATCTGCATAACACTTATGCCATGAGCTGAGCACTTTTCCCGGTTGGCTTTAACCAGAATCTGCGGCTGGCCGAAGCTTTGTTCAACCGCTAAGTCGACAAGTCCATCGATGTTGTCGATGCTGTTTTTGATTTCTTCGGCCTTGCTTTGAATGATTTTCAGATCTTCACCAAAAACCTTTATGGCCAGTTGGGTTTTAACTCCTGATACCAGCTCATCAAAAGCGTTTTGAATCGGCTGGGTAAAATTGAGCTGAGTGCCTGGAAAAGCTGCCAAAGCTTTTTGCAGCTCATCGATCAGATCTTTTTTCGTTCGCCCCTTGCGCCAATTTGAAATTGGTTGCAACTCGATCTGAATTTCGCCATAGTTTACCGGATGCGGGTGAGAACCTGCTTCGGGTCTGCCGATTCGCGAAACGGTTTCTCTTACCTCCGGAAATTTAACTATCTCTCTTTCCATTTTCATGATCGTTTTGGTTGCCTCTTCAAGCGAAATTGACGGAGCCATGTTCAGGCCGATGAAAATCGAGCCTTCTTCAAGAACCGGCATGAATTCAGTTCCTATTGAAGAGAGGCTAATCCCGGAGATTGCCAGTACAACAAAGGCGGCGGAGATTATTGTGCGGCAATTTCTTGTCGCTCGCTGCAATAAGGGCTGATAAATGCTTTTTAACTTAATGACAACTGCTGTTTCTCTAACTTTTTCATGACCTAGAAAGAAAAGCGCCAGGGCCGGTATGATAAAGAGTGAAACAATTATTGATCCGGTCATCGCCGAGGTTATCGAAAAAGCCATGGGCGCGAACATTTTGCCCTCTACTCCTTCGAGAGTTAGAAGCGGAAGAAAAACCGCAATTACAATGATTCCGGAAAAGAGAATCGGTCGGGCCACTTCTTTTGCAGCCGCGCTTATTGAATTTGAAAGTTTTTGGCCCGAATTCTGGCTGAGTTTCATAAGAATGGCTTCGACCATAACGATTGAGCCATCGCAGAGCATGCCGATTGCAATTGCTATTCCACCCAGAGACATCAGGTTGGCGGAAATCCCGCTCTTGTTGATAATTATGAAAGCTGAAAGGGCGCACAGCGGCAAAGAAAGCATGACGATGCCGGCGGTCCGCAAGTTTCCCAGAAACAGTAATAAAACGACTCCGATTAGAATCGCTCCCTGCATTAAAGCGTTCGTTACTGTCGAGGTCGCTTTTTCGACGAGTTCGGCCTGATCGTAATAGGCTACAAGGCTGACTCCTGCGGGCAGGGTTGATTTTACCTGCTTCAGCTTTTCATGTAACCTGGAAATCACTGAAGAGGTGTTTTCGCCGTAAAGTTTCATGACGATTCCCGAAACGACCTCTTCTGAACCATTTCTTGTTACGACCCCACGTCGTATTTCTTCGCCAAAAGTTACTTCGGCAATGTCTTTTATACGAATGGCCGTGCCATGCTCAGATTTCAATGGAATATCGGCCAGGCTGCTGAGGGAATCGAGCAGACCAACACCGCGAACCAGATGCTCTTCAGAACCTATGGTCAGATACTGGCCGCCAGCATTGCGATTGTTGGCGTTGATAGCTTC
>CAZTHA010000097.1:0-12591 GCA_964613435.1 uncultured bacterium
TCAAGGCTGATCAGTTTGAAGTTTTCAGCGGTAATCGAGGTTTCATCGAGATTGATGAAGGGGATATTCAAAATATCGGCCTCGATTTTGGCCAGATCCACGGGAGTGATGTTTTCACGCAGGGCGATTGCTTCAATCAAAGCGTTATTGTCACTGTGCTGACCTCTGAGTTCAGCAAAAGTGGCTATTTCAAGCAGTTCTTTCGTTGCCAGCAGTCGACCAAGCTTTTCTATTGCTTCATCGTCAGCGGGGAAACCGGGAAAAAACTCTTTAAAAATACTTTGATCCATAAATTGCTACACCATCGATATCATTTCTGCTGCTGTAAAATCTGGTTGGCCACATTGGCGAACGAGGGGCGAAGATTAAGGCTCAGAGCCTTTTCAAGATGTGTTTTGGCCTTCTTTTTGGCACGGGTTTTCAAGAGCATTCCCAGCTGAAAATGTGCGTCAGCGTAATCCGGATTGAGCTCAAGCGCTTTTTCAAGACATTTTTTCGCTTCAGCAGTCTCATTAAGCTGAATATGCGTCAGTGCCAGCCAGTAAAAGGCATCGGGATAAGCATCATTAAGCCTTACTGCCTCTTGAAAATGACGCAAAGCTCCCTGCCATTGGCAATCTTCAAAATACTTGATGCCGAGATTGATGCGGCTGGCGGCCATATCAAGGTCAAGAACGGCAATTTTCTTAAGCTCCACCAAAGCTTCTTCGAGAAATTCCTGTTTGATCAGGCTTTCGAAATTCAAAAATTCAGGGCGATCTTCTTTGCCACTTCTGATTACCATTTCCCGGTAATAATCGATGGCGGTTTCAAGATCTTCGTTCATTTCATGAACCATGCCAAGATAAAAGTAGGCGGCAATGAGGTTGGGATTCTTTTTCAGAACGTTACGCAACGTGCTCCTGGCCTCAGAAAAATACCCGCGAAAAAAAAGGGTTCGGCCGAGAGCCAGACCGATGTCGAGATAGGTCGGGTGCTCGATGAATTCTTTTCTTAAGGTTTCAATTTCCAGGTCGAGAGCGCTCATGCGCGCCTGAAGGTTTTCAAGATTATGTCTGACTTTTTGCCAGTCGGGCTTGATTTTCAGAGCCCGCTTCAGATTTCTTTCAGCATCGTCGAGGCGGCTGGTCTGCATTTTCAGGGCGGCAATATTGTTGAGAATTCTCGGATCGTCCGGGCTGTTGCGCAGGGCTTCACGAAAAGCGTCTTCGGCATCTATGAAAAAACTGCGGGCGAGAAAAACGTTGCCCAGATTGTTGAGAATATCGACATCACCAGGGAAAACCAGCAAAGCCCGCTGCAGGGTTTTTTCGGCCTCTTCGAGCATGGCCAGGCGGCGCTGCACGTTGGCCAAAAGCAGCAGCAAAGGTTTGGAATCGGGAACGATGGCTTCGGCCTTTTCCAATAACTGCAAAGCATCGCGAGTCCGGTCCTTTTTCAGCAGGGAATTAACTTTTCGACCAAGGTTTGAAGAGTCTTCAAAGGTCAGCTCATCTGAAAGCTGCTGAATTTCAGCATCAAAATTTTCTTCGATGAAGTTTGCAAGTTTGCCGGATATTTCATCATTCTTTTTTTGCGCTGCTTCGAGGAAATAATCAATGTTCGGGTAATCAGGTTCGGTCTTTTTAACTGACTTGAATTCCTGAATTGCGGCAGCGAAAAAACCGGCGCGGAAATAATTAATTCCTCTGTCAAAGAGTTCTTCAGCTTCTTTTGACCTAATAAACATTTTACAGGTATTGCCTTGCAGTAAGGTTAGTGTTACAATAGCTATACCCCATCGTGCAGTTCTTGTCAATGGGAAAAACGTACCCTCAGGAGGGTTCTCATGGATTCCACACCCGGAATCAAGATGAAATTCTGTGAATCTTTAGACCGCTTTGTTGCCATTCGCTCGTTCACACCAGAGCAAAAACAACAGTTGTTCAAAAACATCAAGATAACAGACAAGAAATCTTACAAGCGGCTCATTATAAATGCCTCGGTCGTTAATTATCTCGATGAGATCGCACCTCTTGTTTTTGGCAACAATGAATACCCGCTCCTGGGCGAGATTATCGAACAGGAACTCTACAACCTTTGTGTAAAGGTGAACCCGTCACTTGATATCAAGGAAGTAACCATTCAGGTCGACGAAAATGCCGCGAAAAGCGGCGCTATTCCCATGCTCGGCTCAGAAACCGACGAAGCTAAAGCACAACAGCAACGCTTCATGGAAATAGAAAATCACCTGCGCAAGAGAATTATCGGCCAAGACGAAGCGGTAACAGCCGTTGCTCAGGCGATAAGAAAAGCCAAGGTTGGACTCAAGAACCCGAAACGCCCTGTCGGCAGCTTCATTTTCGTGGGTCAAACCGGTGTCGGTAAAACAGAGCTGGCCAAAGCCCTTTGTGAATTCATGACCGGCAGCGAAAACGACCTGGTCAGAATCGACTGTTCAGAATTTGCCATGAGTCATGAATATGCAAAACTCATTGGCGCGCCTCCAGGCTATATCGGGCACAACGAAGGCGGTTACCTTACCGAGTCGGTCAAGAACAAGCCCAATGGCGTAGTCGTTTTCGACGAAATCGAAAAAGCCCATGAAAAGGTGCACAATCTGTTACTGCAACTTCTCGATGAAGGAATTCTCACCGACAGCAAAGGCGAAACCGTCAGTTTCCGCGAATGCGTTATCATTCTGACCACCAACGTCGGTGTCAGTGACGTCACCTCTGAAGAGAGCAAACCTGGTTTCAGAGTCGGAGGCGATACCGATGTCGCCAAGGGCGATAAAAAGCTTGAAGATCTATCGCACGATAAAAAAGCCAAGATCACTCGAAAAAGCCTCGAAAAGAAATTCCCACCCGAATTTCTCAACCGTATCGATGATATCATTGTTTTCAGAGCCTTGACCAAGGAAGACAACCTCGAAATTCTCAAGATTCTGCTTCAGGAAGTAACTGAAAGAGTATCTGGCCTGAACATGAAACTTGAATTTACCGAAGAACTTGAAACTTTCCTCGTCGACAAAGGCACCGACCTGAAATATGGCGCCAGGCCTCTACGCCGCACCATTCATCGTTACATTGAAAACCCACTGGCAGAATCAATTCTGATGGGAAATTTCAGCAAAGGCGATGAGATTTCAGCCGTCTGCAGCAAGGATGAAGAAGGCGAAGACTGCGCCGAATTCAAAGTTACCGGCAAATTCGAAGTGAAAGAAGTTGAGCCACAAGATCCGGCTCCGGTCATTCCTGAATTCGACGACCCGCCGATTCAACAGGAAGAAGAATAAAACAGCAAAAGAAAAGCCCCGAATCCGGGGCTTTTTTTATTGGATCAAATAGCGGTTATCAGCGGGTAGCAACCTTGTCCTTTTCATTCCCACGACGGTTCATGTAAAGCTCATAAGCAATCTGTCCGGCAATTGAAGAGGCCTTGGTACCGGAATGGTTTTTCTGGCCGACAAGCGTAACAATGCACATATCGCGCCCGGTAGCCTTGGTGAAGCCGCCAAACCAGGTAAAAAGGTAATGGGGTGAGGCTCCGGTGAGAGTTCCGGTTTTCCCACCACATATCTTTGCCAGATTAGGACACCTTCGGTAACCGCCAAACCCTTTTTTTCCGGTTCCAACGGCAGTGGTGGTATACATCATCTTGTATATGTCACGGGCAGTGCTGTCTTTGATCGGCTGAGCAATCTGAAACGGTTTGCGCCGAAAGATCACCTTGTTTTTGCGCACAACATAGTCGACCAGGTAGGGTTTCATCGTCTTGCCACGGTTGAGAACCGTAGAAATTATCGAGGCGACATGCAGGGGGCTGACGAGAAAATCACGATTGAGACCGGCTGCGGCCTGGCCCATTTTAACGCTGTTCGCTGGCAATGATGCGATTGACTTGCCGACATTCAGATCGAAAAACAGTGTTTTGTTGAAGCCAAAGGCATCGATGTACTTTTCGAGTATGGCTTTACCGGTTTTTCGGGCAATCTTGCCGAAAACGCCATTATGGGAACGGGCAAAAGCTTTCCAGACCTTCATGTAAGATTTTTTCCAGGCAATAAAATTGCTGTTGGGCGTTATTTTTCCAGACTCGATACCAGCCGCCGCAGTTATGATCTTGAAAATTGAAGCGACCGGGAAAGTTGCCCGCAGCGCCCAATGCTTGGTTTTAAAATCTTCTGATTCGATCGACAGCGGCTGATTCTTATGACAGGAAGTCATGGCCAGAATCTCTCCGGTAGTCGGATCTTGTATGATACTGGCACCAATGCGGGTTGAGTACTTTTTGAAGATATCTTCGAGCTGCTTTTGCAAAGCGGGTCTGATCGTCAGAACAACATAGGTTTCATCGTCATATTTGACGACATAGCGGTCGAGACTTGGGGCGTATTCCCATTTTTTTTCAGAAATAGCTTTAATGTAGGAAATGGCCGAAGGCAGTTTCTTTTGCGGTTTTTCAACGGTTTTTTCTGGCTCGACCGGCAAAGCAGACTCAGTGGCAACCACCTTTTCTTCAACTGCGGGAGCTTTCATCGCCACGCTCGTTTCAACGGGAACTTCAGCGGGCTTTGCTTCCTTTAAAGGTTTGATCTCAGGCTCAGCGAGCTTTTGAATCTGATCGATGTTTTCGGTAGCCTTTTCAGTTTTGAACTGAATGGCGACAATCTGCCCGTCGCTTTTACCGACCCGGGCATTGGCCATTTTACCGGCAGTGTAAACTGGAGTTTCATTCTCTTCAGTTACATAAAAGACCAATGCATCTACCGCGGTTGAATCCATGGCAACGAGCATGAAAACAACGTAAAAGAAGATGCAGATCAGATTCAGTGGCTTGAGAAAATTAGAAAGCATCAGTGATTAAAGAACCTTTATTGTATCGAGGACTCCATTTTTGGGGACCAGCAGAGAAGCACCGAGCTGCAGTGTTTTTTCGTCAACGATGCGATTCAGTCTGGTCAAAGCCTGAACCATGCGACCACTGCCGTAAAGTTTGCGGGAAATTTTTTCGAGATTGTCACCAGCCCGAATAGTGTATTCGTAGAATCTGCCTTCTGAGGTCCGGCGTACGACAATGCCTTCAAGTTCCTGGGCATTTTCACTATCGATTCGAGCGAGGCTAACCTTTTCTTCGAAAATCTCGCGGGAAGCAGGAGCAAAAGCGCCTTCAGGCACCACTTTTCTGGCGACCTGCAAGTTTGAGTTACTGACCAGGCTGTCGATTCTGCCAACCAGAAAAGGTGAGGCCGGCTTGTCGATGCAGGGAATCAAATCCGTCTGCGGGCCGATATCTCCATGAATGGTAAAGGCAAAGGCAATCTGCAACATGAACAGCCCGACGACAAAAAACAGGAACAGTCCGAACTGATTTTTAGTTTTTCCTTTGTTTTTCTGGGTTTTCATACCCGACCTCCTGTGAAGCTATAATATTTATCGGCAATTTCACTGGAAGTTTTAGGAAAAAGGCTTAACTCGTTTCGGCAGTAAGGCTCTCACCCTTTTGAAGTTCAGAAAGACTCAAACCTTCGATTGCGAGAATAATGAACCCGGCAATCAACACGTAGAAGTAACCGATCGAGTGGGAAACCAGCCCAAACAGGGCCGCCACATCTTTTGGCTGGCCGAGAATGCCGTGTAAAGCCAGAACACAGCAATACTCATAGATACCAATCATCCCGGGACTGGCCGGCAACATGGCACCGATGGAAAGAACGCAAATCAGCAGTACCGCATCAGGCCAGCCAAGATTCAGGTTGAACATCAGCAAACTTACATAAACGGTAATTACCGACAAAACCCAAGAAAGCACCGAGAGCATGACGGCACGAAAAAACAGGCGCGGGCGCGCAATCAAGCCAAGCCCGTTGATGAAAGACTCGCGCGAATGATTGAGGACCCGGGCAATTTTTCCCGGGAACAGATTGAAAAATCGCATGGTCAGGTTTTCAAAAAGCCGACGGCGAAACTGCAGCATTAAAATGCCAAATAAAATCACGCTATAGAAAACGATTGCCGAAATGCTCGCCTGACGAATCAAAGGTGTCGAGGGGTAAAAATTCAGGGAAAAAACGATCATGGTAACGATGATGATGCCGTCGAGGAACCTTTCAAAGACAACCGAACCGAAAACTTCTGAAGCCGGCGCGGTATCTTTTTTCTTGAGATAGTATGCACGCACAAATTCGCCGGCACGGGCCGGCAAGAGGTTGTTGAAGAGATAGCCCAGAACAATGCCGAAATAGGCGTGCTTCATTTTCAGGGGCTTGCCCGGCAGAATTGCCCGCCAGCGGTAAGCGCGGGCCAGATGTTCGAGCGTATAGGTAAAAGCGATCAGCAGCAGCCATGAGAATTCTAATTTGGCAAGGGTCGCTGGAATTGTTTGTAAATCTAAATTTCTCAGGGCCAGCCAGAGAAAGAAAATACTTACAAGAAATCCCCAAAATTTCTTGGATTTTAACATAGCAGGCATGGTACCATTCTATCGAATCTTAAACAACTTTTCTGTTTTAGAAAATCAGCGGCGTCGAGGTGACCTTTTACGCATGTGGATGGCAATTCAACTGACAATATGTGCTGTGTTTCTGGTTCTGGCAGCATATTGGGTTGGACGTTTTTTTGGAAAACGCAAGTATCTCAAGCTTCACGAAGAAATGAAGGCTCTGGAACTGTCTTTCAATCATCTGATAGAAGAGATGGAGCTTGCCTCCAACCACAACATGAAGGTAATCGAAAAACAGAGCGAAGAGCTGTCTGAACTGCTGACGATCGCCGACAAAAAGATTCTTCGGGTTAACGACTTTCTCAAGGAACTCGATGAGACAGCCGCCGAGCTCAAAAGAAAAGTGAGCATCAAAAATTCAGGTATCGAGCCAGTTCATCAACCGGGCGACAGAAAGTTGCGCCAGGAAATCAACGACGCAATTGAAGAGCTGCAAAATGAAATCAGACTGTTCTCGGGGCGATTGAACAGCATCGAGAACCAGCCGCCGGTCCAGCCGAAAATTGATTTCGGCGCAATTCGCAATGCCATTGAAGAAGAGGTTTCACGGCAGATCTCGCGGCAGCTCGACTTTCTCGAACAACAGCTCGAGCCGCCGAGCGCACCAGAAATCTTTAGCGACCGCGTCGTGCCAATCAGACCGGCATCGAAAGAAACCGGTTTCAATACCAAATTTGTGGCCCGCGGCCTCGACAAGGAAAGCCGTTCAAACCAGGAAATCTCTGATCCCGGTAAAGAGCTTAAATCTTCGAATATTTCGGAAAACCTTCGCATTCCAAGGCGAAAAACAGAGCTTGGCCCGGAGCCAGCCAACAACGCTCCAGAGCTCAAACCAGGCTCACCGGTATATGAGGTTGTTAAAATGGCCGAAGAGGGAGTCAGCTTGCCGCAGATAGCCCGATCGATGGGCATGGGCAAGGCTCAGATCGAACTGATACTGAAGATGTACGGTTCGGGAATCAATATGAGAAACGTGGTTTAATGCAGATGAAAAAGGACAAGCAAGTAAAAGAAGCGATTAAACCAGAAGCAGCCGGCGCCAAAACAGAAGAAAACCCTCTTTTTAAACTGAAAAACCTGCTGATTACCATCGGCTTCGCTTGTCTGATCGCGATTTGCTACTATCTCTCACATGTAATCGCTCCATTCTTGATTTCTCTGGTTCTGGCCTACGTATTGAACCCACTGGTCAAGATCCTCGTCGCCAGAAAATTCCCGCGGCCCTGGGCTGTTTTGACCATCTTCTCGATCGGCATCGTCATTTTCACTCTGTTTGTCGTTCCTTTCACGATATCGATGTTTTCAGAGGCCAGCGACATGTTGACCAAGCTGACTAACCTCGACGTGAACAAACTTGCCGACAACTTCAAGGAAGCCGGCACGAGCTTTTATGACAAAACGCAAAGCATTCCGTATTTAAATGAATACTTGAAAGAGTTCGTTAACGGCGACAAGATCAGAGAGCTGGCCGCCAATGGGGTTATTGTCGTGAAAGACGGCATAGTTTCAGGTTTCAAAAGACTGCTCGGTTTCATTCTCACCGCTTTTTCAGGAATGGTAAACATGGTGTTGATTCCCATTCTCGTCTTTTACATTCTTCTCGACATGGATGAAATCTACAAAGGCTTTCAAATGCTCATCCCTCCCGACTTTCGGGAAAGAACCCTCGATATTTTCGGCAAAATAGACACACAGCTCAATTCGCTGTTACGCGGCCAGCTTCTCGCAAACTCCATTTTTGCACTGCTGATGACCCTCGGTTTATGGATTTCGGGAATAAGTTTTTTCCTTTTTCTCGGTCCATTGTCAGGAGTAGCTAATTTCATTCCCTACCTGGGCGGGCTATTTACCGTCATTCTCGCCTTCTTCATCGCCATCGCCCAGTATGGTTTCTCTTCGACACTGGTCGGAGTATTGATCAAGACCACAATTGCCATCGTCATCGTTCAATCCATCGACGGCTGGTATCTTCAGCCCAATGTCGTCGGTGAAAAGGCCGGCCTGCACCCTCTGGTAGTCATGCTTTCTCTGGCGATTGCCGCCAGCCTGGCTGGAATCCCAGGCATGTTACTGGCAGTGCCGGTTACCGTGATACTGAAAGTTCTGGGCAAAGAACTTTATCACGAGCTTTATGAAAAGGCTTGAAACCATGGAAAACCCTGCAATCAAAGTCGCCAACCTCAACAAGAATTTCGGCCGCAAAGCGGTTTTGCAAAATCTGAACTTCAATGTGCCGATGAACAGCATTTCTGGCTTTCTCGGGCCGAATGGCGCGGGCAAAACCACAACTCTGCGCATTCTCATGGGATTGATTCCTCTGCGCAGCGGTGAAATTTCGCTGCTCGGCGAAAATTTGCCGGGCGGACGCACGCAAGCGATTGAGCAAATCGGCGCGGTTGTCGAGAATCCGACTTTCATCGAAACGATGACCGCCTTTGACAACCTGCACTGGTTCGGCTCTCTGTATAAACCGGTAAGTCGCGAAAGAATTCTTGAGGCAATAGGTCTGGTTGGGCTAAAAGATGCCGCTGATCAACGCTTTGGCACATTTTCCTCAGGCATGAAACAGCGTCTGGGCGTTGCCTTTGGTATTTTGCACAAACCACGCATGCTGATTCTCGATGAACCGACGAGCGGCATGGACCCGGCCGGTCGGGTACAAATGCGTGAGATACTGCAAAGAATTCACTCTGAAGAAAAAACGACAATTTTTCTTTCCAGCCATCTGCTCGACGAAGTGCAAAGACTTTGTGATTACGTGGTAATCATCGATCGCGGCAAAACGGTAAAAGAAGGCTATGTCGGCGAAATTCTCTCAGGACACCAGGAAAACTGGGAAGTTAGAATGCCTGATGAGTGCTTTTCTGCAGCAGCTGAGATTTTTAAAACCTTTGCCACCGAAGGCCTGCAATGGAGCGAAGGCCCCCGTGGTTTCACCCTCACCATGGGAGCGAACATGTCGGAGAAAATCAATCAGGCACTGGTTAAGGGCAACGTCAGGGTTAGCGCGCTGATTCCCAAAGAAGCATCGCTTGAAGAAACCTTTATCAAGCTCACCAGCGAAGATGGTAACGGAGGCCTGTCATGATGCGGCGAATGCTGGTTTTACTAATGTTTGAACTGAAAAAAATCCTCAACCGCAAAAAGGCTCTGCTGTTTCTGATTGCGCTGAATGTGGTTCCGCTGGTGGCGAGCATTGCCCTGATAGTTGCCTATGTAAAGGTAAAAAGTTTCGGCTTTGGCGAACTGCAGTTTTCAATGCTTTACGAAGTGGTTCAAGGGCTTTTTACTGCACACATCAAGTTGTTTTCCTACATCGCGCCATTTTTTCTGGCACTGGTCGTCGGCGACAGTTTTTCAACTGAATTCAACCGCGGTTACATGAAAATGCTGCTTATCACACCGATTCAACGCTGGCAGGTCATCACCGCGAAAACGCTGGCGGTCATGCTTTTTCTGTTGCTGGCAGTAACTATCGGCGGTATTTTCCTGCAGGCAGATCTGCTCGTCGCCCGTGCCATGACCCAGAACAGCGGTTTGAACAATACCGGCCTGGTACCTGACGGGATAAACCTGGACAAACCCGCCAATCTGGTTGGAACAATGGCCGCCTTGCAACTGCTTTTCATGACTTTTGCCGGCAATTTGATGCTGATCGGCTTTTTCATTTTGTTCTCACTGTTCTTCGAATCAGCGATACTGATGTCTTTTACCAGTCTCAGCGTGCTGATGGGCCTGCACACTTTCTATCTGATCGCCACCAACCTTCTTGGCAAGCTCGATGCCTGGTATATCGATGCCGCGCAGTGGGTTTTTTCCCGGCATCTTTCTGATCTTTTTGCCATTTCGCGCATAGAAAAAATTCTTGAAGGTAAAATTAGCCTGTTCGATGGTGAAGTCATGGCTTCGCTCGGCTCTTCTTTCGCCTGGGCAGCCTTTTTCTATGTTCTTGCTCTGGCAATCTTTTCACGCAAACAGATTCTTCATTAAGTTACATAAAAATCAATCATGAACCTTTCAGCAAAAAAAGTTCTCGTAGCACTCTCGGGTGGTGTCGATTCTTCAGTCGCCGCAATTCTGATGCAGCAACAGGGCTATGACGTCATGGCCGTCACGCTAAAAACCTTTTGCTACCAGGGGGAAACCGGCCCCAAGGCCTGCTGCGGCCTGGAAGGCGTCAATGCCGCCCGGGCGGTTGCCGCCCACTTGAACATTCCCCATCTGGTTCTCGATGTCGCCGACTCCTTTCAGCAGGAAGTCATTGACGATTTTGTCAATGAATATGCGAACGGGCGGACTCCCAACCCATGTGTGCGCTGCAATGCCACAGTCAAAATTCCCTACTTGCTCGAAAAAGCCCGAAGCTACGGTTGTGATTTTCTCGCCACCGGACACTATGCCGCCGTAGATCGCACAAGTGCCGGGAATTACCTGCTCAAACGTGGTCTCGACACCAAAAAGGATCAGTCATACTTTCTCTGGGAAGTCCCTGCCAATGTTCTGCCACACCTTTTGCTGCCGGTCGGCAATTTTACCAAGCCACAGATACGTGCTATCGCTGAAGAACACGGTCTGGCCAATGCTCAACGTCCCGAATCGCAGGAAATCTGCTTTGTTCCCGACGGCGATTACATGAATTTTCTGCGCCAGCAGTTGCCGGCCGACCATCCTGGTTTTCAGCCCGGTTTGATCGTCGGCCCAAACGGTCGCACTCTGGCCAAGCATGATGGCTACATGAATTTTACGGTTGGCCAGCGCAAAGGTGTCGATGGGAGTCATGGCATAAAGCTCTATGTGTGTCGCATCGATGCCGCCACCCGCGAAGTTCATGTCGGGCCACGTGAATCGTTGATGGGCAACAAGTTTATCGTGCAGAAAATGAACTCCCTGATTGAAACACCCCAGGCCGGCAGCGAATTTCAGGTTCAGGTTCGCTACAAAACCCGCCCGGTTAATTGTCGACTGATTTCGGCAGATGCTCAATCCTGGAAAGTTAAGCTCCAGGAGCCAGTTTACGCCATTTCACCTGGCCAATCTGCGGTTTTTTATCAGGACGACCATCTGGTTGCCGGAGGCACCATCGTTTCGTCTTTTTAAGTTTGTTAGCGTTTATCTTTGTTCATTTTTTTTTATCTTTGTTTATTTTTGACTAAACTTTGCATGACATTCCTCCGATATGTATTAAGAACAACCACACGGAGGTCTTGAAATGAAAAATCTGGTAACTAGAAGAAGCATCGCCCTGGTACTGACCCTTTTTGTATTCACCCTTTTCGGATCCATGATCCAGGCAGCGACCAAGCACGAAATGTTTGAAGTCGGCCAGAAAATCAGTGAGCTCAACGAACGGATTCAGGAAGCTTACGAAGAACTTCGCAAATTGAACGAAGAAGGCGGCCCCGAAGCCCAGGAACAGGCACAAGTCATCATGATGCAGATCAAAGAGATGAAAGCCGATGTTAAAACCCTCAAAGCCGTTCTTGATAACATGAAAAACAAAGTTCGAAAATAGCTTATTTGCAAGCTTTCTCCATAAAACTCCTCTAAAATTGTTAAAGCCGCCATTCAGGCGGCTTTTTTGCTTTAGATTGGAAACGAACCTTGCTAACCTTTAACGGTTTTTATTTTCGAACTTTTCTAAAGGAAAAGATCTTTCAATCAATGCTTGTCAGATTACTTCATTAAGTGGCAGGGAAAACAGCTTCAAACCTTCGCGCAATGGTCTTTGCCGGTATTCTTTAACCCATTCTTTGATTCTGGAGACCTGAGTTGGGCTGCCGGCAATCATATACATACTGTTTTCGCCTGGCCAGATTTCATCATTCAATCTGGTGCCACCCCCTTTACCTGAACCGGTCGCCTCAGGAACATGTGTGTAATTGGTAATTTCCAGGCGCTCGAACAACGCGTCAATTTCATCCTGTAGGGTTGCGCTGCAGACAATGATCAGAAATTCCATCATTTCGCCTCCATCAGAGATTTATGTCTTTTCGGCAGCAACCAGCGGCTGAAAAGGGAATACAATACCGGCATGAAAATCAGCGTCATTATCGTTGAGACAGCGAGTCCGCCGATTACGCTCAAGCTCAACGGCACCCATACTTCTGC
>CAZTHA010000098.1:0-12564 GCA_964613435.1 uncultured bacterium
GCCGGAAAACCAAACCAGCCAAAAATCATGATTGGGTCGAGTATGATGTTCAAAATGACGCCAAGCATCATAAAGCTGCTTGCTGCACGGGAGTCGCCACAGGCAATCAGAATCCCGTTGCCCATCATTGGGAGTGCCATAAAGACCGCTCCGATATACCAGGTTTTCATGTAATCGCTGATTAAGGGCAAAGTTAGCTCATCCGCGCCCATACGTCGGAATACAGCTGAAATGCTAAGATAACCGGCGGCGGCCATGAGCAAGGCAATGGAAACCGTAAAGGCGAAACCGTGCGATACGATTCGCGAAGCAGTTTCCTGGTCATTGCGGCCGATTGCATGCGAAGTGAGGGTGGTAACTCCGGTGCCGATGCTGCCGGCAATGAAGGTCAGAAGCATGACCACCGGGAAAGTGAAGCCCATTGCCGCGAGGGGCACGGTTCCAAGTCTTGAAACAAACCAGGTGTCGGCAAGATTGTATGCATTCATGGCGATTGTGCCGGCCAGCATTGGAAATGCCATCGTGAACAGTGTCTTCTTCACGCTGCCTTGGGTAAGCTTTGCCATGTGATTTGCTTTCTGCTGCTAAGAGTTTGATTGAGCTGAACTGACCCTAGCATGCAAAGAAGCAATCTTCAAATTTTTTTTATAGAATACTGCGTTTTCGCCTCCGTAATGAAAATGTGAGATCCCAATTTCATTCAAGAGCCCTTTGAATGGATTGGCAAAAACTTTTGGGCTTGAAGGAACAAGACAACTAAGAGCCACATGTCGAATCGATGCTGTTTTCGCCAAATTCAATTCTGGGTTTTTCAAGACAAAAAATGGTTGGCAAATTGACATAAGGCACAGTACATGATAGTTTTCAGCCTGATCAGAATCAAACTCAGATGCTAAGGTGAAACATGAAAGAAAAAATAGCGCAGGCCGCAAAATACATTTTGGATAAAATTCAGAAAAAACCCTCGGTAGCCCTTGTTCTTGGCTCGGGGCTCGGCAAATTTGCCGATGAACTGAAAAATGCCGTTGCCATTCCCTATGAAGAAATACCCCATTTCCCCATATCTACGGTGAAAGGGCATGCGGGTCGGCTTGTCATTGGTGAAGCGGGCGGGAAACAGGTAATTGCCATGCAGGGCCGCTTTCATTACTATGAAGGCTACTCAATGAAGGAAATCACTTTTCCAATGCGGGTTATGATGGCAGTTGGCGTTCAAGATCTTATCATCACCAATGCTTCGGGTGGTTTGAATCGCAACTTCAAGGTTGGCGATCTGATGATCATGACTGACCACATGAATCACATGGGCGGTAATCCGCTCATCGGTCCGAATGATGATGAAATGGGAACCAGATTTCCGCCGATGCAGGGTGTTTATACCCCTGAGCTGGTTGAAGCGGCAATGCAGATCGGCCGCCAGATCGGCGCGCCGGTACAGCGGGGCGTATATGTTGCAGTTAGCGGCCCGAACTATGAAACTGCTGCCGAATTGCGGGCTTTTCGCATTCTCGGCGCCGATGCCGTCGGCATGTCGACCGTTCCTGAAGTTATCGTCGCAGTACATGGCGGAATCAAAAGAATTCTCGGAATCAGTTGCATTACCGATATGGCCACCGGCGAAGGTCATGAAGATGTAAATCATGAAGATGTTATTGCCGCTGCGGCCGCTGCCCAACCCTATTTTCTTGAAATAGTCCGCAAAATGCTGGAAAGGCTCTGATATTCATGCTCGAAAAGCTCGAGACCATTAAAGAAAATTTTCGCGAACTTACCGAAAAGCTTACTGATCCGGCAACCATTGCCAATCAGAGCGAATTCCAGAAACTTGCCCGGCGCCGTGCCGAACTTGAACCGGTTGTTCAGGCCTTTGAAGAATACCGGCAAAAGCTCGACAGTCTTGAAGGTGCAAGGCAATTGCTTGCTTCGGAGAATGATCCGGAAATGCGGGAAATGGCGGAAATGGAAATTGAAGAGCTTGAGCCGCAAATAGAAAAAATGCAGGCTGATTTGAAAATGCTGCTGATTCCCAAAGATGCCGATGACAGTAAAAATACCATCATCGAAATTCGGGCCGGAACCGGTGGCGAAGAGGCAGCACTTTTCGCAGCCGATCTTTATCGCATGTATACCAGATATGCCGAACGGCAGGGCTGGAAATGCGAGTTGATGAGCATGAACGACACCGGTATTGGCGGAATCAAAGAAGTTGTTTTTGCTGTGCAAGGCAGTGGCGCTTATGGTCGTTTGAAATTTGAAAGCGGTGTCCATCGCGTTCAACGGGTCCCTGAAACTGAAGCTTCCGGGCGGGTACATACTTCCGCAGCTACGGTGGCCGTGTTGCCTGAGGCAGAAGATGTCGATGTTCAGGTCGATGAATCTGAACTGCGTATCGATGTTTTTCGTTCCTCAGGACCGGGTGGGCAGAGCGTAAATACAACCGATTCAGCAGTTCGGGTTACGCATATTCCTACCGGCATTGTCATCAGCTGCCAGGATGAGAAGAGCCAGCACAAAAACAAGGCCAAGGCCTTGCGAATTCTCAAAGCCAGATTGTTCGACAACGCCAAAATGCAGCAGGAACGCGATCGCGCCGAAAACCGCAAAAGTCAGGTTGGTAGTGGCGATCGCTCTGAGCGCATTCGAACCTATAATTTTCCCCAGCAACGTTTAACCGACCATCGGATCGGCCTGACCCTCTATCGTCTGACTGAGATTGTCGAAGGCGACCTTGACGATGTTATCAACAGCCTTATTGAAGCAGACAACCTCAGAAAGCTGGCCGAACAGGAAGCCTGCTGAGTGACCAGGCTGAAAGATCTCATTCAGAAAGCCCGTAGTCGTTTGCAGCAGTCCGGCATCGAAGATTTCGCTCTCAATGTCGACCTGCTGCTCGCGAAACTGTTGCGTATAGATCGTAGTCATCTTCCCCTGCATTGGTCAGATGAATGCCAGCCTGAAATTGAACAGGCCTTGATGGCTTCAGTCGGCCGGCGCTGTTTGCATGAGCCTTTGCAATACATTCTTGAAGAATGGTCATTCCTTGATTTCACGGTCACCGTCAGGCCAGGAGCCTTGATTCCCAGGCCTGAGACAGAAGAATTGTTTCTGGCCCTGGCCGATATGATCGAACAAGCTTCTTTTAAAGGTTCTTTTCGATTTGCTGATGTCTGCACCGGCAGCGGAGTCATTGGTTTGGCGCTGGCCCGCCGATTTCCCGGTGCTACCGGTTTTTTGACCGATATTTCGTCAGCAGCTTTGGCAGTGGCGACCGAAAATCTTGAACGACAAGAAGATTCGGTTAAAAATCGTCTTGAACTTTTGCAGGCCGATTTGCTCAACCCAGTTGCCCAAAACAGCCTAAATGTAATCGTTGCCAATCCGCCATACATTCCTGGTGCCGAAATCTCGGGTCTGATGCTTGAAGTTCGTGATTTTGAGCCGCATCTGGCTCTTGATGGCGGGCCCGATGGGCTTGATTTTATCAGAAGACTGCTCGAACAGGCGCGATTCTGTCTGCAGGATGGCGGTCTATTTGCTTTTGAGCATGGCCACGGGCAAAGGCAAAATATTCTGGCCTTGTTGAAAGGTTTCCCGAGTTTTGAAATCATCCTGGCCGGCGATGATTTATGCTCTAATGAACGCTTCTTTTTATTGAGAGAGAAAAAATGATCAGATCTTCCCTCGATGCGCTTATTGAAGACCCGGATTTATTCAAACGCTTTGTGAAAACCCTTGAAAATGGCGATGTCGTAGTTTTACCGACCGATACGCTTTATGGTTTTGCCGTTCATGCCGAGGCAAAGTCTGCCGTCGATAAGGTTTACAAAATCAAAGATCGCGACAGCCGCAAACCCCTGATTCTATTTCTGGAAAGTTGTCAGGCGTTGGCGAACATTGGCATTACACCAGATTTTCATCAGCAAAAAATTCTTGAAGAATTCTGGCCTGGGGCTTTGACCGCCATTTTTTCCCGCCCGGAAAATTTTGCCCCCGAATCCTTTACTTTTCCAACTTTGGGAATACGCGTTCCGGGCCATTCAAGACTGCTCCAGCTTTTGCAGCGGCTACCCATGCAGTTGCTGACCACCAGCGCCAATCGTTCCGGAGCGCCTTCTGACAATGACCCCGAAAAGATTGCTGAAGAATTTGCCAATGAAGTTGCCTGGCTGGTTGAAGATGGAATACTTGCCGATTCCCTGCCATCAACGGTAATCGACCTTTCTACCGAGCCATTCCGCATCTTGCGAAGGGGGGCAGTATTGCCAAAACTATAAGTCAGCTTTTCCCGGGTAACTGCCGATAAAAATCAGGCAAGTTTAGCTGATAAATTTCAGCTGGCTGTGGTAGAATATCAAACCTGAGCATGTTCAAGCTATGAAAAAGGTTCCATTACAATACAAAATCACTCTGTTAATGCTGATATTGGCACTGACGCCGGTGCTTGGCGCCAATTTTATTTTTCATTTCTGCCGCAGCATTTTTACTAACCGGTATGTCATTACCGGCACCAAAAACACGGCAATGCAGCTCGACCTCATGGGCTCGACCCAGGATCTCGACGAGGTAAAAAATCGGCCGCTCGAAGAATTTCAGGACCCCGAGGCCGAAGTTCCATTGACCGAAGAGCAACTGATTGCCCTGAAGAAAAAGGCGATTGAAGAAGTGACTTTTTCACTTGAAACCAAAGTCATGAATGCCGCCATTCTCGATGAATTCGTCGAAGGCAAAACCAAGGAACTCGAAGCACTCGATACGGCACTGATCCAGCTTGAGTCCTATGCCCGATATTTTTACATTGGTTCGATGGTTTTCATCCCGTTGGCTATAGTCGTTCTCTGGGTTTTCATGAATCAGCTGTCCTTGCCAATCAAGGATGTCGTTGAAAAGCTCAAAAGCTTTCAGAATGAAAATGGCGAAGTTTCCCAGTCGGATATGCTCGAGTGTGCAATTCAGTTCGAGGGCTTTCTCGCCACCGCAAAAACTATTTTGAATGAAACCTATTCAATTTCCCAGGAGCTCAATCGCAAACTTGAGCCATTGACCAGCATGGTCGTTTTTTCCGATGAGAATGTGCGCATGTTCTTTACCAACGTTCAGGAAATTTCCCGAAGCTCGAATTACATTGCCAACACCCTTGAATCGACCACTTCGCATATCCAGGAAGTATCTGCTTCGGCCCAGACCATTGCCGACCGCTCACACGAAGCGGCTACCGATTCTGCCGAAGCCGCGGCCATTGCTGCTGAAGGTAAAAATGCCGTGAGCGAAACCATCGATACCATGGAATCGATTAAAGACGAAGTTCTCGGTCTCGAAGACGTTATTGAAAATCTTAACTCTGCCGGTAAACAGATTGGCGAAATCGTCAACACCATTACCAATATCGCTTATCAAACCAACCTGCTTGCATTGAATGCGGCCATCGAAGCGGCTCGCGCCGGCGAGCACGGCCAGGGTTTCACCGTCGTTGCCGGCGAAGTAAGAAAGCTTGCCGAAGAATCTGGCGAAGCGGCTGAAGACATCGGTAAAAAGATCAAAGAAATGCTGCAGAAGACCGGAAAAGCGGTAGAAACCATCAATCGCGGTGCTGAAAAGGTTATCGATGGCGTGAATATCGCCAATGTCGCCGGTAACAACCTTGATAAAATCGTTACTTCGGTCATGAACGTCAACAAGATGATTCAGGACATCAGCGCAGCCAGTACCGAACAGTCGCAAAACATCGATTCGCTTCGCGGCAGTATTGAAAGTATTTCCGGAGCCACGAAAATAACTTCCGAAGGTACAAAGAGTGTCGCTGCTGCCGTAAAAGAACAGCTTGCGCATATCCGGCAGTATATGTCAGTCACCAAAGAGCTTTTAACCCTGGTGCAACTGATGAGCGACATGCTCGATAAATTCAATCTGCACTAAACCTTTCGATTCCAGTCTTATTTTGCCGATGTATTACCCGAGGTGGAAAATCAATGTCCCACAATTCTCTATTTTCTTATTCTTTTGACGAATTCAAACAGGTCGTGACCGATCTCGGATTGGCCCAGTTCCGCGCTAAGCAGGTCTGGGAATGGGTTTTTAAAAAGTTTGTCTTTTCCTTCGATGAAATGACCAATCTTTCCAAAAAAGATCGTGAACTTTTGCAAAAACAGTTTCCCCGAATTCTGCCGCCGGTTAAAAAATTGCAGAAAGCCCAGGATGGCACGGTCAAAATCGTGGTCGAGCTTCATGATGGAAACCTGGTCGAAGCAGTCGCTATGCCCGATGAAGACTCGTTGACCTTTTGTCTTTCAAGTCAGGTCGGTTGCCCGATCGGCTGCATCTTCTGCCGCACCGGAAAAGATGGTTTGGTCCGCAATCTGACCACCGAAGAAATTCTTCTGCAGGTAATGATGCTGATCAGAAAAATAGGCCGCAAACCAAGCAATATCGTGTTCATGGGCATGGGCGAGCCTTTCCTTAACCGCAAGCCTCTTTTTGCCGCAATCGATGCTTTGACCGACCAGTCGGGGTTGGGGCTTGCAACCAGAAGAATAACCGTTTCTACCTCCGGAATTACCATTGGCATCGATGCTCTAGCCAAAAGACCGGGCGAAGTGAATCTCGCCGTGTCATTGCACAGCGTTGACGATCAGACGCGAACGCGCCTGGTGCCGATAAACAAAAAATATCCGTTGGAAAAGCTGCGCCAGTCCATAGCCAATTACTGTGATGCTACCGGCCGAAGAGTGACTTTCGAAATGGTGCTGCTCAAAGGTATCAATGACCAGGAAATAGATGCCTTCAACCTGGTTAATTTTTGTGAAGGCTTGATTTGCCATATCAATATTGTCAGATTCAACACATTTCCTGGCTGCTCCCTCGAGCCGGCCAGTGAAAATGAAGAGCGCGAATACCGAAAAATCCTGAAAAAAGCTGGTATTCCCGTAACTGTAAGAAAATCCCGTGGCGGTGACATTCTCGCAGCCTGTGGACAACTGTCAGGAAGTGGAAATGAGCAAGAAAAGTAGCGAGTCCTGTCTCTCGATTCTGTTAAAAATGACGATACTCCTTTGTATTCTGGCTTTTATCGTCGTTGGCGGCGTATTTTTCGCCTATAAGAAACTCAATGAGTTTTTCAATCGCGGCGAAACTATGGTTGTGCCAGATTTCAGGGGTATGCATATCGTTGAGGTTTTCAAAAACAAGCCAGCTGGTCTCGATGTTGTGCGTCGTGATGAAAAATATGACGACAAGCAGCCAAAAGATCACGTCATCGCTCAGTATCCGGATCCGGGGACGGTTGTCAAACAGGGGAAAAAAGTGCAACTGTCGATTTCACTTGGCGTTCAAAGAGTTATTGTTCCGGATATGAAGGGAAACAGCATGCGAGAGGTCGACCTTGCCCTTCTTAACTCGCAGCTTGTTGCTGGTGACCGTGCTTATATCCATTCTGATGAAATTCCCCATGATCGCCTGGTCGGACAATCGCCGATGCCCTCAGAAGAATACGGTGTAAATAAAGAAGTTGACCTGCTGATTAGCCTTGGGCGCAGGCCAGAACGCCCGATATTGCCGAATTTGACCGGAGTAACCCTCGATGAAGGCAAAAACAAGCTCAAAGCCTGGGGATTCAACTTTGGTCGGATTTATTCCCGCAAAGACAGCTCCAGACCAAAATTTCAGATCATTTCTACCAGTCCGTCGCCTTATTCAAGGGTGAAGAAAGGCGAAGTCGTCAGTCTTCTCGTATCGGCAGGCAATGATGAAGGAACCGCTACCAGCGATGATTTGAAAAAATTTGAGATTTTTACCGGAGCCCAGTCGACTTCGGTTGCCGCTCCCGTTACGACACGTCCAACCGTTTCCAATGCTCCACCTCCAAAAATCCTCATTGCCGAAGATCCGGTAAAGCCGGTTGTGGTCAATGCCCAGGTTCCTTCTGTGCCCGTTGCCGCAATTCCAGCCGTTGCCGATGAAAAAGAGCTCAGTTTTGTCATGCCCGATGGATTTATGCCGAAAGAAGTGAAATTCATTCATATAACTCCCACCGGTCGACAACAAATTTATTCCGGCACCCACAAACCTTTAGATCTTATTAAGGTAAAGGCACCCCATGTGCCGAATAGTAAAATACAGATATATATAAATGATGTTCCGATAGAAGAAAGAAAAATAGATTAGCCAGAAAGCTACGGAGGCAAGAATGATCGGTGAAGTAATCAGCGACAAATACAAGATTGTCGCACCTTTGTCAGAGAGCCACATGTATGAAGTATTCAAGGCTCACGAAATCTCTACAGGTGCTACAGTTGTAATCAAACTGCTCAAAGAGGAAATGGCCGTAAACACCGACCGTGTCAAATGTTTCAGCGATGAAATCCGGTCGTTTGCCAGTGTGTCACATCCTTTGGTCGCTGCCATACTCGATATTGACATGTTTGAAGATCGTCCCTATGTGGTAACCGAACTTGTCGATGGCGAAGATCTGCACTCCTGGATCAAGGGCGAGATCCTGCCCTTTGCCGAAGCGATCAAAATTATGCAGGATCTGGCGACAGTTTTGCAGTTTGCCGCTGACGAAAAAGTTGAATACCGAACCATCAAGCTTTCAAATGTTTTGCGAAACCGCGAGGGAAAGCTCAAGGTGCTTTCTTTTACCCATCCACGCCTCAAACTGGCTGGCAGAAAACGCAACACGGACAATTCCGGGGTTCATTCCGATCTGTTTTTTCTTGGAACGACCTTTTTCGAACTGCTGGCCGGAGAATCGCCGATTCGCAAACGCGGCGGCATCAATGAACTATGGGATATGAAACTGGAAAGCCTTTTAAGAATCAGGCATTCCGCTTTGACTCCTGAACAGATCGACAAGGTCGTCGCTTTCATTCGCCGGACTCTTACCCGTGAGATGAAGAATCGTTTTGAAAGTCACGAAGAATTTCTTAAATCCATCGCTGATCTGGCCGGATTGGTCAGAGGCAGTTCGATAAAGCAGAAAGGCTGTCAGCTTTCTATGGCCTCTCAGGTTGTCGATGCGCTCAATGGTCGAATGTCAAACATAAATACTGCCATGCCCAAAATTCTGCCCAGATCTACCGTGACAGAACTGCAGGCAACAGCGGGAAGCATTGCCGGCCAGGCAGACGAGGTCCTCGAAACCGGAGTTGCAGAAACTTTTGATGGCAATCTGGCTCTTGATAGTAACCAGGCAGCAGATATCGCTTCTATAAACGATGAGATGCCGACTTTTAAATCGTCCAAACGGCCGGCCCTGAAGCTTCTGAAAAATAACGTTCCGGTCTCGGATAATCAGGCCTGGCAAGATGTAGAAGAGACACACTGGTTAAGAAATCCGGTCATTTTCATGGGTTCATGTCTTGTGGTCATGATCCTGCTGATTCTTTTCTGGTAAGCGGAATGAAACGAAAAATCCGAATAGCCCCTTCGATTTTGTCTGCCGATTTCGCTCATTTTGCCAGCGAGCTGAAAGTGCTTGAAAATTCAGGCGCAGATTGGGTTCATGTCGATGTCATGGATGGCCATTTCGTGCCAAACCTGACCTTTGGGCCACCAGTCATCAAAATGCTTCGCCAGCACAGCAAATTGCCCTTCGACGTGCATCTTATGATCGAAAAACCCGAAAATTGGCTCGATGCCTATAAAGATGCCGGGGCCGATCGACTTCTTTTTCACATCGAGGCATGTGCTCATTCGCATCGCTATCTGACCAGAGTGCGTGAACTGGGCATGGCTTCAGGTATTACCCTTAATCCACAAACCCCTCTGACTGAAATTGAATATGTTTTAGATCAATGTGATCAGGTTTTATTAATGTCGGTAAACCCCGGTTTTGGCGGCCAAAAATTCATCGAAAGCACCATCGAAAAAATTTCCCGGTTACGGCAGATGATTGATCAGCGGGGCTTGTCGACGGTTATTGAAGTCGATGGTGGAGTTAGCATGCAGAATGCGCAAAGAATTGTCGAGGCAGGTGCCGATGTATTAGTTATGGGTTCTGCTTTTTTCTCGGCCGAAGATAAAAAAGGACTTGTCGAAAACGTGCAGAACCTCTGAAATAAATAGAACAGAGGCAGACAATATGCTCGAAGCTCCAAAAAATATGCTTGGACTTCTGGTTCAACTCGAACATGAAACCAGAGAAAATCCCGATGATATCCAGCTGATGCAACGATTAGCCCGGCTATATCTTAAAAATGGGGCTAATGAAGATTCTGTTCGCATCTATGAGAAAATATTGCGACTCGAACCGGAAAATGCTCTGGTCATGGTTGAGCTTGCCAACTGCCATATCAAGCTGGGGCATTTCGAAGAAGTCAGCTTTCTTCTCGAACGCGCGCAAGAACTAAAACCTGGATTTTATGCCGTTTTTCTGACCTTTTCACGGCTTTATGAAGCCCAGAAAGATACCGGCCGTCAGGTGAGTTTTCTTATGCTTGCTGCCAATGCCGCTCCTGAAAAGACTGAAATCAGACTGGCTCTTGCCGACCTGTTGAAAAGACACGGAGATGTAAACGGGGCTATTGCTCAATATCGCAGTTTGATCGATGAGCATCCCAGACTCGAACCGGCTTTGTTTGCTGCCGGAATTCTGTTGATGAACCGAAATGAGCTGGCCGAAGCGATGATGTGCTTTCGGCGAATACTGAACTTCAATCCGGGTGCATTTGACGCTCATTTCAATCTTGCCAACTGTCTTTTTCGCCAAAAAAAATACCAGATGGCGATCACCCATTTCCGCTTTGCCAGCAGGAACAAAAAACTGGTTGAGCGTTCGCTTTATCTTTCTGCCCAATGTCATTTACAGCTGCGCGATTACGACCGGGCCATCGTTGCCATGGAACAGCTGGTGAATTATGACGAAAACAATATTTCTTATCAGAAAAGTCTTGCTGAAATTTATTCGGCAGCGAAAGAGCATGATCTGGCGCGCGATACCTGGCGTCTGCTGGCAAAATTGGCTCCGGAACGCCCTGAATTTATGGTTAAATATGCTGAATCGCTGGTGCAGATGAAAGATTTTGATCGGGCCGAAAAGGCTCTCGACAACCTTTTCAGAATGCATCCGGGACACATTGAAGGACATCGTATTCTCGGTGAAATCTATCTGTTGAAAGGGCAATACCCTGCCGCGATAGAAGAATTCAAACGCACCCTGATGATCAATGAAAGCTACGCTGCGGTTTATCTTGGCCTGGCAAGGGTTTTTGCCGAGACCGGTGAAATGGAAAAAGAATATCAGGCTCTTGAAAAAGCTTGTGAGCTTGGGATCGAAGAACCAGAGATTCTGCTTAAACTTGGTCAGCTCGAAAATCGTTTGAATAGGCCGGTTTCACTCGAAAGATTTCGCAGAATCACCGAAATTGCCCCAGATTCAGATTGTGCTCTTGAAGCCGAATATTATTTGAAACACCAGGCTGCCTGATTCAGCTTAAAGCTATCATTGCCGCGATTCCAGTCAGCTGGATTGCGGCAAAAATTCTTTCTGGCCAGATTTTCTCCGGAAAAAGGGCGGCGATCAACGCTGCGACGCCCACGACAATTACCGGGGCAAATGCGAAGCCCGGTGCCAGTGCGAATAGAAACAGGAAGCTTAGTCCGGCCCAAGCCGACAGGGTGGCATATTTTGTGCGGAAAGTAGCCAGCGCGGCTACGGCGAATGCTATCAATGGCGCGGCTTTTACCGGTATAGACAGAAACGGGCAGCCATGCAGGGGAAAATTGAAGAGAATGAAAATCATTGCCGGCCACACATAAGGTCCCGGCTCAAGAACTTCGCGGCGAATGAAAATTACCGTGGCCACGAACCAGATAACTGCTTTGCTTGCCAGTGCGATAAATGCGAGTGACAGGCCGGCCTGACGAAAGCTTGTCGCAAGAATCACGGCAATTGTCGCTTCAACTACAGGGTATTGCCATGAAATCGGTGCCTGACAGTAGCGGCATTTTCCGCGCAGCATCAGCCAGCTTAAAACTGGCAGTAAATCGCCGGCATGAAGTCGATGATTGCATTTTGGGCATGCGGAAGGCGGAAAAATAACCGAAGTTCGGCTCGACATTCTTAGAATGACGACGTTGCAGAAGCTTCCCAGGAGACTGCCAAAAACAAGGAAAAAAAGTGTTAACAGATTTTGAAGTAACTCTTGCGCCGGCATAATGTTCTTTCCATTTGGAGTTAAGACAGAATAATCGATTTATCGTTTGAAGGCAAAAAAAAAGAGCGACTGAAATCAGTCGCTCAATTTTGTGACTAAGTAAACTTAGCTTTCCTTGCTTTCAATGGTTCCATGGTTAGAACATTCGATGAGACCATTGTCATCAAGGCCGGTGCCTGAAATGACACAACTCTGCGCTGCTGGCGTAATGGGAGCCTTGAGATACTTGCCGCTGACGAGTTTACTCATAACGAGTGTGCTCATCATGTCGGTGTGATCCATGTTGTACATTTCAACTGCACCAAGAACAACCCTCATGTTTGCGTAGCAGGCTTTTTCACGGGCCTGTTCACGAGCCTTTCGGAAGTTAGGAATCGCGATGGCGGCCAGAATACCAATAATAGCGATAACGATC
>CAZTHA010000099.1:0-1732 GCA_964613435.1 uncultured bacterium
TTCAAAACCGGCAATATATTCAGGGCCCAGGTACAGGATGCCTTGTTCAACATCGTCACCGTACTTACCAATCAGAAGGTGCATCTGCTGGGCATGTTGACCGAAGCCATTCATACGCCGTTCATGTCCGATCGTGCCTTGTCGATCGAGAATGCCAGTTATATTTCCAGAACCATGGCTGATCTTGGCGAGGAAATTTCTTTTAAAGATGATGGAATAATTGCCAACCGGGCCCGCCAGGTTCTCGAAGATGCCCAGCGCATGCTCGATGAAATCAAGCATGAAGGCTTGTTCAGGACTCTCGAACAGGGCAAGTTTGCCGGAGTAAGGCGCCCGATAGACGGTGGCAAAGGGCTTGACGGGGTAATTGCCAAGCACGGAGATTACTACAATCCCTTTATTGAGCTGATGGAGAAAGGAGCTGAAGCATGAGCGGCGGATTATATTCAACGGAAGTTAAAAACTACAGTAAAGAACTGGATCTGACCAAAGTTAAGCCCTATGGCGATACCATGAACGACGGCAAGGTTCAGCTCAGTTTCACATTGCCGCTCAAGGACGACGAACGGGCGATTGAAGCCGCGCGGCAACTGGCTCAGAAAATGGGCTTGAGCGATGTTCACGTTTCACATCATGAGGCTCTCGATGCTGAATTCTCATTTTTCGTCGTCTACGGCTCGTTGAACCATACCGTTGATGTCACTTCGATAAAGGTCAGTGTTATCGACACGAAGGTAATGGACATGCACGAAGTCGACGAGTTTATCAAAGAAAAGATTGGTCGCAAGCTTGTCGTTATCGGGGCTTCGACGGGTACCGATGCGCATACCGTTGGTATTGACGCCATTATGAACATGAAGGGTTACGCCGGCCATTATGGTCTGGAGCGTTATGCGATGATCGATGCCTACAATCTCGGCAGTCAGGTTGCGAACGAGGATTTTGTCAAAAAAGCCCAGGAACTTAAAGCCGATGTTTTGCTGGTGTCCCAGACGGTTACCCAGAAGGATGTGCACGTAAAAAATCTGGTTGAACTGGTCGAATTGCTTGAAGCAAGTGGCTTGCGCGACAAAGTTATTCTGGTGGCCGGTGGCCCGAGAATTACCAATGATCTGGCCAAGGAACTCGGCTATGATGCCGGCTTTGGCCCTGGTAAATATGCTGATAATGTGGCTTCTTTCTTCGTCGAAGAATTTCTCAAGCGCAAGATGAAATAATCGATGCGTTCGATTATCTGGTTCCGAAGAGATCTTCGCCTTGAGGATAACCGGGCTTTGGCCGCTGCTGCCAAAGAATCAGGTCAGTTGCTGGCCCTGTATTTTGTGACGAAAAGACAGTGGCAGATTCATAATGACGCACCGGCAAAGATTGCCTTTTCGCTAGAGTCTTTGCAGGAGCTCAAGGCCGGGCTGAACAAGTTGAACATTCCGCTCCTGATTCTTGAGTGCCAGAGCTATCTTGAAATTCCTGAGCTGCTAAGGCTGGTTGCCGTTGAAAATGGCTGTCATCGTCTCTATTTCAACGCTGAATATGAAGTGAATGAGAAGCGCCGCGACGAAGCCGTTTCGGCTTTGCTCAAGGCCGAGGGCATAGAAACTTTTGTCAGCCACGATCGAATGCTTATCGAACCTGGGAAAGTCTTAACCGGCCAGGGTAAACCCTATACCGTTTATACGCCATTTCGCAATAACTGGGCAAAGCAGATTTTAAAACAGGATATTCGGGTTTTGCC
>CAZTHA010000099.1:1832-12488 GCA_964613435.1 uncultured bacterium
GCAGGAACCTGGCTCAATGAGCTTGTCTGGCGCGATTTTTACAGCCATGTTCTCGTAGCTTTTCCCCGGGTCTGTAAGGGTTTGCCTTTTCAGCTCATTACCGAAAAGGTCAAATGGCGCTATGACGAAGACAATCTGCAGGCATGGAAAGACGGTTTGACCGGTTATCCTATCGTCGACGCGGCCATGCGCCAGCTAAAACAGACCGGTTGGATGCACAACCGCTTGCGCATGATTACTGCGATGTTTTTCAGCAAAGATCTGCTGCTTGACTGGCGTGAAGGTGAAAAATGGTTTATGCAGAATCTGATCGATAGTGATCTTGCTGCCAACAATGGTGGCTGGCAATGGTCTGCTTCTACCGGTACCGATGCAGCTCCCTATTTTCGCATTTTCAATCCATTCAGCCAGAGTAAAAAATTCGATTCCGCCGGAACCTTTATTCGAACCTACTGCCCTGAGCTGACTCCGGTTTCAGCCAAGGCTCTGCACGACCCGGAATTGCTCAAAGCTGAGATTCGATTTCTGCGAATCGATTATCCCGAAGCGATTGTCGATCACGCCAAAGCTCGAAATCGGGCTATCGCCGCGTTCAAATAAACCTTTACTAGTGACTGCCAGGCCGATATAATCTTTGCGAAAAGACTGTCCTGGGAGGGAAAAATGCTACAAAAGCTTTTCAAGCTAAAAGAGAACGATACTGACATTCAAACTGAAATTCTGGCAGGAATCACTACCTTTTTAACCATGGCCTATATTCTGGCGGTAAATCCGATGATTCTTTCAGATGCCGGCCTTTCATTTTCTGGCGTGCTGACTGCGACGATTCTCGTTGCAGCAATTTCCAGCGTTTTGATGGGTTTGATCGCCAATCTGCCCTTTGCCCTGGCGCCTGGAATGGGTATAAATGCCTTCTTTACCTATGGCATGGTGGTCGGAATGGGCATTCCGTGGCCGACCGCATTGGGAGCCGTCTTTATCTCAGGCATCGTTTTTCTGCTAATGACCGTTTTCAGACTGCGCGAAGCTATTGTCAGAGCGATTCCCCAGTCGGTAAGGCTCGGCGTGGCTGCGGGCATCGGTTTGTTTCTTTGTCTGATCGGTTTGAAATCAGCAGGTTTCATTGTTGCCAGTCCGGCAACACTGGTTAAATTCGGTGGCTTTACCCCGCAGACGATTATTTTTCTTTTGGGTCTCGGTTTTACCTTAATGTTGGAAAACCGCAAAACCCGCGGCAGTCTGCTGCTTGGTATCGTCTTCACCACGCTTATTGCTTTTGCCCATGGCCGACTCTGGTCGGGTACGCCCTTTGTCGAAGTGCCGAAAGCGATGACTGCGACCCCTGATTTTACCAGTGTCTTTTTCAAGCTGGAAATTGCTTCTGCCCTCAGTTACGGAATCATGGGAGCGATTTTCACTCTGTTGTTTACCGACCTTTTTGATTCGATTTCGACTTTTCTCGGAGTCGCTTCGGTGGCAAAAATGGTCGATGAAAATGGTGAACCCCTCAATTTCAACCGGGCACTGCTCGTTGATGCGATTTCTACGACAATTTCCGGGCTTTTTGGCACCAGCTCAGGCACTACTTACGTCGAAAGCGCCGCTGGAGTTGAACAGGGTGGCAGAACCGGCATGACTGCTGTGGTTACCGGCCTGCTTTTCATTCCCTTTTTGTGGCTGGCGCCGACTTTGCAGATGATTCCTGCTTGTGCTGTCGCTCCAGCCCTGGTTCTGGTTGGTTTTTTCATGTTGCGAATAATTGCCGATGTCGACTGGAAAAGTCATGAAGAAGGCATTCCGGCCTTCATCGGGCTGGCAATGATTCCTTTTACCTATTCGATCAATCAGGGAATCAGCTGGAGCCTTATTTCTTTCCTGTTGCTCAAAGTTTTCAGCGGCAAAATTCGTCAAACCGGCATCGTTCTTTGGATCGTCGTTGCTTTTGCTGCTTTGGCTTTATATCTGAGCTGATTATTTTCGACACCAGTAAACCAGTGCCGGGGGCAGATTTCGCCAGACTACCGGGCTGGTTTCTACCGTGGAAAAATGTTGCAGCAGTTTCCTGCGAAAGCGGATTCCTGAAGGCAGGATCAACCCGTGCAGATAGGCGAAGGTTGTGAAAACGCCGCCTTCAGGCAGTCCTGAAACAGTTTCGGCTAGAATCTCGTCCTGAAGAGACTCAGGGAAAGAGGCCCATGGCAACCCGCTAATGATTGCATCGGCGTGGTCAACGCCATATTGTCGCAAATATTTCCTGATTTCGGCGGCAGAGTCCTGGTAAATAATCGCTTCCGGCGCTTTCTCGCTGGCGAGGCGATTCATTTTCTCGTTGAGTTCAAGCCCGAAAAAGATGGTTTTTTTTCGGTCGATCTGACTGAGAACATGGCGGGTAAAAACACCGCAGCCTGGGCCATATTCAACAATTACCCTGGCTTTTTTAAAATTTATCGGTGCGACCATTTTGGCGGCAAGTTTGCGCGAGCTCGGGGCAATGGCCCCAATTGTCCGGGGATTGCGGCAGAACTGACTTACATAATGCCAAAATGCCATGTTTAACCTCTGCGATTGATTTTGCAATTATACCGCAATACCGCAAAACCGACAATAACCCAAATCGGCCATTTTTAATAAAAAACGTCTTTACAAACCTTAAATTTTAAATAGACCCTCATTTTGGTGAATTCTAAAAAAAATGATCGAAGGATTTGGTTGCATGAAAAATCTTGGAAAAATTCTTTTCTTGTTGTTGTTGGTGTTGTTATGTGCTGAGGTTGCTTTTGCCGGAGGATTTCAGATTTATCAGGCCGCTTCTTCAGAAGCCAAGGCTCTTGGGGCCGCGACCGTTGCCCGTGATGACTTGATTTCAGCGGCCTGGTACAACCCGGCTGCAGTTATGGGTTATGACAAAAAACAGTATAGTTCAGGCTATTCTTTCGCCTGGATTGGTCAGGATTATGACCCGGGTAATGGCCAGAAGTCCATTCAAAAGAAAGACAAAATGCATTTCATTCCCAACACTCACTATATTCACCCCATAAATGAAAAATATGCCTTCGTTTTCTCAAACTACACTCCCTACGGCCTGGGAATGAAATGGAACGATCAGGACATTCGCAATCTTGCTTCTACCGGTCTTTACAACGATGTGCTTCTCCCCAACGGAACCATGCTGGTTAAAGGTTTGCCAACCCAGGTTGATCTGCAGATTCCTTATGTCAATCTCGCGTTGACTACCGCGGCAAGCAGAAAGTTCTCTTTGTCTGGCGGGCTAAGCATCATGAAGGCCGATCTCAAGCTGAGAATACTCACTCAGGTAAACAATCCCCTGACCAATGCGGCTCTGGCTTCTTCAATCATGAAATATCAGGCCGATGGCTGGGGCTTGGGCTATCTTCTCGCTGGGCACTACAAGATGAATGAAGACTGGAATCTTGGTTTCAGATATCTTTCAGCCGCAGACGTGGAGATGCGCGGAACGGTCGAAGACCACATGGATCCAACAGTTGGTCAGGCAAGTCGTATGAAAGGCGATCTCAACCTGCCGGCCAATTTTACCATTGGTGTGGCTAACAGCAGTATCGACCGCTGGATTCTTTCGATGGACATTCTCTGGACCGGCTGGAGTCGCTACGAGCGTTTGAAAATTCAGCCCCGTGACGCCGGTCAGACCAAGGGCGGAATCGACGTCAACAAAGATTGGAACGACACTCTGGCTTATCGCCTCGGCGCTGAATACCAGCATAGCGATTTGCTGATCTGGCGGGTCGGTTATGTTTATGACAACTCTCCGGTTCCGGATGATACCAGAAGCCTCGAATTACCTGGTTCCGACGGCCATATCGTCTCTTTCGGCTTTACTCGACGCTATTCAGTCTGGGATGTTGATTTTGGTTACAGCTATATGCTGCTGAAAACCTCTCAGGCAGGGAAAACATCGATGAACGGTATTGGTGAATTTAATAATGGTTACAACCATTTTGTCAGTTTGAATTTCTCAAGATCTTATTAAGAGGTTGATTAGATTATGATTCAGTTCGTAAAAAAGGGGATTGCCGAGGCAAAGCGAGGCAAGCCGCCAGGAACGATAGTAAGGTATTCGGATAAAGAGCAAAAGCAGGTCGAATTCGAAATTATCCGCTATAATTCAGCCTTTTACGAACAGAAAAAGCTGGCAGGGGCAGAGAACCTGCCGGCACCTCAAGACAGCGAAGAGGTCAGTTTCATTTGCATTTTTGGCCACTCGGATATTGCTCTCCTGAACAGGTTTGCCGAGCTCTATCAGATCAATTCGCTCGCCCTTGAAGATATGCTCAATCCTGATCATCGCCCGAAAATTGAGTTTTTTGAAAACAACATTCTGGTTATTCTCAAGATGGTATCGAACGATGGGAGTGGCCGCCTCGTTTCTGAACAGGTTAGCGTCTTGCTGGGCCCAAATTACGTTCTGGCAATTCAGGAGCAGCCAGGTGACCTTTTCGACCCCATTCGTGAACGGATAAAAAATTCGACCGGGCGAATTCGCAACATGCAAGCCGATTATCTTGCCTATGCGCTTCTCGACATAATCGTCGACAATTACCTGGTCGTGCTTGAGGGAATCTCAGAGGATCTTGAAGATCTTGAAATGCTTCTGATCAAAGGCTCTGAAGAATTTGATACGAGGGACGTTCACGATTTGAAAATGCAGCTTTCCTATCTGCACAAAGTAGCCTGGCCGTTGCGTGAATTGGCGAATTCATTGAATAAGACTGAAACGCAACTTATTCGTCCTGAATCGCGAATTTACTATGCCGATATGTATGACCACACGGTGCGCGTTCTTGAGACCACTGAAGCGCTGCGTGAAGTCTCCAAAGGGGTTTCCGAGCTGCACATCGCCAACATCAGCCTTAAAATGAATGAGATTATGCAGACTTTGACCATCATTTCGACGATATTTATTCCCCTTACCTTTATTGCCGGAATTTATGGAATGAATTTCGAAAATATGCCCGAACTCAAATGGCAATATGGCTATTTTGGCGTCATCGGCATAATGCTCATAATTGCCGTTATAATGGTTCGCTTGTTTCGTCGTCGGCGTTGGCTTTAATTGCAAAAAGAAGACTCCCGATCAAAATTCTTCTTGAATCCTGATCGGGAGCTGATTTTTTTAGGTCATTGCCGATGTCGGAAAAAGTTATTCGGTGCCAACTTCGATCTCATTGCCTTCTGCGCTGCCGACATCGATGTCGGGAGCATCTTCGGGACTGATTAGTTCTTCATCGACCGGTTCCATTGGCACTTCTTCCGAAGTGGCTTCAAATGCAGAAACGATGATTGTCCGGCTGGTGCCGTTGTCGGCTTTGATTGTGCCGGTAACCTTGACTTCTGCGCCATCGAATTTTTCGGCCAGTTGTTTGCCGGTGTCGTTCATTTCGATCTGGTAAACGATGGAAACGACATTGTCGCTGTCATCGTAGGTTTCAGCTTCAAGAGTTGCTCCGACAATGTTTCCGGCCGCATCCAGGCTGGCGGATACGATGCCGATAAGGCTGTCACTTGCATCCTGGGCTGTGATTGGTGAAACTGTAATAAGAGCCAGAAATAGAACGAGAATAGTTGTCATCAAAATGGTTTTCAATTTATGGTTTCCTTTTCATCAGGTAAAGATTCAATAGTTGTCGTCATCCTCGTAGCCATCATTGTTATCGTCGTCGCTGAAATAGTCTTTCCGCCCTCTTTTTGGTTTTTTCGCCTTTGATTTTTGCGGGAATTCGTCATAGTCGAAGAATTCACCATTCGATTTGCGTGGAACTCTCTTTTCGGGCTTCCGGGTCTTCACTGTAAATTTCTCCTTTAGACTTGATTCAGAAAGCTTGGTCGGGAAAATCCCTCTTACATAGCATGAAATATGCCAGACTTTGGAAAACCTTTTGTTTGCGGCAAAAACATTGATTTATGCGGAAATAGAGCCTGCCGTCTTTTTTTTTGCTCAAAAAAAAGAGTCGGGGAAACTTGGCTGTTAACTTGACTTCCGAAAAAATCGGAAGTAAGATTTCCGAAATCTGTAAAATCGGAAGTCTAAATGCTTGTTCGCGTTGGAATTGGCCTTAATAAAGAAAGTCCGCATGGGTGGCTGGAAGCCTGGCTTAACGAAAAAGGTTTGATGGTTTTTGTCATCGAGCCTGGAAATCTTATTCAGACTCTGCTTCGCGAACCGATGGACCTGCTTGTTTGTCATGAGGGCTTTCTTGCTGCCAAAGGCGAGGAAACGGTTCGAAAAATTACTGCCGGCTCCGATTCTCTGTCAATATTGCTCTTGATCGATCCTGATCGAAGTGATTCGGGTGCGTCTTTTCTTGCTGCTGGCTGCGAAGCTGTAATTCCGGCCAATGTCAGCGATCGGGTATTGAAGGAAACGATTGAAAATCTGGTGCAGAAGAAACTTGAAATGCAGCCTGTGCGACCTTTTTCGGGTATTCGGGAGCCTAAGGTTGATGATTTTGCTTCGGAAAGTGAAGTTGCCCGTAGCTTTATTCGTGTTGCCAGAAAGGTTGTCGGTAGTAGTTCCTCGCTATTGATTCTTGGAGAGACCGGCGTGGGCAAAGAGCGACTTGCTTTGGCAATTCACCGTGAAGGACCGCGCAGTCGCGGCCCTTTCATTCCCATCAATTGTGCCGCCTTGCCCGAGAATCTGCTTGAAAGTGAACTTTTCGGTCATGAACAGGGGGCTTTTACCGGGGCGGTTCGGGCGCGCCGAGGCGCATTTGAGCTGGCTCACAAGGGAACCATTTTTCTGGACGAAGTTGGCGATATGCCTTTACACCTTCAGGCCAAGCTTTTGCGGGTATTGCAGGAAAAAGAGTTTCAGAAAATTGGCGGGGAAAAGCGAATCTCGGTTGATGTCAGAGTGATTGCGGCTACCAATCATGATCTGAAGCTCGCAGTCGAAAAGGGAGCTTTTCGTCGCGATCTTTTTTATCGGCTGAATGTGGTGAATATTTTGATTCCGCCACTAAGAGAGAGGCCGGAAGACATTGCCATTCTCGTGCGCAAGCTGATCGACCAGTTGCCGCCCCGGTTGGCGACAACCCGGCGTAGCGTTGCCCGCGCGGCTATGGAAGCCATGACGAACTACAGCTGGCCGGGAAATGTGCGTGAGTTGATGAATGTGCTCGAGCGTGCGATTCTGCTGGGTGACGGCTATAAAATTGAGCTTGAGGATCTGCCGGTTGAGATTTCTATCGGCGGCAACGTTGGTGGAGTTTTGGCGGCAAAAGAGCCTGAAGAAAAGGGATTGCAGGAGTTTTCTCCGGTGTTGAGCTGGAAAAAAGCTCGTGCGGCTTATGTCGAGCGCTTTGAAAAAAGCTATTTCGAGGATTTGCTGCGTCATTGTCGTGGCCGGGTTGGTGAGGCGGCGAAAATTGCAGGAATAACCCCCAGGGCCTTGCATCAGAAGTTGACCCGCCACCAGATTTGTAAAGACAATTTTAAATAATGAATGGTCAATTTTCTTTCTGCCAACCTTTGCCGGTTTGAGTTATAATGATTTGCAGGCGAAATGAGTCGCAAGAATTCTAATTTCTGGTTGGAAGAAAAAGTGGGCGCGATATTCGGTTCGTTTTTAAAACTTATTCTGGCGCTAGCTACTATTGCCAGTGCTTTCTGGTCGGCATGGAAACTCGAGCCGGACAAGGAAGTTGCCGATAAGGCGCCGTTATTGCTGGGAATCGGTCTTTCAACCTTTTCTTTGCTGGGGTTGTTTCTTTACGTTAAATATTGGGAAGAAAAACCGGAATTTTCGTCGGCATGTGGCAGGCAGGCACTTCTCGGCTTAGGTTGTTACCTGGGTTTTTTGTTGATCGCCCATTATTTTCCTGCTGCTGACAATCGCTGGTGAAAGATTTGTTGCCGTAAAAATTTAAGCTGCGACTATTTTTTTTTGATCAAGTCTGCTACTGAAACTGCAGCAAACTCTTTTTCAAGTTTTTCCTGAATTGAATGAAAAAAGTCATGTGCTTCACAACGGTTTTCGCGTGAGCAGATACCGGGTTTGCGGCAACAAAGGTTGACTGCCAGGGCGCGTGGGTCGAAAACGCGCATGATTTCAAGCAGGGTTAATTTTTCTGGCTCGATGCCGAGCATCAGACCGCCCTGTTTGCCGCGTTGTGCTTTAACGATTCCGGAGTCAACCATCGATCTCGAGATTTTTCTCAAGAATCGGTAGGGTATATCCATTTCTTCGCAAATGTCGGAGGTAGGACAAAAACCTTTGTCGATGTTTTTTGCAAGATAAATCAGAGCTCTTAAGGCGTAATCCGCTTCCCTTGTAATCATTTTAAAACCCTTATGTATTGCTACCCCGATAGTAGCAAAGCTCGAAGGTTTCGTCAAGGAAGTTGTGTTATACAAAATATTATCTGAAATTTTTATGAAGGCCCTATACTGGCTCGATTGCAAATTTATGGTCAAATTTTGGGCAGTTGTACAAAAAATTGGCAGCAAAGAAAAAGCCTGAAAAAAATAAAATGCTTTTCTGATAAGGGTTTGGCAAAAATGAGTCGATAGTTGAAATCTGGCATGAAATTTGCTAACATATCTCTCCGCCAAAAAACCGGCGCCAACTCGTCAGAGCAAACCGTCCGGAGGCATTGTTACTAGAGGTTATCTTATGTTCTGTTCAAAAAATTCACACAAATCCATGAAAAAGTTCTTTTCGGTTCTTCTGGCTCTCGGCCTGGCTATGGTTGCCCAAGTGGCGCTGGCTATTTCCAATGAAAAGCCAATCTTCAATATCATTGAAGTTAAGCCCATTCAGGCTCCCGAAGGTTTCTTGAACGCTCGCCGTTACCAGATTACCTATTTTTTCAAAGATGAAGCAGGTTCACGACAGGTTTTTCCGACCCTTGAAGAAAAGAAACGCGACTACGACCTTATTCTGGCCAAGGCTGTCAGAGAGTATATCGAAGATGAATATTTCACCAAAAACAAAGGTATGGATGAGCATGTGGTAAATGACTCGAACAAGGGCGAAATTTTCGACCTGGTCAGCAAACAGTATCTTTCAGATGCCTGGCAGGATGAAAACTTCAACGCTCTGCGCCAGTACATCAATCGCAGCTATGATCGCATGATGCTCTTCACCATGAATGTTTATCTTGACTATGCAATGCCCGATGGCGGCTACAATTATGGCAACGACCTCAATCCGGTTCTGCTTAGATTTGCCAAAAGCCAGCAGGCCACCGACGATGTCACTTTCATTCAGGTGAACATTTCCGACAAATAAGTCTTACTATTCCTTAAAAATGGGATTCCGGAGCCTCCGGAGTCCCATTTTTTTTCAAAAACTTTGTTTCGGGCCTGAAAAATTAATCGATACGTGTTATAAAATGTACCCGTGACTCGGAAAACTTCGGGAGCCGATACCTGATTTTTTTTAGCCTGGATGGCAGAAGGATTTTTAGTGATTTGAAGGGTTGTTTTTAAATAGATGTTTCCTGGTGACGCCAAAATTTTATGTGGAGACAAGACGCTTTCGGTTGCCGAGATGCGCGAAGAAAGCCCGGTAACCGGTGCTTCCGGTTGGGGTGAAACCAGCCTTACCCGGGTTAAGGACGTTTTTGTTAACTACGATCATAAGATTCCGCTTCTGAAAATTTCGACCGCACGGGGAGCGACCATTCGCTGTACGCCTGATCAGCTTTGTTTTGGTCGCATCAATCCGCTGGTTCGTCATTACAGTATATATTTGCACGAGCGCTCTTCATTGGGGTTTAGAATTGGTAGTTCGGCAGATCTGATGCGCGATATCATTGCGATGAGCAATCTCAGACAGGATCTGTTCTCGTCCCAGCACGAAGTGATCGATCGAATCTGGATATTTGAGACTACCGCCAATCTGCCAAGCGCAACCTTTATTGAAAAATACAGTGTCTTCAAATATGGTTTGCCAAATGTGCCGTTTTCTGCCCGTCAGCCGGATTCCGAACTCTCCGATGAAATGATTCGGGAGTTGTTCAACAATATCGACACGCCTTCGCGGGCTCACGAACTGCTGAATGACTGGAATATGTTCATCGATCATCCGCATATTACCTTAAGGCTTTCCAATAACCAGAATCCGAGTTCAAATGCGATTCAGTTCGTTTTGTTTGGTGGCTCGGAAAGGGCAGACGCTTCGGGGCGCTTTTCCCATCTCATTCAGATCGACGGGGCCCTAGACCAGAATCGTGCCGAGCATCGTCAATTTAAACGAAAGCAGAGTAAACAGGGGCTCTGGTATCTTGAAATTACCCGAGAAGATCTCGAAGAGGCCGAATTGTTCGTAAAAACCCTTTCGCATCTCGACAGTCTCGAGATTCTCAAGAAAATTCAGTTAACCAGAAAGGCGCCGTTCTATTTGCTTCCGGCATCCCATCTCAAGCCGGGTATGCTTGTGCCTATTCTTGGTAAAAAAGGCAAGATCGAAGAAGACACGGTGGCATCCGTTGAAACACAAGACTATAAAGGGCCGCTCTACAATATGCAGGTGCATGGCCTTCATAACTTCATCGTTGGGCAGTGGGTCGTAATGTGTTATGATTTTGCCAAATCGTTGAAGAGGTCAGTCAGTGTATAACAGTATCGAAAAGAGTCTTGAACTTCTCAATCAGGCCCAGCGTCAGGCAGTCG
>CAZTHA010000100.1:0-12403 GCA_964613435.1 uncultured bacterium
GCTTCGGACAGGCAATGACCACGGCACGACCGCGAATGTAGCGCCAGTGAACATCAGGACTGGTAACCGGCGAGCAGGTGCTGAGAATGACCAGCTCTTTTCCTTCGAAGAAAGGCGCTTTCGGCGGAACCAGATGCAGCTGCAGCGGCCATTGTGAGATTTCAGATTTCATCACTACCGGCATTGCCCCGTCAGCGGTGGGAGTATTGTTGCTTTTTGCCGCCGCGGCTCTGACTCTGCTGCCCGGGCATCCGCCACCTGCAGGTCTTTGCGGGGCCGCAAGCTTGTGCTCGTGTTCGGCATGAGCTTCGCGCATTTTCTGAACCCCGTCTTCGCCGCGAATTGTTTCAACATGTTTAATGGTAGCGTCGAAGTCGAATTCTTCAGATTCGCGCTCTTCTATCTTCAGGGCGCCGGTCGGGCAGGTGCCGATGCAGTCGCCGAAACCATCACAGAAATTTTCCTTAACCAGTCTGGCTTTGCCGTTAACCAGCTGCAAAGCACCTTCAGCGCATCCGATTATGCAGTTTCCGCAACCGTTGCACAGATCTTCGTTGATTGTAATAATTTTTCTTCTGGCCATTTGCTTTGCTCCTTTTGTTTTTTGCGTTCTTACATTATTATTATGGGCAAAATGGCCAGCTGATTCCTTGACTTAAGTCAAAAGAGGAAAAAAATTATATTTTTTTTAAAAGCTTAATCGTATTTTCTCCCGAAGATTCCTGCAGATACTCAACCTGATCAAATAAGGAATTTATAATGAAGAGCCCGAAGCCCCCTTCCGGCAAGCTATCAATTTCGGGCAATTCGATCTGATCGGGCTTAAAAAAATCTCCTCCGTGGGAGAATCTGATCTCTAGCATGCCGGCATTCACTTGTGCTGAAGCGGTAAAAAAGCGCTCAGGGTCAGCATGGTTAGCGTGAACGATTATGTTGCTGACAAGTTCGTTCAAGCCAATAATGATTCTTTGGCAAAGCTCATCTTCTATTCCTGAGTCCCGAAGAAACTTCTCAAAAGATTCACGGAATTTTTCAAGAATCTTCAGTTCACAATTAAATGATTGCTTAAATTTATTCATGTTTGCACTAATATGGCACAACAATCATCGGCGCTACAATCGAAACCTTGAGATGCAACTTCATCAATGATTTCCTGAGGCACCGGCAAGCTTTCAGAATTGCTGATTTTTTCAGAAACAATTTGCGCAAGATTTTCCATACCAAATTGTTCTCCAGTTTTATCTCTAGCCTCAAACAAGCCATCGGTAAAAAGAAAGAGAGTATCGCCAGCTTCACAGTTCCAGCTGATCTGATATTCCTCGGTGTAACGTTTGGGATCATCGAAAAAACCAAGAGGCAGAGTTCCATGAGTACTCAAAAAGTCCAATTTGGCAGCTCCATTTTTGGCAAAAACCAACGGAACCGGGTGACCACAATTGCAAGCATGCCATGACATTTCTGCCGGATCAAAAATGGCAAGAAACATGGTGGCAAAACAGTCTGTCTGCAGAACGTGAGTATTCATATATTCATTTAGTCGACGACAAATTGCAGCTGGACCTTCCAGAAAATAATCTTTCACAAGATCGGTGGTGGTCATTTTGAGAAGAGTCGAAATTAAAGCAGAACCGACACCGTGTCCTGAAACGTCACCAAGATAAACACAAAGTCGATCATTGGGAAGGATTATTGAATCATAAAAATCCCCGCCGATACTCCAGCAAGGCTGGTAAGCGAACCTGGTAAGAAAGTTTTTCGTATTTTGAGGTGCCGAATCCAGAAGTTTCTTCTGCAATTTTTCTGCGACTTTAAGCTCGTAGGCCATTCTCTCCTTCCAGGCACTTAATTCGGAGTTTTTACTGGCAAGCTCTTGAAGTAGTTCTGCTTTTTTTGCGCGTAAATCATAAAACTCCAAAGCCTGACGAAGAATGGATTTAAGCTCTTTAACTTCCGCCAGGGGCTTGGTTAAATATCTGAAAACTTCGCCATTGTTTATTGCTTCAATTACAAGATTCGTTTCAGAAGTGCCGCTTAAAACCATGCGAACAGTTTCAGGATACTTTTCCCGCACTTGTTTCAGAAATTCGAGACCGTTCATTTCGGGCATGCGAATGTCTGAAACGACAACATGAACCGGCCTTTTTTCAAGAATTTCGAGGGCTTCCAAAGCACTGCTGCAGAAAATCTTTTCAAAATCCTCTCTTACCAGATATCTTTCCAATGACGAGAGAACATTTTTTTCATCGTCGACAAATAAAATTGTAGAATTCATTTTTCTCCCCCCCGACTCGACTGCTGTAGTGGCAGCGAAAAGCAGAATAAAGCGCCTCCTGCTTCAGAATTTTGCACCCTGAAGCTTCCGCCGTGCTTGTTAACTACAATGTCGTATGAAATACTCAAGCCAAGACCTGTCCCCTTTCCAGGTTCTTTGGTCGTAAAAAATGGATCAAATATTCGATTGGCGATTTCAGCAGGAATGCCTGGGCCATTATCAGAAATTTCACAGAAAACACTTTCATTATCAGACCATGTTTTGATCAAAATTTTACCTTGTCCATTTCTATCCATTAACCCTTCAAGAGCCTGTGAAGCATTTATAATCAGATTTAACAAAACCTGATTTATTTGCCCCGGGTTTGCCTCGAAGGGAGGAATTTCCCCCAGCTCCAAAATCAGCTCCGCTTTGTGTTTATAGGCATTACGGGCAATAACAAGGGTTTGCTTAACTCCTTCATTGAGTTGATATCGGGTAAAGCTATCTGAAACATCCTGACGCGCAAAATTCCGCATACTGTTAACAATTTCGGTAATGCGCCTGAAACCGTCCTTTGATTCTTCAAAGAGCTTTGGTAAATCCTGCAAAACAAAATCAAGTTTCATTTTCTGCTCTTTCTTCTGCAGTTCAGATACCTTAGAAAAAAGTTCAGGATTTTTCTCAAGCTGATCTGCGGCACAGGTCCTGTATTCATTGAAGATTTCAATCAGCAATTCAAGGTTCTCTTCAAGAGCGACAAAATTGGTCGCGACAAAACTGACCGGGTTGTTTATTTCATGGGCAAGACCGGCTGCAAGTTGCCCTATTGAAACCATTTTATCCTGAACAAATAGTTGCGACTGCACTTTCTGGAGCTCCCGAGTTCTTTGTTCAACTCTATTTTCAAGATTGGCATTCAACTCTCTTAACTTCAGTTCATCTATTTTTCTTCGGCTTGCATTGACCAGAACCGTTGATAAAAGCTCCAGGGGAGAAACTTCTTCATGATCCCAATGTTTTTTGGTTCTGACAGAATCAAAACCGATAAAACCATCAACCTCACCCTGATAAAATAGAGGTACGACAAGAAGAGACTGAATGCCCTGAGGCTCGAGAACCTCTCGCTCTCCATGTGCATCCTGGGGAAGGTCATCAAGACTGTTCAGAATAATCGGCTTAAATTGACGCATTTGCTCGGTCCACCAGGGCAACAGACTGGATGGAACCTCCTGAAGATTTTCGATCTGTGGCTCGATTCCTTCAGCACACCACTCGTAAGTATTAGAACAAAATTCGAGATTTTCAGAATATTTAAAAACATATACCCGATCAACGTTGAGAATTTGCCCAACTTTTTCCAGGGCAAAGTTGATCTTGTCATCGGTTTCTTCAGGTTTAAGATTGATAAACAGAGTGGCAAGACTCGCCATAAGGGTTTCTATTGCGTCGTGGCGACTTAGTTTTTCCTCGAGTTCCCTTGCTTTTGATATATCTCTGGCTACAGCATAAATCAAACCATCCATGGCCCTGGAGCGCCACTCAATCCACTTATAGCTATAGACTGGGCAAAAACTTTGTAAACGCCAACGAATATTGGCAATGGCGAGGAATTAGAGAAAAGCGGGAGCACCTTCCGCAGAAACTGCCAAGGAATTTATTAAAAAACGCTTTGCTTGGGAGATTCGGTGTTTTGCACCCTCGCGAAAAACTTTTTCGCATGTTGCCAGTTTTGCTAGATCAGTCATTAAGCCCAGGTCCGGCATGGAAAAGCCGCAGCAAAGAGTTTTTGCAGATTTGGGAAAAGTTTAATTGACTCATGAAATACCTTATTTTTTTTGCTGCCGCCATTGTTGGAGTGCCTATAATGACTGCCCTTGCAGCTTCATCGAGAAAAATGCTGATACTTCTTTTTGTAATGGCAATTCTCGCCACCGGATTCGGAGTTAAAGGTAACATCAATTTCGTCTCGATGGAGACCTATCGTGGCCCGGATCGAGGTTTCGAACTATCAATTTTCGATCTGGTTTCCTGGGCTCTTTTTCTTAAATTAATATTTAAAAACTTTCGTCAGATTGTCTGGATTCCCTACAATTTTTATTTTCTTTTAATGCTGTTTTTAGTTTCTCTGGTTTCAAGTTTAGGTGCCGACGGGCAAATTTTTGCCATGTTTTCGCTGTTCAAGTTTGCAAGAATCTTCATTATTTATTTAATCTTCTATAATCTTTTTCTAATTGAGGATCTGGGTCCGAGTCTCTGGTATGCAATTGCCTCTTTGGCGGTTCTTTTTACCTTAAAAAATCATTCATGTATGATCTGAATCTTTTGCTCAAGTATTTCTTTTCGTTTTTCCAATTTCCATGGTAAAAAGGACAAATGAAGCAAAAGATTGTTGAATGCCTGCAAAAAGCAGACCTTTTCAAGGAAATGCCGATGGCATTGCTCGAATCTCTGGGCTCAATCGCCATCGATCGCACTGTGGTCGCCAACGAAATGCTTTTTGCCCAGAATCAGCCCGCCACTGGCTTTTATCTGATTGAAAGCGGACAGATAAAGATTTATCGCATGGCTCCTGATGGGCGGGAACAGATCATCCACCTCTTCGGCCCCGGCGAAATATTTGGCGAAGTGCCGGTTTTTCAGGGCAGCGCTTACCCCGCTTACGCGCAGTCGACCAAGGAAGCGACCCTGATTTATTTTTCCCGCGAGCGTTTTCTCGAACTGGGGAAAAAGCAACCCGAAATTCTGCTCAGCCTGCTTGCCGTGCTATCGCTGCGCCTGCGTCATTTCGTCGAACTCATCGACGATTTTTCCCTCAAAGATATTACTTCGCGCCTGGCCAAGTTTCTCTGCAATCACTGCGCCGGATGTAATATCAGAAAGGTCAAGCTGCCGATTTCTAAAAGCGAACTGGCCGGCCAACTCGGAACCATCCCAGCCACCCTGAGCCGCACCTTCAAAAAACTCGCTGAACTCAAAATTATTGAGGTAAACGGCAATCGCATCGCAATACTTGATTGCGATGCGCTGAAAGCCATTTCAAGAGGCGAAAAGCCCGAAGAAGTCATTGCGCAATAGAACTTTTAGCAACCTAAGGGCGCGATTTGCAGCCTTGCCTGGTGTATAGTTCCACACTAGCCAGAAAAATCAGCCTGCAGTCAGATACGAAGCCTATTTTATTTTTCCGGCCTTGATAAAGTAACTGTCACCGACGGTGTCAGAAGTAAAAGGTGGCGCCATCTTCACTCCAGCTGATTCGGCGGTGCGAACTGTGAGCACAAAAACTCGTGCCAGACCATGTGCCTTGTCTTCAGGCTTTTGTACCGCCAGCAGAACCGGCAATCCATACATTATCGGCTGACCAAGCAAATCTTTCTTCTGCACCGACCAATCACCACGCACAACGGTGCCAAGAACCTGGTAATTATGTTTCTGGTCTTTGCCCCAGGTGTCATTAAAATACTTAAGAGCAGCGGCCTGGTCTGAAACGCTTCCTTTGCTGGCCGGCCACTCCTGACCGTCGATTTTTTCATGGAACTTTTTCACATCAGCCGAAATTTTAGCATTAATTTCGTTACCAGCCGAGAAATCAGCAACATTCTGACTGCAGAAATCAACCATTTTTTTTATTTCATCATGCTTGGCCAAACGGTAAAAATCATGCCTTGAGCCAAGAGAATCAATCTCTGAACTGATCATTTCATTTATCTTTTCTGCCAGGCGCGTGGGAATTTTATCCATATTTTCAAAAGCCTTTTTGAAATTTTCCCAGGGATAAACCGCCTCCATTCCCCCGGTATTCTTTTCAATTTCTTCGCTTGTTTTACCGTAGCTGGTTTCAAATTCTTCAATCTCACGCAGAATTTTACCCTTGTTCTGGTTGAATTCATTTAAAAGTTTGAATGCTTCGCCAATTTTTTCCATGGAATTTTCATAACTGAGATTGTTTATCGGAGTGAAAAACTTATTATCATTTTCTTCCCATAGCTTCTTAAGATGAAGAGAAGCAGCATCAGCCTTAGCCTGCCCAGCCGTCAACTCGGCAACCTTTTTTCTCGTGTTCTCAATCTCAGTTAAAGCCCAGGCACGAACCATGCCTGCTCTTTCCTCGGCATCGAGATATTCGGGGTGTTCCAGTGCCCCTTCCTCAGCAGCTGCGGCCTTAACCTTGGCCAGCATTTCATTCAAACCATTGGCTTTTGCGGAAATCTCTCCGAGAATGCTTTCGACGCACTCTGGATTCTCGCCCTGGGCTAGTCTATCCATGCGTCCTTTTTCGAATCTTTCCAGGGAGTCCATGCTACGATTGAGCTCCTTGATTTCCTGAGCGGTTTTTCTTGGCAATCTTTTGGCTTTATCACCGCTGGCATTTTTCGCAGCCGAAGCTGGGCGACTCGCCTGAGGCTGTTTCGCTGAAACAACGTCTTTATCATTCTTGCCGGTCTTGCGTGCGAGGTCTTTTTTCAGCTTTTCCAGACGCTGTTCAAATGATTTTAGCTGTTTGTGACCAGAATCAATCTTTTTCAGACTTTCAATCAATTCAGCACACTTATCGATCCTGCTTTGCGACAAATCAAATTTCTGATTAAAAAAAGCGCTTTGCGCGTTTCGCAACTCTGTATTGAGCTGTTTGGCGATTTCATCCGCCGATTGAGCCATCAAAAAGAAAGGGAAAAAGACAACCAGCACAGCAACAATGATAGTTAACCGTTTTTTCATACGATCCTCCACGAATAATTCATCTATACCTCGAAGATTCTATAACAACCGGCGAGATTCATAAACAAATTTTTAAGCGGCTATTGACAGCATAGACAAGATTTCCTATAATCGCATGTCTTTATGTTATTTATAATTTATTACAGGGGCTGGTTAAGATTGGGAAAAAACAGGTATGAAAATTGAACGAAAAAGCAACGCCCAGCTTATCGCATTCGCCCTTACCGCTGGACTTCTTTCGGTTATTCAACTAGCCCCACAAACACCGTTACTATTAGCCGAACGTTTTTGGCCGGGAGCAGGATGGCTGCAAATCATGCTGATTTCAAGCTATTCCTACTGGTTAACCGGAATTTTCAGCAACCCCGGGCAGGCAAAGAAATTTCGACCTGTGATCTGGCTTTTGTTCTCTATTCTTTTTTTTGCACAACTTGCATTAGGTCTGGCTGGTTATGAAAGGTTTCTCATGAGCGGAAAGCTCCACCTACCGATACCGGCAATGATTATCGCCGGCCCGCTTTATCGGGGAGAAGGATTTTTCATGCCGATTCTCCTGCTGGCGACTCTGCTGCTGGTCGGGCCAGCCTGGTGCAGCCATCTATGCTATATCGGCGCATGGGAAGACTTTCTCAGCAGAAAAAGCAAGAAGAAGCACAGCCTGCCGAAGCAACATAACCTGGTAAGGGGCACAATTCTGGCGTTCGTTATCCTGTCGGCCCTGTCAATGAAAAGCCTGGGTCTGAGCTCCTTTTCGGCAACGATTTCAGCCATTTTCTTCGGCTCGGTTGGCATCGGAATAATTCTGCTCGTTTCCAGTCGAAACGGTGCAATGAACCATTGCCTCAGCTATTGCCCAATCGGTTTTATCAACGCTTTCGTCGGTAAGATTTCGCCTTTTCGCATTAGAATAGGAGATGAGTGCAGCGAATGCATGGCCTGCAGTAAATCATGCAAATACCAGGCACTAAGTCTTGAAGATATCCGCAATAAAAAAGCGGGTTTTAACTGCACACTTTGCGGAGACTGCGTCAGTGCCTGCAAACACCGACAAATTGGTTACCACTTACCTATGAGCTCGGCAGGTTTCGCACGCCAGGCCTTTGTTGTCCTGATAGTCTCACTACACAGCCTGTTTCTCGCTGTAGCCAGAATTTAAATCAATCTTTTGAATTATCGATAAGATCCAAACCATCACGAACCTGTAGCGGCCCCATCATTGCCGCGCCTAATTTGGCGGTTATCGCACCAGCTTTAACTCCTTCAGCAGCTTTTTTACTGGCTCCGGCTTTTTCAGCAGCCGCGACGGCAATTTTATTTATCTGCATAACTGCAGCATCATAGCGACGATAAAACAGGTCAACCTGAGAGTTTCCGTGGCAACTTCGGCAAACCGCCTGCATTTTCAAACGGTTCTGGCCCCAATTTTCACGAAATGTACTTCTAACAGTGGCAAGCTTCCATGAAAGTCGTTCTCCAGGGTTATGAGTGCTATCCATGGCATCTTTATTCGTTGGGGCGAGGTGGCAAACGTAACAGTCGGGAAAGTTCAGGTGCTGCTCGGATGGAACCAGGCCGGTGCGATTGAAGTCGGTATCAACCCTTTCCAGGTTCCAGTTATTACCATGTTTTGAAAATTTCCAGGCTTCATAGGCCGGGCCGGTTTTACCATAATGACACCGTCCGCAGGTTTCTGCGCTGCGGGCATTTGCGAGAGAATAATCGTGGTGACCGTGGCAGGCGGCGCAATTGCCTCGGCTGCCGTCGGTATTGATGCGACCGATTCCGTGATTGGGCCACTTGTGTGGTTCAGGTTTGCCATTGAACATTTTAAGTTCGTTGCCATGGCAAAGAGCGCAACTGCTTTCGAACAAGACTGGTGAAACAGATGCCAGGTCGGCATTTCTAATCGTTTCATAAGCCAGGGCATGGCTTGAAGAGGCAAATGAAGTGTATTCGCGGGGGTGGCATTCGGCACAGCGCAAAGGGGTAACCGGCAGCTGAACATTGAAACCGAAATGTCCTTTTTTTGCGGCCGGGTCAAATGGGTCAGCCTTGTGGCACTCATAGCAACCGACGTCGTTGCGGGCATGGGAACTATTTTCCCAGCTTTCGACAAGCTTTTTCTGGCGCTCGTAATGACAGTTGAGACATCGTGCCGACTCTTCTGAGGTAACGACATTGGCAGTGTAAGACTGGGCAAATCCCGGCAGCGAAAATATGCAAAGAACAATCGTTATCAGTAGAGAACGCATAAACCCGCCTGAAAAGTAATTTGCCTCAATTTTAACAGGTTAACGCCATTTGGCAAAGTCTTTTTATAGCAAAGAAATCCAGCAAAACTCTTACAGCTGTTGTCTTTTTCAAATACAAAGAATCACACCAAGCCTCGGAGCCACAAAGATTTTTAGGCATAATCCTGGCTTTGTGGCTTAGCGCCTTCGTGAGAGACATTTTTATACCAGATTTGGCGGAGTTGTGCCATCGAGCCAGGCGAGCAGGTTTTTCGCCACCATTATCGCCATTTTGTCGCGGGTTGCATAGCCGGCACTGGAGATATGCGGAGCAACGACAACATTGTCAAGCTCCAGCAGAGGGTTTTCAGGTGGGGTCGGCTCTTCGACGAAAACATCGAGCCCGGCACCGGCAATCTTTCTATCTTTAAGGGCGTTGTAAAGAGCGACCTCATCAACGACCGGGCCACGCGCATTATTGATAAAATAGGCGGTCGGCTTCATCAGCGCCAGCTTTTCGCCATCGATCAGATTTCTGGTTTTTTCGGTCAAAGGCACGTGCAGACTGACAAAATCAGCCTCACCCAGGAGCGTATCGAGCTCGACTCTTTTTGCGCCGGTCTCTGCTTCGAGCTCTGGTTTTACTGAGCCGCTACAGTAGAGGATTCGCATATTAAAACCTTTTGCGCGACGCCCGACCGCCTGGCCGATGCGGCCTGCTCCAATTATTCCAAGGGTCGATCCGGAAACATCTTTGCCGAGCATCATGGCAGAATGCCAGGCAACCCGCCATTGGCCGCTTCGCACATACTTATCGGCTTCAACGACTCGGCGCGCCACTGCCATCAACAGTGCCCAGGCGAAATCGGCCGAAGCATCGGTAAGGACCTCAGGGGTGTTGGTTACCAGAATTCCTCTTTTTGAAGCTTCACCAACATCAATATTGTCAAAACCAACAGCATACTGGCTGATAATCTTCAGTTTCGGGGCCAAATTCAGGGCAGCTGCATCAATTTTATCAGAAAGGAGAGTTATAATTGCATCTACTTCAGCCAATTTCTGCAACAAAACATCGCGAGGTGTCGGGCGGTATTCTGGCCAGACCTCAACTTCAAACCGCTCTCGAAGCATGTTCAATCCTGCATCGGGAATTCTTCTGGTTACAAAGAGTTTGGGCTTGTTCATCATTTACCTCGCATTCGTTTTGTTGATCGAGAAAGTCATTGTCTGCTTGTAAGAGTCGCAGATTTTATATATAAATGAATATTTGCAATTTTTCCAGTATTCTGAACCCAGAAAGTAAGGGACAAACAAAGTTGTTGATCAAAAACCGGCAAGAAATTATCGACGCCAGAAACGATATAGCCGATAAGAAGGCACGAGAACTGCTGCTCGATCTCATTGAAGCAACAATTGCCGAGGCAGATCCAACATCGCTGATCAGCAAAAATCTCAGCTTAAATGGGCGCAAAGTGCTGATCGGCGAGGATTCAGTCTGCACGGAGGATTTTGCCGACATTTTCGTTATTGGAGCAGGAAAAGCCGGAAAAAAGATGGCGGAAGGCTTGAATCTTGCCCTTGAAGCCAAAATTACCAGTGGGTTGTTAAATATCCCTGCCAGGGAGACCAGTTTCTGTGGAAAAATCGAACTCCATCCGGCCAGCCATCCCATACCTGATCATTCCGGCGTTCTCGGCGCCAAAAGAATACTTGAGATCGCAGGCAAAGCCGAAAAAAACGATCTGGTCATCTGCCTGCTTTCAGGCGGCGGCTCAAGCCTTTTACCAATGCCCGCGCCAGAAATTGCGCTTGAAGATAAGCAATGGTTAACCGGACAACTGTTACGTTCGGGAGCGGTAATCAATGAAATAAATACCGTTCGCAAGCACCTTTCGGCCATCAAGGGTGGATTACTCGCCAAAGCAGCCTTTCCGGCCAGGCTCATCAGTTTCATTCTTTCAGATGTAATTGGCGACCCGCTCGATGTAATAGCTTCCGGGCCGACAACCGCCGACAAAAGCACTTTTTCCGAAGCAAAAGAAATCCTGTTAAAATACTCTCTATGGCAAGAAGCTTCAGCATCGATTAAATTATTGATTGAAAAAGGTATTGCCGGTAAGATCTCTGAAACACCCAAACCAGGTGATGCCTGCCTGGGCAAGTCGCAAAGCTGCGTCATCGGCAACAACCTGCTTATGAGAAGAGCGGCGGCCAAATTTGCGACACGACAAGGATTGCGGGTCTGCAGCATTGAAAAGCCGTTTGTTTGTGATTCAGAAAAGGCCGCCCAGGAATTATTGGATCTTTATTCCAAATGCAGGAATGAAATCTCTCCGGCAAAGATGCTTTTAATTGCCGGTGGTGAAACCACCTTAAAGGTTATTGGTTCCGGAAAAGGCGGTCGAGCCCAACATCTTGCCCTGGCATTCATGTTGAATGCACAAACACTTGATGACAAGCGCTTTGTTTTTGCGGCGCTTGGCAGCGACGGCATAGACGGGCCAACTGATGCCGCAGGAGCCATAGTAGATTACCGAAGTTTTTCCGAAGCAAGAAAACAAAATTCCGATCCGGCTCTTTACCTGGAAAATCAGGATTCTCACGGCTTTTTCAGCAAAGCCGGCGGTTTGATCAAAACCGGCTATTCGGGCACCAATCTCAACGATCTTTACCTGACTCTAATTTACTAGAACAGATCCCAAAAATGCCGCAAAAGTTTGATTAAAATGCCAACCAGTCTCAATTTTGAGATCAATTCTAGTTTTCTGATATTGGCAAAAAATCCGACCGGCCCAAAGATGTTTTCTTGCTGCAACCTGCGAGCTGTGTTATTTTCGATTTCATCACATCAGTTGCACTATACAAAGCATTAAGTCATTGAAAGGTAACAGCAAATGAACAGTTTTACCAAAAAGCTGATTAAAGCCCGACGCAAGCTCGCATGGCGAAAAATTGAAGGTTTTGTTTTTCTGGTCATTTTCGGCACTGTTTTTGGCTTGACCGGGCATACCATGGGCATGGCCAACATGCTCAACAGTATCATGAAAACCGCGCATGACCTGCTGATGAATACTGTTTTTTACATTATGGGAATAACCGTATTGGCAGGCGCATTAGGAAAACTGATGATCGAGTTTGGCGTCATTCGCCTGCTTGAAATGGTTCTGGCGCCATTGATGCGGCCACTTTTCAATCTTCCCGG
>CAZTHA010000101.1:0-12293 GCA_964613435.1 uncultured bacterium
ACTGATCCGGCCGGCAGGGCATAGCCATCGGGAGCAAGAAAATCAATTGCCGCCTGATCTTGAAGTTTTGGCAATTTGGCACTGATGACCCGGCTTAAATAAGAGCTTACTTCAAAACCATCGTGACAGATTTTAATGGATGGGGCTAGAACTTCAACGGCGTTACGGGACCCGAACTGTTGCAGTAGCCTCATCAGCAGTTCCGGTTCGGTGGGTAGACCAATAAAAGAATGATTTTTCTCTTCTGAGACCGGCCGGCGAATCGAGGCGTCGAAGGCGAGAATCTTGCCATTTGGCAAATGAATCAACGCAAAAGCGTCACCACCAGGTCCGGAATTGGTAAAGTCAACGACTCCCAGCATGAATGCTGCGGCTACAGCTGCATCAACCGCGTTTCCCCCGTTTTCAAGAAGACGAACTGCTGCTTCGGTTGCCAGCAGATGGCCGGTAGAAACGGCACCAAAACGACCGCTTGCCTTGAATTGTCTTGACTTTGCCGGGCAAGGGCCGGTCAGCATCAAAAATAGAGGCATTAAAAGGCATATTCGCCGGAACATTTTGCTGATCTGCATTTTTTTCTCCAGAACGTCTTTTTGGGCTCGGCAATCGCTGGCAAACAGATTGTAGTTGTAACCTGCCGGACAAAAGAGTAAAATCCAGTTTCAATGCTACAATCCATCCGGCATTAAATCAAGAAACAGCCAAAATTGGAGAAAACCATGGTCAGTCAGCAATATCTGGAAAAGGCAAAATCCTGGTTTGGCCAATATACTCAAGGCTTTCTCATCGATGAGCCAGAATTTGACCAGAACATAATTTTGAAACGGGAGCATACCTATCGCGTTTGTGATGAAATGGTCTCTTTGTGCGAGAGTATCGGTCTTGCTGGTGATCTGGCGCGGGCCGCAGAAATATCCGCTTTGCTTCATGACATTGGTAGATTCGAGCAGTATAGAACTTATAAAACATTCGTAGATAAGCAATCAGAGAATCATGCCGAGCTTGGTCTGAAAATAATCGACCGCCTCGAACTCGTCGACGGGCTTGCTAAAGAAACGCAGCAGCTGATAAAAGTTGCGATTGGCAACCACAACCGCGTCACTATTTCCGACAAACTGGTCGAAAATGAGCTTCTGTTCGCCAAACTGCTGCGCGATGCCGACAAACTCGATATCTGGAAAGTGGTAACCGATTACTACAAAAGAAGTAAATTTGAGCGCAATCGGGCTATCGAATTACATCTTCCCGATGAGGATGCCGTTAGCGAAAAAGTTTTTTCCGATCTGGTCGGCGGGCACATAATTAACAGTTCCGACCTGAAAACCCTTAACGATTTCAAGATTTTGCAGCTGGCCTGGGTTTTTGACCTGAATTTTGCCCATTCAAGAAACGAGTTCGTTGCCAGAGACTATTTGAATCTGATTGCCGGAACCATAACCGACCAGCTGATTAGAAAAAAAGTTGTCGGAATTATTCAGACTTTTTTGCAGCAGAATTAGATTTCTCCGGGAAAAATTATTGATTCTGTGGTAAAATTCCTCAAAATTGAGAATTAGATATCTGGAGTCTGTTATGTACCTGATGAGATTGAAGAGTTTTACCTTTTTGTTCGGATTGATTTTTCTCTTGGGCCTCGCCCTTACTACCGGATGCGGTGGCGGGTCCCAGTCGGTAGGCGTTAGCCAGGTCGATACGGTGGGTATTTCCAGTACCCTTAACGGTTTTTTTCAGTCGCTGCGCGGCGGAGACCCCCAGTCTTTTTTCTCGCCGGCCTTGAAAGCTCAAACGGGCTGCAGTGAGTCGATCTGTACACTCAAGATCTGGGACTTCGGATCTGACATCAATGATGCGAATGACAATTATGCTCATTATTTTACTGTCCCCCATGATGGTATCAACCAGCTTACCGACGATTACGCCAAGGCTTACGCGGTAAAAGATTTTAGTGGCAGAGCCTTTCGCGTTGATTTCGAACTGGTAAAAATCGACGGACAGTGGTTTATCGAAACGATACAATTTTCAGGTGATGCGACAGATTTCGTCAACGCCTCGGCATTGTTGCCGCTTCAACGCGGCAATTCATGGAAAAGTATCGCTATTCCTGCCAATCATTCGGGCTCTATCAGCTCGCCTGTAATGGTTATCGGTTCAATTCCAGATGATCCCGTCTCTCTTGATTCTCGATCTGTTTATGAAATGGAATTCAGTTCCCAGTCCACTTCATATTATTTCAATTTGAGCAACTATTCAGATACTTTGACGGCATTGAAGACTACCGATTCGTGGCACAAGCTTCAGGAAGCTTATTATAGTTCCAATCCAACCGCGGTGCTCTCTATTCGCGGCGCGTTTATCGATATTTTTACCCAGCCGCAAGGAGACCACCGGGTGGGCTATGCCAGCGATCAGGGCCTCTATATTTACGGCACCAGTAATTTCAATTCCGGCGAGGCAGTTAAATACCTGAGCGCGGCTCCAACAATCGGCGAAATTGCAACTCAGACCGTTACCGTTCAGTGGGCTGATGGCAATACCTATCAGGTTTTTCTTGCCAGTCGCCTGGCCAGGAAAATCAGCATTCAGACTTTTGCCGGTCCTTTCGATGCTTATCAGGTAGATGCCTACGTTCGCTTCCTCAACTCTGTTCCTTCGGGCCAGACCCAGGAAATGTTCGCCAGCAATCTTTATCAAAGCAATGTTGGCTTGGTCGCCCAGGTCGAATGGGATGGCAACGGCGCGGCAACCTACATTCATCTGCTTTATTCGGCATTGGTTAATAATACTATGGTTGCTCCTCTTGACGATGGAACCACACCAGCTCCGGCAGCCTTTGCCTTTGAAGCTTTGCCGACTTTATCCAGTGCCCAGGTAGAGAGCGACTATGAGGCGGTTCTGGTTTCTGGTGGTCAGGAGCCCTACACTTATCGGATGCTTTCTGGCGATTTGCCCGCCGGTCTGAATATCAGTGCCGGAACCCTATACGGCCAGCCATCCGAAGCTGGTACAGTCGAATTTACCATTGAATTTACCGATTATGCCGGGCACACAATCAGTCAGGCTTTTTCGATTACCATTGCCCCCTCGAATGCTAACCTTCCCACATTTGTTGCCGTCAGCCCATTGCCTCTCGCTGCAATCGGCAGCACTTATGATCAGGTGCTTGTCACCGGTGGCGTTACTCCATATACCTTCTCTTTGGCTGATGGCCTTTCGCTGCCCACCGGATTGGTTTTTTCACAAAACGGAATTTCTGGCACTCCTGATAATTTGAACAGTCCCGGACTTTATACTTTCACCGTTGTTGTGACTGATTACAACTCAGCCAGTATTAACAAAGAATTCCAATTGGCAATCGGACCAGAATTGATGATCGGGGCAACCGATCTATTGCCTGGAACCATTACCAAACAGTATGATATGCCGTTGGCAGTTATTGGCGGAATTGCGCCGCTTAGTATCAGTATGCAGTCAGGTTCGACCTTGCCTGGCAATTTGACCCTCGACCAGACCGATCTCAAGATCACCGGCATTCCAGCTACTGCCGACACCTACACTTTTACAATCGTTGCCGCTGATGCAACCGGAAAGACGGTCAACAAAACTTTCAGCATGGAGGTTGTTGGCAATCTTACTACCAATGATCTTGGCACACTCGATCCGGTACCTTTCCAGACCCCGTACAGCCAGCAGCTGATCACGGGCGGTAAAGCTCCCTATACCTATAATTTCAGCCAGTCTTTGCCGGGTGGATTAACTCTGGACAGCGATGGCTACATCACAGGGTCGACCAATTCGGCATTGGGTGACTATGTTGTTGTCGTAAGTGTTTACGACAGCATTGGCAATTCAATTACGAATTTGACCTTCACTCTTGAAGTCGTCGATAAATATGCGGTTGCTCCGAACTTCAAATGGCAGAAGGTTTATGGCTCAACCTCTGGCGCCGCAGATTATTACGAAACTGCCGAGAAAATCATACCAACCTCAGATGGTGGCTTGCTTGTTGCCGGAATCGTTGCCGGCGGTGACGGCACTGTTACTGGTACCTATGAAGGAAGCAGCTCCACCAATCCAGATGTTTGGCTGGTTAAGATCGATGGTAATGGTCAGATTACCTGGCAGTCCGTTTTCGGTGGAACCGGTTATGAAAAAGTCGGCGGAGTTGTCGAAGATGACAGTGGCAATTTCATTGTTGTTGGAAGCACAAACTCTACTTCGGGCACCATTACGACTTCCCACGGCTCCAGCTATGACTTGTTCATTCTGAGTGTAGCTCCGGGCGGAACGATGAATTGGGTTCAAAGCTATGGTGGAACCAGCACTGACGATGGATTTGGCATTGAAAAGATTGTGTTTCCTTCTCCCTCAATCGTGGTTACTGGGCAGACCTTCTCAAACGATGGAGATCTGAGTGACACAAATATGCATTACAATGGCTCATACAGCGACATGTGGGTGTTGCGTATCGACCCGGCTAATAATGGCAGCATTCTTTGGCAACAGGCATTTGGTGGAAACTATAATGATTCTGGTTACAGTATAGGCGTTCACCCAAGCGGCTCTCACCTTTTTGTCGCTGGGAGTTCCGCATCCGCCGATGGCGATCGACTCGCAGCCGATGCTCTTGGAAGCGATGATGTTTGGGTTGTTAAGCTGGATACATCTTCTGATGCCAATTTTGGTAATTTACTCGGTCAGTATTCTTTCGGTGGAAGTGGAATGGACAAAGCCCATGCCTGCAAAATAATGGATGACGGCAGCCTGATCGTTACCGGGGAAACCGGATCAAGTGGTGTGTCCGGCTACCGTGGCAGTGTTGATGTTTATGTTTTGAAAATGAATTCTACGGGAACTGCAGCATTCCAAAGAGCTCTTGGCTGTACCAGTTATGTTGATATCGGCCATGACATTCAGTTCATACCGAATGGCAGTGGCAATTATAACATCGTCGTCGCCGGAACCTGTGCAGGTGCGGATGGTGATGTCCAGTCTTACTATGGAAATGAAGATGCCTGGTTGTTAAGTTTGGACAACACCGGGGCAGTTCTGAACTGGGAAAAATCCTACGGAGGCGGAGGATCAGAGGCTTTCAGATCCATCTGCTACTGGAATGGAAGCCTGGTAACTGTTGGGAATACCAGTTCCACGGATTATGACCTCGATACATTGCGAACCGATTACGGCTCTTATGACTGGTGGCTGGCTCAGTTCGAATAAGCCAGTCAGTTACCCCTAAACAATTAATGTCATCGCCCGATTGCCCTGAAGGGGCAATCGGGCGATCATTATTTAAAGCCTATATTTAGATGCCCCCCGATTAAGTCGGGGCAAGACAAGTTTGCTTAGTGGCTCCTATGGGACAGCTCCTGCTTTTTTCGGTTTGTTTGCTTTGAGCTTTTTCTGTGTTTATCGCTGGGCCGACAATAATGAGTAACTTATTAATCCGGTTGCGAGGCTGGCGCGCTAAATTATTTTTATGCGTGCGTGAAAAAAAACACAGGTGAAAAAAAAACACAAAAACCTTTTGTTTGAGAAAAGAATCACAAACGTGAGCTGAAAATCTCTGAAACCCTTGCGGATAAATGAAAAATGTGTTTTAATCATAATTAAGAGGGTGCGGGGGTGTGTGAAAAAACCACACAAGTGAAAAAAGTTACCCATGAAAAGGGGTAAAATATCGCAAAATCAGCCCTTCTAAAGTTGGCACGCTTATTGCTCTATTATAAGTGTCGCTCTTTGAAAAACGTAAAAAGTGTTTTCCGGATCGTTAACAGTAAAATTACCACTGTGTTACACAACGGTCGCAGCAAAAATCACAGCAAAATATGTCCTAACAGCCAACCAGAAATCAATCTCTTATTCACGTAGAATTCACTCCTCTGACAAAATACAGAACAAAACACGGTCACAGCACATTTATTGCATGATCCGGAAAGCTCTTTTATAAATTTAGTCGTCTCTCAGATGACTTCAAGTATCCTCTCAAAAGATCCTCTCACTTTGTCCCCGGCATTTTAAACCGGGGACCTTTTTTTTGCATTTTTTCTATCTATTTGTGCTGTAATCGCTTGATCCAATCACCACAAATGTATTTTAGATACCCCGATCAAGTCGGGACATGACAATGCGTGAAAATTTCGATGAGCTTTTGTATCGCCCTGGGAACTCACAAACCAGACGGCAGTTCTTGATTCAAAAATTACAGGACCCACTTTTTTGCGTGCCGGGTTCAACGATCTCCACGACCTTCAGGCTTAATTTTTTTGCACTCCTGGTTCTTGAGATCAACGCTAGAATCATGAAGCCAACGCAAAGAAAAACAATTGCGCTGATAAAACGACTCAGATCGGTTAGATTGATGCCCAGCAGATTACATAACCATGGCGCGGCAAAAAGCCCAGCAAAAAATGCAAGCATTGGCAGGCCAAAAACCAGAATCGCGGCAATGCTTCCCTCGCCGGGGTTAATATCGAGGATTACTTCATCACCTTCCTTGGGAGAAAAATCTCCCTTCAATGCCGTGATTTTTCGGGGCGATGACTTTTTTTCACCGCCAAGAAGCCCGGTACAGGCATGACAACCATTACACTCAGGTTTAGGTGAAACTTCGACGATAATCTCTTCACCAATAATTTGAATTACTTTTCCAGGCAGGCTCATAAATGTTCCTTATCAGGTATTACTTTGTCGAAAAATATAGTACGATAAAACCATGGAAATAAAAAGCAGCAAAATATTATGGATTCTGGTTTTGTCTGGCTTGCTCGGTAGCCAGGCTCTGGCACAGATTCCTTACAATGGCTTTCCTCCGGCTGCCCAGCCCGCGCCTGCAGCTCAGCCTGCACCAGCTGCAGAAAAACCTGCTGCCGAGAAACCGGCTGCGGCCAAAGACCCTCCGGCACAGCAACAGCCGGCAGTTGGCGGAGTTAACAAATTTGACCCCTACATGGACAACCATTTGAAAGCTCCTGACCCCACAGAAAGTTTAGGACTTTTTGGTCAGCCGATAAAACAGGTCGAAACGCGGCTTCGCGAATATGGTGCTAAAAATTACTCCTACGCTTTCGGAAAATACAGCCGCATGAGCCTTTCGGTTTATCTTATCACCATGTATTTTGATCGCAACCGCCGACTGGCCGGTGTCGCCGTGGAGCCGCGACCACCCTACAAGGCGATTGCTCCCGATGCTCGCAGATTTTTCATGGATCTTTTCCTCGATGAAAGCGATCTTTCCCGTTTTCAGGCTCTGGTTTCCAGCGAACGTCTGGAGCTTAAATTCAATCCCAAATCTAAATAAGTCTTTTGTCGCGATTAATGATCACTCTCAGGCTGGCTCTTTCCAATTTCACCTTGGTCCTGAGACAATGTTTCTTCCAGGGATTCGCCACCGGTATTTGAACTGCCCGGTTCCGCATCATTATCCGTTGGCTCTTGCGCTGTAGGGGCTTTGATACCCATATAACTCTTCAATTCATCGCGGTGTTCCCAAAATGTCCAGAGGGACATGAAGGCTACGACATAGAGATAGAAAAGTTCCTGGGGCTTGATTGCCAAAACCCAGATGATGGAAAAAAGCGGCATTGCTCCAGCCGCACTCAAAGCGCCTGGCTTGGTCGAGAGACCCCAGAACGCAAGCCAAAGACCGATTAAAAAGGCAAAAACAGCTGGAATGGGCAGCAGGGTTGCCATGACTCCAAAGGTTGGGGCCAGCCCACGACCACCCTTAAAGCCCAGAAAAGGCGAATTGCAGTGACCGATTACGGTTAGCAAGCCGCCCAAACTTATCAAACCCCATGAATGATAAGGATCGGGACCGAGGACCCATACCGCCAGCGGGAAAGAGGCCGCAAAGCCTTTGAAAAAATCAAGAAGGCAGATCAGGATTCCCGCCGGGATGCCGAGAAGCTCAAACATTTTTGCCGGGGCAACAGTGGTCCGACTGCCGGGCAGAATCAGACTATTGCCGGTCTTGATGCGGCTCAGCAATTCACCAAAGGGAATGCTACCGATAAGGAAGCAGGCAATAAGGTATATTAACTGTTGCGACATGAATTAAAGCTTATTTTTCCAGCATCTCAATGCATTTTTTCGGGCATTTTTCGGCGCATAAGCCACAACCGACACACTTGTTTTCGATTATCTCGTGCTTTTCCTTGGGAGTTCCGCCCTTAACAGCATCAAATTTACAAACCTTGAAGCAGATAGTGCAGCCGATGCAGGCTTCCTGATCGATCTTGGCAATTCGCCCCTTGAATTCGGGCTTGTTTTCCATGATGATGCTGTGCTGCGGGCATTTGGCTACACATGCACCACATTGGGTACATTTGTCATAATCGATATGTGCCAGGTTGTTTTCAACCTTGATCGCGTCGTAAGCACAAACCTTAACGCAGAGACCACAGCCGATACAGCCAACTTTACAGGCTTTTCTGGTGTCGGCACCCTTCTCGGTCGAATTGCATTTGACGTGGACCATCTGTTCCTTGTCGACCATTTCAATCAACTGCTTTGGACAGGCGAGGACACATTTGCCGCAAGCGACGCATTTTTCTTCATCGACTATCGGCAGATGATTGGGGCCGATTTTGATTGCATCGAAGGGACAGGCTCGTTCACATGAGCCAAGACCCATGCAGCGATGCGGGCAGAGCCAGGGGCCATTCTGAAGAAGAACCGCTGCCTGACAGTCTTTAACGCCCATATATTCGAATTTCTGATATTCTTCAGTGTCAAGGCCGTTGCACTTAACCAGAGCAGCCTTCACCACCGGCTTTTTGTCACCTTCAACCTTGTCGTTCAATCCAAGAAGATCTTCGATTTTCTTGCGGTTGATAGCCGAGATAACCGGGCAAGCCGTCACTGGAACTCCTTTTTTAACGATCGCTTCAGCAAGTGAAGCACAACCTGGATAGCCACAACCGCCACAGTTAGCGCCGGGCAAGAGTTCCAAAGTCTGTTCTATTTTGGGGTCAACATAGACTTCAAACTTTTTCGAGGCAAATGAAAGAATAGCACCAAAGATAAAACCAAGGCAGCCAAGAACGACCACGGCAGTTAGTATTTGTGTAAGCATGTCAGTCTCCCCCTGTTATACCAGACCAGAAAAGCCCATGAAGGCTGTTGCCAGAAGCCCGGCGGTGATGAAGGTTATTGGAGCTCCTTTCATTGCCTGGGGTATTTCAGCGGTATCAAGTCTTTCGCGGATACCTGCCATCAGAATCAGGGCAAAGAAGAAGCCGATACCTGCGCCAAATGAATTTACCGCAGCCTCAACCAGTCCGTATCCCTTTTTGATATTGAGCAGAGCCGCACCGAGAACGGCACAATTCGTTGTGATCAGCGGCAGAAAGACGCCGAGGGCCTGATAAAGGGCAGGGGCTGTTTTGCGAACCACCATTTCCACAAATTGAACCAATGAAGCGATTACCAGAATGAAGGATATCGTTTGCAGATACTCGAGATGTAACGGAACCAGAATGAAGTTCTGAATGCTCCAGGTCACGACGCCGGCCATTACCATTACGAACGTAACGGCAAAGCCCATGCCTACGGCTGAGTCCAGCTTGTTGGAAACTCCGATGAAAGGGCAAATGCCGAGAATCTGGTTTAGAACGAAGTTCTCGATAAAAATCGCAACGATGAAAATGCTGAGCAGTCCACTGGTCATTTTTCTGCTCCTTTCGCTTCAATATGACGTTTGAGTGCAATCAACAGTCCGAAAACAATGAATCCGCCTGGAGCCATGATCATTATCAGAGCTGGATTTGTGCTGAAAAACGGAATTGCGTAACCGAAGAGTTTGCCATCGCCAAGAAGTTCTCGGAAAAAGGCGATCATTACCAAAGCGATGGTAAAACCGATGCCCATTCCAATCGCGTCAAGAATTGAGTCCACCGGCCCGTTTTTGCTGGCAAACGATTCGGCACGGCCGAGAATGACGCAGTTTACGACGATAAGGGGAATGAAAATGCCCAAACTTGCTGAAAGCGAAGGTGAAAACGCGGCGATGAGCTTGTCGATAATCGTTACGAAAGTTGCAATGATTACGATGAATATCGGAATGCGAATTTTGCCGGGAACTATCGATCGCATCAAAGAAACGATGAGATTGCTGCCGATCAGCACGAAGGTCGCCGCGACACCCATGCCAACTGCGTTAACCAGCGATGAAGAAACCGCTAGAGCCGGACAGAGGCCTAAGGCAATGACAAAAATCGGGTTTTCTTCCCAAAAACCTTTTAAAAGCTGTTGCATTCTGGTCATTTGGCACCTCCTGAAACCTCTGGCGAAGGGAGAGTTGGCGCTTTTAAGGCACTGAACTGTCCTTTAATCACATTGAAAGTTTCGAGACTGTTGCGGATGCCCGCACAAAAAGCCCTACTGCTGATCGTCGCTGCCGTTATCGCGTCAACGTCGCCGCCGTCCTGTTTTACCATGAAAACAGGCTTGTCTTTAGCTGTGATGAGTTTTTTGAATGGCTCCATGAAAACCGGGTCGGCGAGCTTGGTGCCCAGGCCTGGCGTTTCTTTCTGCGAAAGAATCTTAACTCCGGAAATCTTTCCGTCATTGTTCAGGCCTACGACCATTTCGATGGCACCGGCATACCCTTTGGGGTAAACGTTAACGACTACACCGGCAAGCTTTCCGGATTGATCGAACCCGGCACTGTAGGTAAGGGCGTTTGCAGAATCGGCAACTTTGAATTCATTTTGGGAAAAGGTTGCTGCTTGGGGCAGAACGTCTTTGCGAGCCTGTTCCATCAGGGCTTTTTTATTCTCGGCAATTTTTGGCGCGGTAATTTCTTCGGTTATGGCAAGCAAAACTCCGGCTACAGCCGCAACCACAAAAAGGAAGAGGCCCATTTTCAACATGTCTTTCATGCTTTTGCCTCCTTGATGGCTACAGTTCCGAATTTGACTGGCATCGTGAATTTATCGATAAGTGGAACTATCGCATTCATTATAAGTATTGAATAACAGACGCCTTCTGGATAGCCGCCCTTCATCCTGATCAGAAGCGTTATCGCTCCACAGCCGAAGCCGAAAATCAACTGGCCCGAACCGGTCATCGGTGAGGTAACCATGTCGGTGATCATGAAAATGGCTCCGATGATCAGGCCACCGGTCAGAAGATGAAAAAGAGCGTAATCCAAAGAGCCACCGAAAATGAATGCTCCAGCGAAGACGGTCACTGTCATGGCAAGCGGAGCCTGCCAGGTAATGTGCCCACGAATGAGCAGGTATAAACCACCAAGCAATAGTGCCAACTTGGAGGTTTCGCCAAGTGAGCCGCTGAATTTAAGACCGAAAAACAGATCGCTGAATGAGACCTGCAATTGATTCATCGTGTAGGCTACCAGACTGGTTCCTTTTTCTGACAGCTGGGTCATCAGTTCGGGATTTCTTGCGGTTTCTTTGAGCACCCCAAGAGGTGTTGCGCAGGTAATCGCATCCGTTGCGGCAACTCCGAAAGGTTTGAGCCAGGTCGTCATGTAAACCGGCCAGCTTGCCAGCAACATGGCGCGGGCAACATGGGCAGGGTTGAAGACGTTTTGGCCAAGACCACCATAAGACTGCTTGCCGAGAGCGATTGCAACGATCCCGCCAATGAAGGCTACCCACCATGGCAAAGCGGCAGGAACGCAAAAGGCAAGCAAAATTCCGGTTAAAATCGCGCTGCCATCGGCAATTGTTGAATCTTTTCTAAAAAGGAACTTTTGGATGAGATACTCGGCAACAACTGCGCCAAGAACTGACATGAGAATGACCATCGCCGCTTTCTCACGAAAGTTGTAAATGGCCATGATCAAAGCCGGGACCAGTGCAAGATTGACATCCCACATTACGCGTGCTGTGGTGAGATTCTCATGGAGATGCGGCGAACTGGTTACCAGAAATTTTTTGTTGGCTGGCATAAAGGGTTTGTTTTCATTTGTCATAATGCAGATTCCTTACTTTGCCTGGGCTTTTTTTCGCTCAGCCATGACCATTTTTTTGCCCATTTTAAAGGTCTGGATCAATGGTAGGCTGGATGGACAGGTGTAGGCGCAGCAGCCACATTCCATACAATCGAGAATGCCGAGCTTGTCTGCCTGTTCCCATTTTTTTGCATCGACGAGCTTTTTCAATTGCTGGGGCATGAGCTTCATCGGACAAGCGCGAATGCAGCGGCCACAACGAATGCAGGCCGTTTCCTGATATACGGCTGCTTCGTCTTTGTCCCAGACCAGAATTCCGCTCGTGCCCTTGATTATGGGTATGTTCAGGTTGAAAAGGGCAAAACCCATCATTGGC
>CAZTHA010000102.1:0-12275 GCA_964613435.1 uncultured bacterium
CCCTGACTCAAAGTCTTTCTGGTCGTGTTACAAAGAGCCAGTCTTGACTTGCGCAGTTCTTCCGTTTCTGCAGAGAGAACCGGGCATTTATCGTAAAAGCCGGAAAAAGTCGTTGCCAGCTCATATAGATAATTACATAAAATGTGGGGGCGTAATTCTGAGGCGACCTGCTCAACGGCCTGAGAAAATTCAAGTATCTTTATCATCAGTTCCCGTTCGGCCGGGGTGCTGATATAAGCTTTTTCACTGAAGTTGGCCGGGTCTAGCTGAGCTTTGCGAAAAATTGAACAAATACGGGCGTGAGCATACTGCAGATAGGGGGCGGTATTGCCATTTAGAGCCAGCATGCGTTCAAATGAGAATACGTAGTCGTTGTTGCGGTTTTGTGAGAGGTCGGCGTATTTGATTGCGCCAATGCCTACCATTTTCGCAACTTCCTGTTTGTAATCCTCTGAAAGCGCGGCGTTCTTTTCAGAAACAACCTGATAGGCCTTATCTATGGCTTCTGCAAGAAGATCGGCGAGCTTGACGTTCTCGCCACTCCTGGTTTTCAGCGGCTTGTTATCTTCGCCCAATATTGAACCAAACGGGACGTGCTCGAGTCGAACACTTTGGTCGGCAAGAATTCCGGTGGCTTGAGCCGTTGCGAAAATCTGTTTGAAATGCAGCACCTGGCGGGCATCGGTGACATAAATAATTCTATGGGCACCAAGCTTGTGAGTTCGATAACGCAGGGCGGCCAGATCAAAGGTTCCGTAATTGTAGCCGCCATCTGACTTTTGCACTATTACCGGCAGCGCTGTTCCGTCTTTACCTTTGAATTCATCGAGAAAGACGCATTTGGCCCCTTCGGAATCGACAAGAAGGCCGGTTTTTTCTATTTCAGCAACGGTTTCGGCAAGCATTTTGCGATAAAAGCTTTCGCCGCATTCATTTTCTTCGTCGAGCTTAACGTTGAGCAGGCGATAAATGCGGTAAACCTCAAGCATTGATATCCGGGTGATTTTTTTCCAATCAGCCAGAAGCTGCTCATCGCCTTGTTGCAGGCGCACCAGAACGTCGTGGCATTCTTTTGCGGTCTCGGCATTGGTTTTACATTCTGCCGTGGCTTCTTTGTATAGTTCTTCGAGGCGAGCCAACGGCAAAAGATTTTCGGCCGGCACTCCGTCCTGCTCTGCCTTGCGCAAAATCGGCTGAGCCTTGAATAACACCATGGCCATCGGCAGGCCCCAGTCACCCAGATGATTTTGCCTGATGACAGGGTTGCCGAGAGCTTCGATTACTCTGGCTAATACATCTCCGATAATCGTAGAGCGTAGATGACCGACATGCATTTGTTTGGCAATGTTTACGCTTGAATAGTCGACGACGGTGACTTCATTCTGATTCGCATTGTGCAGGTTGAGATCTTCTGTGTTTGCAATCTGGTTGAAACTTTGGGCAATTACCGAGTCGTCGAGATAAAGATTGATGAAGCCCGGGCCGGCAATTTCGACGCGGGCGAACCAGCTTTTTTCACTTTCGAGAGCTGCCGCAATTTCTTGAGCCAGCTTGATTGGCGCGCATTTAGCCGCCTTGGCAAGCTTCATCGCGGCATTCAGCGAAAAATCGCCCTTGCTGCGATCAGGAGGAACCTGAACGTCGATAAAACCAATATCTTCAATGCCATAATTGGCCAGTAGCGGCGATAACTTGCTGTGAATCAAAGAAATCAGCTGTTTTTTCAAGACTCTTGTCTCCTTGTTGACAAGCCGGTTCAGGCTTTTGATTTAAAAATCAGCCAGATTCCGATCAGGCCGATTACCAAATTAGGGAACCATACACCGACAAATGGCGGCAGTAAACCGCCCTTGGCAAAAGCTTTGCCTGCGGCGAACAGAACATAGTAGATGAAAATGATGACGACCGACATGCCGATGCCGATACCCGTTCCCGACCTGGTCGTTTGTGAGCCCAAAGGTGCTCCGATAAGAACGAAGATCAGGCTGGCAAAAGGAATCGAGGTTTTTGACCAGAGCTCTATCCAGTGTTGAACTATGATTTTGTCAGAAACGCCTTTTCGCACTGAATCCTGAATAAAATTATACAATTCGAGAACTCCCATGGTTCGGGCGTTTTTCTGGTCGGGGACATGATCGGGATTTACGTAGTGAGTGTCTATGGGATATTCCATCTTGTTGAAATAGGTATAGTTTTTGTCTTCACCACTGCGATGAATGTCGGAAATTCGGCCGGTCCAGAAGTAGCACACGCCGCCCTCGATGCGTGCCTTTTCTGCCTCGATTACCCGTGGGAAGCCCTTGGGTTGGCCTTCATACATTACTACTCCGAACATGTCGCGAGTTTCTTCGTTGAATTTGCGGACGAAAAAGTTGCGTCCCGGTCCTGCTTCAAAAAAACGGTTTTCGGCGATCTTTGGCAACGGTCTTTTAAGGGTTACTTCGCGGCGAAAAAGCCTGGTGAATTTCTCGTTGGCCGTTGGAACAAGCTTTTCATTGAAGAGAAAGGTGAGGCCGGTTATAAAAAGGCCGGCAATAACCGCCGGGGTTACGATTCGGGTAAAGCTGAATCCACCCGCCTTAAGACTGGTTATTTCCGAATCTGAAGATAAACGTCCGAAAGCAACGAGGTTTGATAGCAGCAGGGCCATGGGAAAGCTTATGACCAGAGTTGGGGGCAGGCTGTAGATGAAAAACAACGAGACCACAGAAACTGGAACACCCTTGGCAAAAATAAGGTTGATAAGCGACATCATCAGGTCGATTAACCAGATGGCGACGAAGAATGCCATGCCGAAGAGGAAGGGTTCGAGCAGTTCTTTCAATATATAGCGATCGATTGTTTTTACGGCGATTTTCATATAGAAGGTTAATTTACTCTATCAGCAACAGTATTTCAACCGGGAATTGTCATTAACAGGCGGTTGCACAATCGGCTGGGATAAGGTACAATGAACTGCGAAAATCTTTATACACCGGGTTTATAACCATTATGCAAAACCTTTATCAACTTTTTGGCGTGGCCAATTTTGCCGGAATTGAAGAAATAGCCGCCGCATACAAAAAAAAATATGCCGAGCTTTTTTCTTCAGATTCGCCGCTGGCAAACATTCCCCGGTTGAAAGAATTGAAAGACGCCTTCGATCTGCTTATCGACGAACAAAAACGCGAAGACTACGATGAGAAACTCTCAGAATTTCTTGAGCAGATTGAAGAAAAATTTGATGAGGCCGTTGAAGATCTTGAAGCCGGAAAATTCCTGCAGGCGATTGAAAAGTTGAAATGGTGTATCGGCAAAGATCCAGGCTCTTCAGATTTTTATGAAACCATCGGTTTGGCCTACCGACTTACCGATGATCTTGACAATGCCTTGAGCAGCTTCAAGCAGGGCCTGCAGACTGGGCAGAAAATTGCTTTCTTTCATCGAAATCTTGGCGAAATTTATCGCCTTAAGCACGACGATGACAGCGCGGACACCCATTTTCTTGAAGCGGCCGAGCAGTTCAAGAACATTCTTCAGACTGACCCGAGGAACGTCGAAGCAATGGAACAGCTTGCAGATATTTATTCGCGAATGAAATGGTTTGAAGAGTCAATTGATGTTTATGGGCAGCTGATCAAGCGCTTTCCCTACAATGCTGATTATCGGCGCGATCTCGGTAGCGTGCTTTATGAGGTTGATATGGTTGAGGAAGCGGAGGCACAATTGCTCGAAGCTCTGCGAATCAAGCCGGGTGACGCTGCCGCTCTTCTTTTTCTCGGTTTGGTTTATTTTAAGAGACGCTTGCTGGCAATGGCGGTTGAGACCCTTAAGGACAGTCTCAAGGCGAATCCGAATCAGCCAGAGGTCAGCCAGTTGATCGTTCAGATCGAGACGATACGCAATGAAATCGGGCAAACGGTAGAAGAAATTATTTACGATCCGGCCCCTGATGCATTCGTTGAGGGGCATTTAAAATGGTATAACCCTGAAACCGGCATGGGCGTGCTGACTTGTGAAGAGTATCCTGAAGTTCTTTTGCACTATTCGGCACTGAAACCTGATCAGGAAGACCGCCTGGTCAAAGGTGCACCGGTGCGCTTCGGAATTGTCAAAGATAAAATGAGCCCGATTGCGGTTCAAGTTGAGATTCTCGCCGAGCATAGCGCTTCAGATGCGTTGCCAGGCAAAATTGAGCGCTTCGACCTTGAGAAAAAGGTTGGCATAATTCGTTCCCACGACGGTAAAGAGGTCTTTTTTCCTTTTTCGGCGCTGACCGAGGAAGCTCTTGAGGCCTTGTCAGAAGGCCTGGATGTTCTTTATGAAACTCGATCGATCACCGGATTGGAAGACAACCTGGTGGAACAGGCGGTCAGGATAAGATTGCGAAAAAGAAAACTGCCCGCGAACCCAGCTTCATGAAGCGCTAATCTTGCAAATCTTTTTGTTTGGCAGTTTCCGACAAATCGAAAAAAGCTTTTTCGAGAGAGCCGTATTTTTCTATAATCTCCGGCAAAGTTGCCGAGACTTTCAGTTGCCCGTGGGCAATTATGCCGGCGTGGGTAACCAGCTTCTCCACAACTTCCAGAACGTGACTGGAAAAAATAACCGTGGTTCCCTTTTTGACCATATCGTTGAGTAAATTGCGAAAGTCCCTGGTGGCTTGCGGATCAAGCCCGTTAAACGGCTCATCAAGAATCAGCACCTTGGGCTCATGGATTACTATTCCGGCAAGGGCGATCTTCTTTTTCATACCAAAGCTGTAGTTGGCAGTGAAGTCATCAGCGGACTCGCTTAGGTTGAAGAGTTCGAGCAAATAGTCTATGCGTTGCGGCAATAGCTTGCGGTCTATTTTATGAATGTCGGCGACAAATTTCAGAAACTGGCGGCCACTTAAATAGTCGTATAAAAATATTTCATCGGGAAGATAACCGACAATCGACTTAACTCTTACCGGATCAGCGGTTACGTCTATTCCATCTATGGTTGCAGTGCCGGAAGTAGGTTGCAGCAGTCCCATAAGCATGCGCAGGGTGGTGGTTTTTCCCGCTCCGTTCGGGCCAAGAAAACCATACATGGCCCCGCCGGGAATGCTAAGCTGTAGGTTATCTACGGCAACATTTTCAGCGAATTTTCTGGTGAGGTTGGATATTTCAATCATAATTGGCCGGCAACTCGCATTGCACGTTGATCTTTCAGATGTTGCGCGTAATCTGCCAGTGGTGGGAACTCTTCAAAATATCTGAAAGTTGAGTCATTGTTCCAGAAATCGCTAAGACCGCTGAAGCCGTTTTTTTCATATTCGGCTGCTGTTATGAGCATTTCAAGCTTGTCTATGGCACGAACGAACCTCGCTTCAACCGTTTTGCCGGCTTCAAATTCCTCGAAAAGGGCTATGTTCTCAGAACTGATCTGCCCGCCGAGTGGGGCAAGGATGTCTTTTACCGCACGGGTTTCAAGCTCTGACTTGTCAGGAAAATAAGCCAGGGCTGTGTAGGGTATATCGCCCACGCGGCATTCGCCGAGTTCATGAATGATTGCCAGACTTACCGCTTTTGTTCTGTCGATATTTTCAAGCATCGGCGCAAGCAGATGAGTCAGCAAAACCACTCCATAGCAGTGGTCGGCCAAAGATTCGCCGTCTCTAATACCGCGCAGCTGCCAGCCCGTGCGTCTGATTTTTTTTAACGTCAGAAAATCGTGAAATACGCTGTCGAAAATTTGGTTGTTGCTCATTAATCTTTCATTCCTGTGTTTTCTTTTGCACCAGATTGTTTTCCTGCAGATACTTTTCACCAATCAACAGAGCGGCATAATCGTCGATCGGTCGGGGCGGCATCTGTAAGCCGAGAGGGACGAGCTTCCAGAAACCGGTTGGCGGGTTTTCCGAAAAATATCGCGCTCTTGCTTTGTAGGTGGTGTTTTTTTCTTCAGCAAAGCGCACCGGAACTTCCAGTTCAAGCGAATTGTAAAGCTTGCAGACTGCCTGAGCGGCAGTTCCGTTGCCGATTACCAATGCCTGAGGCTTTTCTTCGGCGGTTTCGCAGAATTTTTTGAAAATGCGATGGACTTCGCTGAGGTAGACTATTCCCATCTCTCCATGGCTGAGATCATAATTCAGGATGGCGTAGCCGACCTTGTCTGAACCGGGATCGATAGCCAGAATAAAGTTTTGCGCTTTTTCTGTCATGCCTTTGCCGTTTTTATGGTGCGATCAAGGCTCAGAGTGACGAATTCATCGCCGGTGCGAAGCGGGCCGGGAACCAGAACCACCGCGAATATACCTTCGCGGGGCATGACGCAATCGCCTGCCCGATGATATACCGCACATTTGTTGTGACATTCCTTGCCGATCTGGGTGACCTGCATTATCGAACCAGATTGCCCATAGATCAACGAGCCAATTGGCAATTCATAAAGGCAGATGCCTGAGGTTGCAACGTTTTCAGCAAAAGAGCCAAAGCCGACATCGAGACCTTTGCTCTTCATTTTTTCGATGCTTTCCAAGCCAAGAAGAGAAACTTGCCTGTGCCAGTCGCCGCCATGGGCATCGGTTTCAACGCCGAAATTTACCTTCAGAAAAACTTCATCGCAGGGGTCTTTGGGGGTACCCTTGCCTTTGCTGGTGGCGAGTTTCTCGATTTTGCCGACCTCGGCATTTGCCGCCAGCCAATCGCCACTTTTTCCACCCGTTTTTCTCACTAATCGGGTTTCTTCTATTCGAGCTGCCTTATCAACGCCTTTAACCATGTCGTAGACATTTAGCATCGCTGTAGAAGCGGCTACCATGGCTTCCATTTCTACTCCAGTGCGATCGGTTGCCGAAACTGTGGCGAAACATCCAAGACGCTCATCATCAATTGGGAAAAGATCTATTCTGACCGAATCGATTCTGATCGGGTGGGTAAGGGGAATAAGATCAGAAGTTTTTTTGGCTGCCATTATCGCCGCAACTCTCGATGCGGCCAGAGCGTCGCCTTTTTTCAATTCTCCGGCCAGAATCAGTTTCAGCGCATTTTTGCCGATAAAAATAGAACTATAGGCAACGGCAGTTCTTCGGTTGGCGGTTTTTTCGCCAATGTCGACCATCTTTACCTTGCCTTCAGAGTCGAGATGGGTCAGCTGATCGTTCATCAGAGAGCCTCCTTGAATCAGCTCTGGGGCACCGCCATCCGATAGATGTCACAGCCCAGCTGCTTGATTTTCTGCATATCTTCAAGCTGATTGAGCCATCTTTCGGGAATCGAGCCAAGACCATGCCATGCCCCGAACATTGCTCCAGCCATTGCTGCAATCGCGTCGCAGTCGCCGCCGCTGTTTGCCGCTCCGATGATCAAGTCCTCGAATTTGCCGTTGCACTTGAAAAACCAGTAAAGTGCGGTGCTGAAAGATTCAAGGCAGTAGCCGCCGTTGCCAAGTATGCCAATAGCTGCGGCGGGTTCCATTCGCAAAGCGTCTTTAAGACTTTGCATTTTTTTGGTCATCTCAGGAGCGAAGGTTTGTGATTTTTCGATAACACGATTCAAAATATGATCAGGAGCGAATTCAGAACCTTCAAGACCCATGCCGATGACGGTAGCCAGTCCGAGAGCAACGCCGACAACTCTGTTATCGGTGTGGGTCAGGCGAGAAGATTTTTCAATCGAATCTTTAAGCAGAACCGGTGATTTATAATATGCCAAAGCGTAGGGAATGGTCCTGCAGCTGGCGTTTATACCCGCAGAAAGATGACCAGACTGATTCCATGGGGTTCCTGCTGCAAGTTTTCTACAGGATTTAATCAGGGTATTGCCCGGAAAGCGCCATTCTGAACGCTTTTTCTGCGAGTGATACCAGTCGACAAGCCGCTTGATAACGTCATCAAGCATGAATGTTCCCTTTTCGACCAGGCTCTCAGCGAGAAGCAGCATCGACTGCGTTTCGTCAGAATACTGTCCTGGGGAGAGATGGCTTACCGGATGCGATGGAAAGGCTTTAACATAGAAATTTATCGCGACTGCACCATCTTCGGGAGTTCTAAAAACATCTTCTATTGGCGCAGCAAGAGCGTCTCCGATTGCGTAACCCAGCAGGCAGGCCTGAAATTTATCGATCATTGAAATTTCCTGTAATAAATTTGTCTGATAGCGGCATCAGTTTAACACAGTGGCTGGAATTTCTCTAGATCAGATTTCTCAGGCAGTCTGAATCGTGTCGCGAATGCGTGCTTCACGTAGTGCAAGAAAAACTCCCGGGTTTTTCTCCAAAAATCGATAGAACTCCATCACGTCCATAGTGTAGAGAACAGATTCTTCCTCAGCCACCATTGAAAATCTGTGCACTCCGCGCCGGGGTGTGGCATAGATCTTGGCGATGAAACTGCCTCTGCCGGCTCTGATAATTGGTTTGCGATAGCGTTCAACCGAGATTATGCCAGAGTCGACGAAGAAATAATTGTCGCGGGTTGTGCCTTGTCCGACAATGACGTCGCCTTTCTTGAACCTGACTCGTGACATAATGCCCTGAAGTTGAGTGCGTTGTGTCGGCGAAAGAGATTTCAAGACCGGAACCGCATCGAACAGGCTCCAGGTATCATATTCACGGTTCTGGGCAATGATTTTCATTTGTCGTGCGATTTCCGAACCACGGATAAAATAGAGAAAATCATATTTGTCCATTACCAGGACTTTCATGTCGGTTTCGGCCATTACATCGGCATTTCTTGGCAGATTCAAGATCATCGAGGTTTCACCGATGTAATCATTGTTGCTGTAGGTCTTGACCGTATGCCCTTCGCGTTCGACCCGCGCGCGCCCATGTACGATCATGAAGAAACGATCTCCGACCGTATCTTTTCTGATGATGAAATCGCCCTGTTTGAAATGCTCAACTTTGACCAGGGTCAGAAATTCGCGCGCCTTTTCAATTGGCAGGCCCGAAAACAGATCTATGTGATTTAGAACATCGAGAAATTCAAGAGCTTCGTTGCTGGGCGGCGGAGTTACTGGTATCACTACCGACTCTTCGCGGCCATCGGGAGCTTTTCTCAAACCACAGTCTTCGGGAATGGACTTATTGGTGGTATGTGTCAGATAAATTCTTTTACGAACGGCTTCGGGCAGTTCGAGAAGGTTTGAAATTGGCGTGTGCAGCGGCGGAATGCCGGCTTCATGGAAAATAACCGAGTGATGCCAAGGGAAATTGGTCAATTCTATCATGCGATAGCGGTTGACATCGCCTCGTTCGAAAAGTTTGCGAAAAGTTTCGGGGTCATAAAGTGAATCGGATGAATAAACAAAGCTTTTGCCCTGAAAATAAACTTCAAAACCAATTGTCGGGATAGAATGCAATGTGTAGAAGAATCTGAATTCACCGCCGTTGATTCTTATCGGAACCTGTAGCGTGATCGGGTGAAAGTGAAACAGATTCATGAAGGTTTTGTAGTTCAGGCCTGTGAGGGACTGATATTTTCTGACGAAACTTTCCATGATCGTTTCGGTGGTGTAAAGGTTAATCTTTTTTTCTTCGAGAAGTTTTTGCAAAATGCCGGAATCATGGTCGGCATGGCAGTGGGTTAGAATACAATCGTCGATCAGTCTCGGGTTGATATCCATCGACCTGAGCCAGAATGTTGAATCTACCGGCGGGTCGATAAGAATTCCACGTCGGTTAACCCAGAGAATGTAACCACTGGTTTTCTCTTCCGGATCAAAGCCAGAGCCAGAACCAATGACCGTCAGTCCAAACAGCGGCGGTTCGAAAGGCTGAGAAGCCGCAATGTTGATGGGCTCAGTTCCGTAGCTGATATCAAGAGAAACTTCGGCCAGCACCTTTGTACCATCGACAACCTTTAAAGTTTCCTTGGTTCTTTCAAGTGCGAATTCGCCGAATGGAACTCTGCCATCCGGGCCCCACTGAATGCCGCTGGCCATATCTGAAAGCTCTGCTTTGCGCTTACCCGAAAGAGAAAATGGTCTGAGGAAGTCCATTTCGGCGCGCAAATTGGGGATAAGGTCGCGATTGATGCCGTAAGGGTACTCGCGCACAAGTTGAATGTTGTCTGGCCCAAGAACCGCTTCGCGCAATACTCTAAGAATGGTTTCTATCTGATGGCGCATGCCGATCAGCTTGATCGATCGCCTTTTGAGAAAGTAATTGTAATAGAAGGGAAATTCAAAGTCGGCCAGAGATACGCCGCGATCAGCACTGAACATCCGGTTGGGGATGACAAAGGTGTCGGGAACCTCGCCAATTAATTTCAGGGCGTCTTTTATCGTTTCCGGGGGTGCACCAATCTGTAAAGACCCTGACGGAGTCTTTATCAGCGTTCCCCCCCGTGGCAGATTGAAAATCTCTACGGACATCTACTGCAGTACCTTCTCAGAACTAATATAACCCAAAAAGATAATCAATCGGTTAAAATATTGCAACTTAATTTGTGTGACAATCAAGAATTAATTTCTTTTTTTTCAATATTTTTCTGAGATTTTTCCTTCCAGCTCAGGTCGGCATATTTATGCGTTTCGATAAACTCAACTTTCGTTTTCTCTTCGGCAGAAAGTTCTGATTTGATAAGCCCACAGTTAAATTCCTTTGAAAAAAAATCGCCGATCAAATAGGGGATTTTTTCAATCATTTCATCAGTTAAAAATTCACTTAGGCAGGTCATCGAAACTCCGGCTTCAATTTTCGTGCTGCCGGCAAAAATGTTCCATGGCGGAAATGAAACCTTTATCGGTATTGAGCCATGAATGATGAAATTACCATCTTTGGCTATACCGGCAGCTCCGATCAATTTTTTGTCGCCGGCAAAAATGGAGTGTCCGGTAGCCGCGGCGTAGCAGTGTACATTGTTTTGGCTTGAAGACTTCATCTCGCGCAGGTCGGAAAAGCGGGCGGGAATTCCTGCCGCAACAAGCGCTTGAACAATGGGACTGACCGCTCTTTGAAACATTTGAAGGAAGGTTGTTGAGCCGGTTTCAGACTTGAGCAGTGCTTGTGGCAAGCCAAGCGAGAAGGTCCACTCTTCGTTGTGAAAGACCATTTTACCGCCGCTCATTCTTCTGACCAATCCGGTTCCGTTGAGATTTTCGAAGACTATCAGACGCTCAATATTCTGATTGTAGCCAAATGAAAGTGTCGGCGGATCCCATTTATAAAATCGAAGAAATCCAAAAAAGTCTGAGTTGGCAAGGCCAAGCATCAGGGCCTCGTCGATAGCCATGTTTCTGGCTCCTGATTGTGGTTCGTCGATGATCAGGCGGATGTTTTTCATGAAACAATTCTAAACCCATAAAACCCTCAGGACAAGATTTCTATTGTTCTGTCTCAAAAGAGGGCTGTATTTTTTCTCGAAAATGTGGCATATAATAGGGGCAAAACCGTTAACTAACTTTTCCCAAAGGATCAGGCAAACAGATCATGTATTTAAAGTCTCTTGAACTAATGGGCTTCAAGTCTTTCGGCCGAAAGACCGTTTTTGATTTTCAACCCGGAGTAACAGCAATTATCGGACCCAATGGTTCTGGAAAAAGCAACATTTGTGATGCAATTAGATGGGTGCTCGGCGAGCAGAGTGCAAAAGCTCTGCGTGGCACCAAAATGTCAGAGGTGATTTTCGCTGGATCGGCAGATTTGCGGCCGGCAGCCTTTTCTCAGGTGAAGCTGGTTCTCGACAACGAAGACCGGGCAATGCCCCTCGATTATTCCGAAGTCAGCATCGGTCGCCAGCTTTTTCGCTCTGGCGAAAGCAATTATATCGTTAACAACAGCAAGACATTGCTTAACAGCATTAAAGAAATGCTTATGGATACAGGCATCGGCAAGGATGGTTACTCGGTTATCGGCCAGGGCGATATCGATGATATTATTTTTCAACGAACCCAGTCGCGGCGCGCTCTTATCGAAGAAGCCGCCGGGATAACCAAATTCAAACATCGCAAAAACAGCACGTTAACCAAACTTGATCATACCCGTGCCAACATTACCAGACTCAAAGACATTATCGGTGAAATCGAAGGCCAGTTGGGACCTTTGGCGGAGCAGGCGGAAAAAACCAGAAAATATCAAGCTCTGGCCGCTGAAATTCGCCAATTGGAAATAGACCTGATTCTTTTTGATCTTAATCAGCTTTATTCGGAACAGGAAAACATCGAATCGATGCGTCGTGGTCTATTGGCCAAAATCGAAGAGATAGAAAAATTTCTTGCCGAGGTCGATGAAAAGAAAGCCGGCGCCCGCGAACGCTTCTCCGAGTTTGAAGCGGTTTTAAAGACGCGCCAGGATGAAGTGAAAGGGGTTAGCCAACAGATCGATGA
>CAZTHA010000103.1:0-7417 GCA_964613435.1 uncultured bacterium
TGGGCTCAAAAACCGGCTTGCCATTGTTGCGGTAAAAGACGTTACAGCACAGCAAGCGCATTCCGGAAATCTGCAGCTTTTCAAGAAGGTTTTCGATACTCAGGTCGAGCTCATGGTTGCCTAGAGTGGTTGCGTCATACCCCATAGCTGCAGCAAGTCGGTAACAGGCTTCACCCTTGAAGAAATTGAAAAAGGGTGTTCCCTGAAACATGTCGTCGGCGTCGAGAACCAGTGCGTCAGGGGTTTGCCTCTTGATTCTTTTAATCAGAGAAGCCCGGCGGAGCACACCCGAGACATCAGCACCATGCGATTTTGAATTTATCGGCACGATGCGGGCGTGGGTGTCGTTGCTGTGGAGAAGTCTTACGGTAGTTTCGGCCTGAACGGCAGCAATGCCGAAAAGAAGAAACAGAAAGAGCGTTACTATTCTATTGTGCATGGTTTTACATTTCCGCGAGCAGGGTTGTCAGCAGTAGCCAGATTTTTTCAATTGACGGCAGAAAAATCTTTTCATCGGGCGAATGAGGGTTCTTGATCGTCGGCCCAAGAGAAATCATGTCCATGCCAGGGTGAAGATTGCCGATCAGACCACATTCGAGGCCGGCATGAATTGCTTCAACCTTAGCTTCAGTTTTAAACAGTTTTTTATAAGTTTTCTGGCAGACGGCGAGAAGTTGAGAATCGAAATTCGGCTGCCATGACGGGTAACCATTGCCGCTGAAAACCCTTGCTCCGGCAAGCCGGGCAATGCATTCTATTCTTCGGGTATGGGCATCGAGTCGGCTCATTACCGAGCTGCGCTGACTGGTTTGAATGTGAAGTTTGCCGTTATCGATGAAAACCTTGGCCTCATTGGAAGAGGTCTCGACCAGAGTCGGCATGTCGGTTGATCTGGCAGCGATGCCGTGGGGAATGGCAAACAGCAGGTCGAGGGCTTTCATGGTGACATAGCTCATCATACCGCGGCGGTCTATCGGCAACGGAATTCGATTTAAGGCAAGCTCAAGCTCGGGATCGGTGTTGGCAAATTCCGCTTTGAAAACCTTTTCGCTTTCAGCGATAAGTGTTTCGATTGCTTCAATCGCTTCAGCGGGAATGAAAAAGGTGGCTTCGGCATCGCGGGGAATGGCGTTATGGGCCGTGCCGCCGGTTATTCCAACCAGGCGCAGATCACAGACTTCGCGAATTGCCATGAGGCTTCTGGTAAGAACCCGAATGGCATTGGCCCTTTCTTCATGAATGTTTACGCCCGAATGACCGCCAGTTAGGCCGCGAACTTTGAGCATCATCGCATTGTAGTCAGAAGGAACTTCTTCGTAAGCGAGGTCGAGTTCAATATGGGTGTCTTTGCCGCCGGCACAGCCGACCGTGAAGACGCCTTCATCTTCTGAATCAATATTGATGAGCTTCTTGCCGGTTATTATTTCTGGTTCCAGTTCTTTGGCACCGGTCAGCCCGGTTTCTTCTTCAACGGTGAAGAGCAGTTCAAGTGGCGGATGTTTGATTGTGTTGTCTTCGCAAATAGCCATGGCAAGAGCTATGGCAATGCCGTTGTCGGCGCCGAGCGTGGTTTTGTCGGCTTTCAGCCATTCGCCGTCAAATACGAACCTGATCGGGTCCTTATTGAAATCATGTTTTGAATCAGGGGTTTTTTCGCAGACCATATCAAGATGGCCCTGCAGCACTACCGGCTTTTTCTTTTCCATGCCTTTGCTGCCCTTGACCTTGATGATCAGATTGCCGACGCGATCAGTTATGTAGAGCAACTTTTGGGCTCGAGCCCAGTCGATAAGATGCTGGCGGATTTTCTCTTCGCCGCCTGATTTTCTTGGAACCGCGCTGATTTCTTCGAAAAGCTGCAAAACTTTTTTCACTGCACCTTCAGGTTTATAGACTGTCTTCTTTGCCGTTTTTTCCTTTGCCATTGCGAGCCTCACTATCTATGATTTCATACCAAGTTAATACTAATTCGGTGAGTTTTCAAGCTGCAGAATTTTAATGCAAAGAAAGCCTGAACATGTTAGTTTAACAGCATAAAACTCGCAGGAGTCTGGTTATGGGTAATGGTTTTGAACAGAAACCGGTAATCGCCATCTCGTTGCTCAGCGAAATCGCGCAAGCTATTTCGCATTTGAATTCGGACCGGGCTTTGCTGTTTCTAACTGAAAGCGCCGTTTCCGTCACCGAATCTTCCGGGGCGGTATTGTTAACCCCCCATGAAAAAAGCAGCCTGATGGTTCCTTTGGTAAAAAGCTTTCAGGAAAGCCTTAGAGAACCGCACTTGCGCGATGATTTCCTGCGTGACTGCTATGACGTTTTCATTCGCCTGCGCGACTACAGCGTTCAGAGCCTGGCATCGGAATATGAGATTTCTGACCGGTATTCGATCAAGCATTATTCGGCCTGGCCAGTCATGCTGGCCGGCAAGCCGGTGGCCCTGCTGGTCATGTTCAAACCGAGTAACCGGGCCAGTTTTTCTGATGAGCATCGTAGTTTTCTTGAAATAATCACCCCATTCATGGGCTCGTTGCTTGAGAATTTCCGTTTACACAACGAAATGATTCACAAGAATTCGCGTCTTTCGGCCCTCTATGAGATTTCACAACAGGCCGAGTCGTTGATCGATTTTCGCGATGTTTACGATTCACTGGGAAAAGTCGCAAAAAGTTTCATTAATTTTGATGTTTACATGCTTTATCTGTTGGCCGGAGACGGAAAAACCCTTGAGTTGAGGCTGTATGAGGGCGATCAGTCTTCTTTTCCGCGGGCCCTGAAAGTAGGCGAAGGCCCTATCGGGCTTGCCGCCAAAGAATTGAAGCCTTATCTGACCTATACTGCCGACTATAATTCGGTACTCATTCTTCCCGTCGAGGTTTCCGGAAAACTGATCGGAGTCATTGCCATTGCCAGCCGTAAAGCATACGCTTACCGCGATGAAGACATCATTGGGCTGCGCATCATTGCGACGCAGATAGCTTCGATCGATCACATGTTCAAAGATCTCATCAGCCTGCGTGGTTTTACTGAGCGAATCATGGAAAGCATGACCTCGGGTGTGCTGATTTTCGATCGCCTGGGCAAGGTTACCTATGCCAACCATGAAATCAGCAGAATGCTTGGTCGCCCCTTTCCCGAGGGCTGGAGCCTGGAAACAGACCGCGACAAGCTGCCGCCCAAGTTGATCGAACTTATGCAGGATGTTTTGAAAACCAACATCACTGTCGAAAATGAAAAGATCAAGGTGCGTCACGCGACACCTGCCAAAATCGTCGAGGTGAACGCTTTCCCTTTCAGAAACGAACAGGGTGGCATGCTCGGCACCGTTTTTTTTATCAAGGACATCACCCAGATTAGCGCCATGGAGGAACAGTTGAAAAGGGCCGATCGCCTGTCGGCCCTGGGGGTTCTCGCGGCGGGTATTGCCCATGAGATTCGTAACCCGCTTACCGGGATGAAGATGATCGTGCAGCTTCTCGAAAGTGAATTCAGTCAGGATGACTCGAGGCGTGAGCCTTTATGGATCATCCAGAAAGAAATAGATCGTCTCGAGGGCATTATCGGCAACCTTCTCGACTTTGCCCGACCGACCAAGCCCAAGGCGGTCGAAGTCAATGTTGAAAAGGTCGTTGATGATTGTTTTCTGCTTGTGAAGAACCAGCTCAAGAAGCAGGGTGTCAACTATGAAAAGAAGGTGCAAAGCTCTTTGCCCCTGGTGATTGGTGATCCTGACCAGCTTAAGCAGGTTTTCATCAATATCATCACCAACGCGATTCAGGCGCTAGGCCCGGGTGGGGCGCTTACCGTCATTCTCGATCACCGGGATGAGGCGCTGGTGATCGCCTTTGAAGATACCGGCTATGGGATCCCTTCAGACCGTCTGCAGGACATCTTCAACCCATTCATGACGACCAAGGAAGACGGAACCGGCCTTGGCCTTTCCATGGCGCAGCGTATCGTCGAGGAGCATGGCGGCAAAATCGAAGTGCAAAGCAGCGTCGGCGAGGGGTCGACCTTTTATGTTTATTTGCCGGGAAAGGCTGAAACGGGCGATTAATATGTTGATAACAGGAGTTTCCGGGCAAACCGGGGCTGGCAAATCGACTCTGGCGCAAATGCTTGCGAACGAAGGATTAGGAAGAAACCTCGAAGTTGATGCCATTGGCCATCAGCTTCTCGGGGAAAATGCTACCAGACAGCGACTGGTCAAAGCTTTCGGTGAGGATATTCTTGACGAAAATGGCGAAGTCTGCCGCAAAGCTCTGGGCCGCAAAGCATTTCAAAATGATGCAAATACTGAAAAGCTCAATTCGATAATGCATCCGGCCATGGTTGAGCGGGTTCGCCAGGAAATAGAACAGGCAAAAGACCGGGGCGAAGAATTCTTCATCGTCAATGCGGCTTTGCTTTTTTCTATGGGACTGGACCGTTTTTGCCAGAGGCTTATCTATGTAGTTACTTTACCGGAGATACGTATGCAACGCCTGATAGACAACCGAAACTGGAGCGAGGAAAGTGCCCGTGAAAGACTTTTTGCGCAGGACGAGCTTCCGGCCGGGCGTTCCGACATAATAATCGTTAACAACGACCGAACCGAGAAAGAACTGGCGAGCGAGGCACATCGCGTTGCCATGCTGCTGAAAGGAATGAAACTTGCTTAGATCCAAACCATGCGAAAACGGCTGTGATTGCCGATTGGCCGAAAAAGATCTCGACGCGCTGATGCAGGAATATCTTGAACTTGGTGCCATTCCGCATTGCTTTTTTCCCGAGCTTTGCGAGAAATTTCTGGTAACCGGGGCAAATGGTTCTACCGGGGTTTATTATACTTCTCCGCATGCCTTTTATCTGGGAAACAGCCCGGAACAACCTCATTCACACATAAGCCTGGCCCAGTCTCATGCTGAACTGACTACTTTAAATGGACAATTGAAGTTTGCTTTGAATAGTGGTGCTGAAATCGTTTTGTCGAGGGAAGAATCGGCCAAACTTGTTGAGCAGGCCGGTTTTGCGGCCTCAAGAATCAGCCGTGGCGAAGAAGACATCGAAATCGAAGAGGGTGAGCAGCTGATTTTTTCAACGCCCGACCCAGGTTTGCCGCCCGAGTTTATCGAATTTCTTGTCGAAAACTTTAAAGACCAGGCCCGCGCCATTTATGCCTTTGAAACCACTGAAACTGGCCAGGAAGGCAATCTGGTCATTGCTCTGTTGCCCAGGGAGGACGCACAGGATTTGCAACTGCTGTCGATGCAGCTGGCCCAGGGCGCTGATATGTATCTTGACAATCGTTCGCAGATCGATTTTATGCTACTTGACCCTGAAGAAAAGGAATTGATTGAGATAATCGACTCGGTAAGCCCGGAGATCTTTTGAAATCCAAGCCACAGGTAACTTATGAAGGTTATAATAGTTGAAGACGAAAGAATCACCCGTGACCAGCTCAGCATTCTCCTGAAAGAATGGGGCTATGATGTTTTGACCGCCGCTGATGGCGAAGAAGCCTGGGAGATAATCGAAAAAGAAAAGATCAGGCTTGTCATTACCGATATCCTTATGCCCGGAGTTGATGGGATTGAGTTGTGCAAGCGAATCCGCGGCATGAAGCGCGAGCATTACACTTACATTCTGGTGATTACTGGAATGAGTGACCAGAAGAGCCTTTTCGACGCCATGTTTGCTGGGGCCGATGATTTCATCGTCAAGCCCTGGCACAATTCAGAGGTGCGTGCCAGATTGAGAACCGGTGAACGGATCATTCATCTCGAAGATGAGCTTAAAGAACGAATCAAGAAGCTTGAAGAGGCAAATCTGATCATCAAAACCGCCAACGAGAGGATGATGCGTGAAGTCGCATTCATGAGCCGAATGCAAAGTGCCATGCTGCCTCCTGATTTTGCTGATTTTCCAATGCTGAAGAGCGCCTGGAAACATCAACCACATTCGATGATGGCCGGCGATGGCATGAATTTTTTTCGACTCGATGAAAACAATTTTGCGGTGGTCATGGTCGATGTCGCCAAAAGTGGCGATGCTGCATCGTTCATTCTTGGATCGCTGGCAAGAAAGCTTGTGCCAATTCCCGGACAGCCGGGGATTCTCAAGCTATTGTCGCGCAAGGCACCAGGCTATGAACTGGTTGCGCCGGCCAAGGTCATTGAGCAAATTAATCGCGAGTTTCCCCTTGATCTTGAAGGTGACGGCGAGTTTTCGGTTTTTTACGGAATAATAAATGTTGCCAGGGCAACTTTGACTTACGCCGCCGCCGGTTCACCAACCCCAATGATCGTAAAGAAAAACGGCAAGATCGTCAGGTGCGACCCGGCAAATGCTGCGATTGGCAAGGCTCAGCAGAAGAAATTCGATCAGGTCAAAATCTCGCTTGAAAAGAACGATCGCCTGGTATTTTTCAGTGATGGGCTTTGTGAACTTCGCGAATCTTCAGGTGAGCAGTTCGGGCATCGTCGACTGCAGGAAAAGATCAAGAGAAAATACAACGCCGGGCTCGAAGAATTCGTCGAAGCGATTTTTGCTGCAGTTCCCGACTGGAATTCGCAGATTCAGGACGATATTTCTGTGCTGACGGTTGAATACACCGGAGAGAAAAACGATGGGACACCATGAGCATGAAGAGCTTTCCCGCTCCAGTATCGATTTTTCGGTCCTGACCTTTACTGACAGTCGTAACGAAGCCACCGACAAATCGGGAAAAATTATCATTGATATGCTTGTTGCCGCAGGGCATCGCCTGAACAGCTATTCTGTCGTTCGCGAAGACCCTGATTCCATGCGGGCTTGCCTCGAAGAAACGCTTGGTGATGCTCGGACTCAGGCAGTTATTTGCAACGGTGGCACCGGTTTAAGCAGTCGGGATAACAGTATCGAGGTCGTTAGACCGATGCTGGATAAAGAGCTCGAAGGCTTCGGCGAAATTTTTCGTCTGCTTTCTTTTCAGCAGATTGGCGCGGCAGCGATCATGAGTCGGGCGACTGCCGGTATAATCGGAAAAAAGCCGATTTTCTGCCTGCCAGGTTCAACCAAGGCGGTCAGGCTGGCTATGCAACGCATCATCGTGCCGCAGCTGGCCCATCTGGTATGGGAAGCCAGGCGCTGAGCTCTTTCGACCAAAAAAAACGCCCGTTTATTCGGGCGATTTTTTTTAATCTGAAAGCGGTTGAAAACCGCGGCAAATCAATCAGAGCTAGTTGGTGAACCAGCCTTTTATGGCGCCTAGCAAGCTTTGATCGGCCCCTTCGATTTTTTCTCCGGTTATGGTGCTGATGCACTGCAGAAAATCGCTGCGATACTGGGACGGAGTCGTAGAATCGAAAATGGTTTTCTGTTCGTTCACCAGGTCGCAGGCATGTTTCCAGTCATCATGCAGGCTGAAATCGAATTTGCGCTTCATTGCCGTTTCAATTTC
>CAZTHA010000103.1:7517-12258 GCA_964613435.1 uncultured bacterium
GATTGTTCCGGTTTGAAGGGCGAGGGCAGAAGATCGAAGCCGAGTTTGTGCGAAATCAGATACTTTTTCATGGTCTCGGCATCTTCAACGTTGTCTTCTACCAGTTCGGCAATGGTCTTTTTCGCTTTGAGACCAAGAATGAAGGCCATGTCACCAAACTGCAGATCAAGGTCGATCAGGAGCACTTTGCTTTTGACATGTTTGGAAATACCAGCGGCAAGGTTAACGGCAAAAACGGTTTTACCCGACCCGCCCTTGGGGCTGAATACGGTAATGACTTTGCCGGTTTTAACTTCTTCTTTTGCCGCCGACATTTCACTTTCCGAACGGAAACGCTTGGTCAGCGCAGTCATGATGCGCAAGGCGATGAACGAATTCAGGCGCAGCAGCATGTCAAAGTTCAACTTGTCAATTTCAAGCAGATTGCATTCGGTCTGGGTTTTGATCGTTGCATTGCGCGGCGCGCCCTCGATCAAGGCCATTTCACCGAAGAAACTGCTTTCATCGTTGTGAGAAATGCTGCCGACCTTTTTTTCAGTGCCGTCATCATTTTTATAAACTTCAACGGTGCCTCTTTTCAGAAGATAAAAAGCATCACCTTTTTCGCCTTCTTTGAAAAGAATGGTGCCGGCTGGCAGTTCTCTTTCCTTGACAACTTCAGAGATCTTTTTAAGATCACTTTCTTCAAGACCATTGAATAGTGGAATTTGTTTAAGTATCTCTATGATATAGACCACACCCTCTCTGAGTGAATTTCCATGCAGTAATCAATCAAGCAGTTCAGGAAGCGTTTTCGGGTTTTTCGGCTTCGACTTTGCCCGACTCGTCGACTTCCTTCTCGCCTTCAGCTCCAATTCCCATCAGTTTGTTGTAGATCTTTTCGCCCACTTCGGGCTTGAGAATCTTTTCCCAGATGGTTTCTTTTTCTTTCAGTGAAATGAGTTTAACTTCCTTTTCACTGATAGCGATGAAGGCAACCGGTTCGATCGTTGCGCCACCGCCTGAACCTCCGCCGAAATTGCCGGCGTCGCCCTTGCCCGTGCCGCCACCGGCACCAAAACCAAAGCTTACCCGGGTTACCGGAATGACTGTCCAGTTATTGCAGGTGGTTGGTTCACCAATAACGGTTTTAGAATTTATCGCAACTTTTAGTTCTGACAGTACTGTTTTTATCAACGAATCAATTGCCATTTTGCTGTAGAACCTCCTGAATTTCCTGTCTATCTTACCAGAAACTTAGACATTGAAAAACTTTTTTTTCATGTCGTCGAGACTGTTTTTCTTGCCCGATACCATTTGAAAAGTTTCCAGGCCTCCTGCCAGAGAATCTTTTCAAAAAACAGGGCCAAGACTGCGAAAACGAATCGCCAGGGCATGAGCACCAGACTGGCTTTTGCCTTTGAGTAAAGGGTCGGCCCGGTAAAGACCGGAACCGGCACGAAGTCAATACCGAAGCGTTGCAGCATGCCCGAGAAAATGGCGAGATTTCCCTGGCACATGCCGGTCAAATAAGGTTCATGCAGGGCATAACGGCACAGAAGTGCCGGCGAATCTATGCGAAAACCTTTGCGCGAACGCCGGTAGAATTTCCAGAAAATTGGTGACAATAGCTTGTATTTGCGGCCAAAAAGGCGAAGCCACTTTTTCCCTTCGCGATATTTATCGGCGATTCTTTTGCGAAGCAGGCGCAGCCGCTTTCGCCAACTATCGCTTTCACCGGTGGTTTGGCGCTCGCTTGTGCTTTCTTCTGATGAATCCTGTTTAAAATCGGTTTTCTGGGAAAAGGGATCGATGGTATCGATTTTTTCAATTTTGGTCGGGGCCTTCCCGGTTGAGGGTTCAGCCGAAATCGGCTCGGCAGTGGATATCTCTTCTGTGTCGCCAACCTGGGAGGCTGGTTTCGGCATTTCTTCAACCGGCGAAGCCTGCTCAGGCTGAGACTCAGGCTCAGGTTCAGACTCAGACTTAGATTCAGGCTCAGACTTTGGCTCAGGTTCAGACTCAGACTTAGCCTCAGACTTAGACTCTGGCCTAGACTCAGGTTCAGACTCTGGCTCAGACTCTGGCGCGACCGTTTCGAGTGGTCTGGTTTCGTCGACCGGAATCACTTCTTTTGGAGATTCTACGACGTCTTGCCTTTGTTCAGCCGGAGATTTTGGCAAATCGTCGACTTGCGGCGAAGTTGGCGAACCGATTGGCGAATCGGTCGGCGCATCTTTTTTCGGCTTTGATCTTTGATTGCGCTGCAAAACCTTTTTCCAGAAAAAAATCTGCAAAACGACGTCCTGGGTATGGGGACTGGCAACGATGCCAAGCCTGAAAATCCGAAAAAGATAAACAAACCAGAGTTCGGCACGCTGTCCGCGAATGCTGCCGCGCAGATGCAAATTGAACCTTAGCGGATGAAAAAGGGCGATAAGTCCGACAAGCAGGCCACCAGCAACTGCGATTAGCAGCAGCCATTTGGTTAGCAGCCAGATTGTTGTGGCAATTTCCATGATCAGGGGATCAGCAGATTTATTTTCTGCTTCTTAACTGAAAAATAAAAGGTTTTGATGCCGGAATAAGCTTCACCATCAAGCTGGTATGGGCAGTCTGAGTCGGCACTGACGCTGAAACTTTCGGCACGGAGCTGCCAGGCATCCTGCGCCGGAAACGGTGCAACTTTGCGGGCGAAATTGAACAGTCGCAACAGGGTGCGCGGATTAAAGCGCTTGAGCACGATCAGATCAAGAATGCCGTCATCGTATCTCGCCTGCGGTGCAAAGAAAAGATCGCCGCCATAGCGGCGCATGTTGGCAATGATCGCAAATTCGCCGGTAACCGAGGGCTGCCCGTCACTGAATGTAAAAGTCAGCTCAGGTGCTTTGTAAGTCAGCAGTTCTTTTACCGAAGCGATGTGATAGGCAAATTTGCCGAGAAACTGCTTGAGTTTTGGCGAGACATTGCCGGCAACCTGGGCATCATAGCCGGTCCCGGCCACAAATAGAAAGCGCTGCCCGTTGCACAGCCCGACATCGACTTTTTTAACTGCGCCAGTCAGCAGATTTTTGCAGGCATCGCGAAAATTTAGCGGGATTCCGAGCTCCCGGGCGATGACGTTTGCCGTTCCCGAGGGAATAATGCCAAGCGTGCCCTGATCGCTTATGCCTTGCAGCACCGAGTTAACCGTGCCGTCGCCGCCGCATGCGGCAACGATGTTGGCCGGATTGGCGCTAAGCTGTTTCGCTTTCTCAATGGCATCGTCAGAACTGCTTGTGTAAACGATTTCAGTCGGCAATTTACCGTTGATTTCGTTAACCGCCTGCTCAAGATCAGCTCGATTCTGGGTGCGGGCCTGCAAATTGGCGAGAATGAAAATTTTCTCAGGAACCATTAAAAATCCTCGTTTCCGGAGCATCGGCCAGACCGCTTATGCTGAAAAACTCAGGCTCCCGGCCGTGGGAAAAAACGAACAGCATCTTTTCGCGTAAGCCTTTGTTTATCAGACTTTTTCGCACCTGTAGCGTTTCGCAGGGGAAAAGGTCAAAGGCTTCGCGACTTTCAGGATTCAGATGCCATGGGGTGGGGCAGATATCGCCGGCGAAAACCACCTGGCACAGGTCATCTTCAATTCTGACAAGCTGATGTGCTGCCGTATGCCCTCCTGTCAGTTCCAGAAAAATTCCGTGGGCCAGTTCGAGGTCGCCATCGATCAATTGAAGCCTGCCGCTATGTCCAAGTGGCACAAAGTCATGCAGATAGTAGCTCGATCGCGAAATTTCGTCAGGATTACAGGCAGCCTGCCATTCCCGTTGCTGGATGATGTGGGTAGCATTGGCGAACACCAGTTCGATTTCTTCGGTTTTATCGTTGAGTCTGGTTAGTCCGCCAGAATGGTCGTAATGCAGATGGGTCAGAATAACCTGGGTTATATCTTCGGGCTTGAGATCGAATGCGGCCAGGCGCTCTTCGATGCTCGAATGCTGGACAATTCCCATCAACTGCTTGCGACGCGGCCTGATTTTATTGCCCAGGCCAGTATCGACGAGAATGTTCATGCCGTTGCCACGAATCAGAAGCTGATTGAGGCCGAGCTGAATACGGTTGTTGCTATCCGGTTCGATGAGTTGCTGCCATTCGTTGCGCGGCAGGCCGGCGAAGGCGACACCGCCGTCGACACTCATCGTGCCTTCATGAAGTATATTCAACTGATATTGGCCGGTTTTCACCAGTTTGTCCTTTCGTTCAGTTCCCGGTGTCGGTGGCGATTTGCACCGGCTGGGGTTGAATATCGGTAGTATACAGATTTTCTCCGGTTTCCTCAAATCTGAAAGTCACGTTGAGTGGACCTATTGCATAAGTGTCTTCAGGAACTACAGCAATGAGAATGATCGGGCGGTTCAGTGAACTGATACGGTTCACCATATCGTAAAACGAAAGCATCGATTCGGAAGACAAGTCGCCAAACCTTTTGGTCAGTGGGTTGGCGATCATGCCAAGCCGGGTTACTTCAAGATTGATCTCGTCCATGAACTCTTTGAGGGTGCGGGCAATATTGCCCCGGTCTTTCGAGCCATCGATCTCGATCGAAGCTATTTCCTGATTTCTGGTGAAAATCAGATTGTTGGGGAGAATCATGAAGCGGACATTGCCAAGATTTTCGCCGGCATTGACATTTTCAGCGGCGACGGCACCAACGACCTGATCCTGGGTTGAGCTGGCGATATACGCCGCCATTCGCCCAAGCTGCTCTTTGTTC
>CAZTHA010000104.1:0-12167 GCA_964613435.1 uncultured bacterium
GATAGCGCAGCGGGCAGGGCAGGGTTTTTCAGCGCAATGCTGTCGGAGCTTGCCGTTTTTCGCAAAAACATAAGCCGCAAAGATCGACCGGCGAAGCCGGATGCTGAGCCGCGAACGAGGCCTCAGGATGAGGCTTCGAGTTCGCGTGTCGATCGCGCGCGCGTTGTTTTTGCATAGAAAAACGAGCAAGCGTAGATGCATGAAGCTGAAATTCCTGCCGGCCGCGGTCTTCAACAAATAATTAAGCCGGGATTTCTCACACCAAGCCACGAAGCCAGCAAGAATTTGTGATGATTTTTAACGTTCGCAAAATTCGCTGGATGCCTGCCTTTCTTCTTCGCCAAGGCTACGAAGAACAGGCCGCAGGCATGACGCGCAGCGAAGCTCTGGCGCTTTGGTAAAGCCGGCCCGCGCGAGCCTAGTGGTGCGGGTTTTCCTGGACGAGGCGGTAGGCTTTCATGACCGCTTCTTCGGCCATGCGCACGTTCATCGAGTCCTCATAAAAGCGCTTTGGTGAAGAAAAAGCGTCGAAACTGCCAAGTATCCAGTAGCGGGTCGGCAGGCTGTTGAGGGCGAGGGCGGCGGTATCGAGCACGCAGTCGTGGCAATCACACATTTCATGCTTCTCGATCATATCAGCAATGACTTCGAGAACCAGCTGTTCCCACATGTTGACCATTCTTGAAAAATCGTAGCGGTCAAGCGGTGGTCGGTCAAGAATATCCATTTTTTCCCTCCGGTTGCCTATTTAAAGCCTCTGATTTTGCAATCGAGCACCATGATCTGTGCCGATCTTACCCCATTATAGTCGTTTGCTTCAACATGAAAAACAAGATCGCAGCTGCCGTCCCTGATTGCATCGGGGGCCATGAGATCGCCCATGTTGAAGCCGATGCCGAACAGGCTGCGACCACCGGTACGCTTGAATTTGAAGCGCAGATGGTTTTTGCCTTCGCCGACCTTGCGAATTTCCTGAAAGTTGGCGGACCGGGCCAAAAAGACCGGTGCCGGGTTTTCAATACCGAAAGGAGCGAATTTGAGCAGATCTTTGAGGAATTGTTCGTTAACCATATCGATGGGAAGCTCGGCGTCGATAAGCCATTCCGGGGTCAAATCCTCGGCAGAGATATTTTGGCTTGCGTATTCCCGTAATCTGGCCCGGAAAAGGTCGGCGTTTTCCGGATTAAGGGTCAGGCCGGCTGCGCCTACGTGTCCGCCGAATTTCTCAAGAAGATCGCCGCAGTAGTTTAGGGCATCGATAATGTTGATATCCTTGAAGCTGCGCGCCGAGCCGAGAAATTTGCCCTGATCCTCGAGAAGAACGATGACCGGGCGGCAGAAATCGAGCATCAGCCTGGTGGCGACAATCCCGGTAACACCCTGATTTTTCATCGGTGCGGCCGCGAGCAGAATGCGGTCGTTTTCAATGTCGTTTTGCTGGATAAGAAATTGTTTAACCCCGTTGTAGCAGTCCTCGCCGAGTCTTTTGCGCTCGTTGTTAAGCTCATAAAGTTCGTTGGCGAGCTTGTCGGCATGGGCGGCACTGGTAGTGGTAAGCAGATCGATGGCGATTTCCGCGGTGCGCAAGCGACCAGAAGAATTGAGGATCGGTGCGATGCTGAAACTGATGTCCCGTTCACTTACCTGGCGAGCTTTCCAGCCAAGCTGGGTGAACAGGCTGTTGAGACCAAGACGTTTGCTTTTGCCGACGAATTTGAGGCCCATCTGGGCAAAAGCCCGGTTCTCGCCGCGTAATGGCACCATGTCAGCTATTGTGCCGATGGTGAGAATGTCGAGACAGCGCTGCCAGAGTGCTTTTACCGATTGCAATTTGCCTTCGAGGCATTTGAGATACATCAGGGTCAGGGCCGTCGCGCCTTTGACCTGATCGAGATTGAGCTCGGCCAGATATTCTTTTTTGCCGGGCTTGTGCAGCTCGGGCATGCAGAAGGCGATAATTTTGTCGACGTAAACCGTTTCCGGTGATGCGGTGACGTTGATGATTTCCGGCATCATTTCGCCGATCAGCGCTTTTTCTGCCTGGTCGTAAAAAACCGGCACGGCGTTATGCATGGTTTCGCGATTGATGTTTTTGACCGGACTGAAGCCTTCGCAGGGCGAAAACCGGATAACTTCGATATTCATATCGCTGACGTCGAAAACGATCAGGGGCTTGGAAAGACGGCGAGAGCGGGCCATTTCCATGGCCATGGCCATTTTGAAGGCGACACCGACACCGGCAATGTCCTTTTGTGGGCAACAGGAGTCGGGCATTTTCGGGTCGACGATGGCGATAGCGTCAGGAAGCTGGCTGGGCGCTTCATGATGGTCGGTGATAATGACATCGATCCCTTTGCTGCGGGCGTATTCAACCTCATCGATATTGCTGATGCCGCAATCGACGGTGATGATCAGGCGAATGCCGTCGCGGAGGGCGGCGTCGATATAGTCGGGGTTGAGTCCGTAACCGTCTTCGATCACCGGCACGGTAAAGTCGACGCGGCTGTAGAAGCTGCGCAGAGTTTCGGTAAGAAGAACCGTGGAAGTGATTCCGTCGACATCGCGATCGCCGTAAACCCTGATGCTTTCTTCGTTGTCGATGGCCTGTTGGATGCGTTTAACTGCGGTGCAGATACCGTTGAGCATAAACGGCGAAAAGAGAAATCGACTTTTGGGCGAGAAGTAGCGCTCGATTGCTTCCGGATCGGTGATGTTGCGATTCAAAAGAATGCGCAAAAACACCTCGGGAAAGCCGGTAGACTCAAGCCCTCTGATTTTTTCATCAGAGACTTGAAGGAGCTTCCAGATTTTTTCCATTATTTACCTAACTTCTCAATTGCTTCAATTTTTTTATCGTCTTCGAGCACTTCGAGAAAGGCATTGACTATTCTCGGGTCGAACTGGGTGCCTGAGCAGCGGATCAGCTCGTTGCGTGCTTCCTGGCGCGGCATGGTGTCGCGATAGGCGCGTTTGCTGGTCATGGCATCGTATGAATCGGCGACGCAGACTATGCGTGCCATCAGCGGTATTTCATTGCTCTTGAGGCCTTCCGGGTAACCTTTACCGTCGTAACGCTCGTGGTGATATCTGATCAGGGGCACCTTTTCGCGCAAAAAGCGCGCCGGTTCAATAATTTCAGCACCTCGGGCCGGATGGGTTTTCATGGTTTCGTATTCACTGTCTGAAAGTTTTGAGCTTTTGTTGATTATACTCTCAGAAATGCTGATTTTACCAATGTCGTGCAAAAGTGCGCCGACATGCAGGTTTTTGATCTCATCGGAATTAAGTCCGAGGGTTCGCCCGATTTCTACTGAATAGCGGGCGACGCGTTCACTATGACCGCGGGTATAGGGATCCTTGGCATCGATTGAATTGGCCAGAGCCCGAACCGCTGAAAGGTAGCTCGATTCAAGATCTTCGTAGAGCTGGGCGTTGTAAAGGGTTACCGCAATCTGCGAGGCGAGGGTGACGAGCATTTCCAGATCGCTGTTGTCGAAAGCTTCGCCGGAATGTTTGTCGGATACGGAAAGCACGCCGATGGTTTTTTCCTTGATTTTAAGGGGGACGCAGATTGAGCTGCGACCGCCTTCTGCGGACTTATGCTCGCTCGATTGCAGGTCGTTGATTATAATCGGTTCGCCTTTTTCAAAAACCTTGCCGGCGATACCTTCGCCGACCTGGATCGGTTGCAGGGTTTCGATGCTGCGGTTGCCTTTGTAGAGCATTACCTGCAGGCTGTTGGTTTCTTCATCGTAAAGAATGACTGAACTGGTTTTGACGCCGCCAAGGACTTTGGCAGTTAGGTCGAGAACCATTTCAAGAAGCTTGTTGATATCGAGGACCATGCCCAGGGTTTTTCCGACTTCGTGCAAAGTGTTGAGTTCAAGCACCTTGCGCTTGAGATCATGCCACATCAGTGAATTTTTCAGGGCGATCGAAGCTTCGCGGGCGACGCCCTCAACCAGGCGCAGGTCGGTTTCGTTGAATGGTGTGCCGGATATCCGGTTACTGACTGAAAGTATGCCGGTCACTTTACCGGAATGCTTGATCGGCACACAAATAGAGCTTCGTCTGACTCGTGCTTCATCTAGCTCGGTGCTGTCTTCCTCTTTGTCGAGATCGTTGAGCAGAACCGAGTCACCGCTATGGAAAACCTTGGCGCCGATGCTGCGTTCGATGGGCACTCGGCCGCTGGGGGGGATGGTTTCAGGGTCCAGCCCTTTGGCAACCTTGATGATGAATTCTTCGCGCTTTTCATCGACGAGCATCAACGAACAGCGCTTAACTCCGCTGAGAATGTTGATGACGTTGTCGACAACACTTTCATAGAGCTGTTCAGCTTCGAGGTTGGAGCTGAGCGCCCGGCCGATATGCTGCAGAGTTGAAAGCTCATAGTTCTTCTTTTCGAGTTGTGAGGATTTCTGGCGCAGTTCACTCAAATGCACATTGATGCTTTGACTCATCTGGTTGAAAGATTCGATCAGCACTTCGATTTCATCACTTGTGCCAACTTCGACGATGGTGCCGATCTGCCCTCTCGAAATTTTGCGGGCTGCTTCGGCAAGGAGCAATACCGGGCGATGAAAAATGTGCAACAGATACCAGGTCAGCAGTGCCGCGACAATTATGGCAAGAATGAAATAAAACGTAGCTTCGGCAAAGACCTGTCGACTCATGGTTTCAAATAAACGATTGGAAAAAACCATGCGCAGCACTCCGACCTGCTGCTTTGAGTCCGGGTCGATAATCGGGTTGGCGACGACCACAGTGGCGGGAAGATTGATAAAGCTGCCGCCGGCATTTTCCATGTTCGGTGAAGATTCAGCGATTTTCTGCATCGAGCTGTTGAGAATCTGCACCGAAATTACGTCATTGTCAGGGATTTCGGGGGAAGTTATCGAACGCGCCAGTTTCTCGAGACCCTGGATGTTTTCGTTTTCGATGAAATTGAGGGTGTGTGGTTCAATTGTTTTTACCAGGGTCAGGCCTTTGCGATTGATATAATTTTCGCTTAAACTGCGCCAGCGGGCTATTTCGGAATAGCACATCGCCATGATCAGTGATGCGAACAGAACCAGAAGCGTGGCGAAAATTTTCAGCCGGACTACGGTTTTGGGACCGGAGCGGACCGCGGGCTCTTCAGCTGGTTGGTTCTGAGTTTGATTCATTGCTTTCACCGGAATTCGTATTTTTGCCTTGCTTCGAACTGGCGTCTTTCTCAAGGAATTTTATCATGGATTTAACAAAATGTTCGAGTTTTAAACAGATTGAATTGCGAATATCAACGACCTGGCAGTCGCCAATTATTTGCATGTGTTGTTGCATCATGGCTGAGGCGCTGGTTTTGCGCTCAAGGTTGGTGTAATTGACCGAAGTCGGGAATTTAGCCTGAGGTGCGCCAAAATCGGTGGTGATGAAGGTTTCATTTTCGGCGAACGAAACCAGGCAACGATGGACGCCACGGTCAACTTCAGAGTCGAGAATAAGCAGTGCGACTTTGCCGTCACTGCCGGCGTAAATGCTGCCCCAGGCCTGGAACAGGGGGAGTTCGAGGAGTGGCATGCGGATATTGGCGATTTTAGTGAAACTTAGTTCCCGGTTGCTGTCGCTGGCAGCCGACTCGATTGCCGACGTGTTTTTCAAAGCCTTGAACTGTTCGTTATCGAGGATTTCAATGGCGAAAAAGACTTCGCGGCGGGTGACTTTACCTGGCCGCAACAGCGAATATCTGGTCGGCAAGGGGTGCATGAAGGCGTTCAGAAAAAAGTAGAAAATGCCGCAGATAAAGGTGAATCCGGCACTGTAGGTTACGGTTTTTTCCGGGAGCTGCGGCAGTTTTGCCGAAAACCAGATGAACCAGCCGACAAAAACCGATGCCGAGATCAGCGTGCGCCAGAAGAGGCGTTTGCCACCATAGCCTGGCAATCGCGGAGCGACGCAGCGGTGGAGAAACCAGGTGGCCCGGCTGAAATGAAGAATGAATGCGGCGAGAAAAGCCATGCGGATGTAAAGGTCGGTTTCAGCTGAACCCAGGCCAAGACCGCTTAGAATTGTCGCAGCCAGCAGGTAGGCCGGAATTATGGAAGCAATGCGGAAAAGCTGGTAGTGGTGTGCCGTCAGGGCGCGACTTTCTGGGGTAATCTGGATGTCGTCCCAGCCTTTGAGGTGCTCGAGACGGATTCGACCAAGGCAATAATGATTGATGGCGTCGGCCATGAACATTGGGGTGAAAGCCAATACGGTCAACAGAGTATTTAAAAAACCGGTGACGAGCTCCTGGCGTGCGGCGATTATCCAGATCAGAAGGAGGCCGACGAAGGTGGTTAAATTGCTGGTCAAGCCCAGCATGAAAACAGATTTCAGTCTTTCGACCGCCTGATTTGAGGAGGTGCCCTGTTGCATGGTTATATGATACCAGAACCACGGCTAATTTACCACTTGTCCCGCAAATCAACTAATGAATGGGGATAAATTTTCATGATTGCAAAAAAAAAATGGGAATTTGAACAAATAGTTGCTTGTTGGCGATGATTGTGTTATGCTTAGCCCCAAGTTACGGGGCGTAGCGCAGTTGGTAGCGCGCATGGTTCGGGACCATGAAGTCGCTGGTTCGAGTCCAGTCGCCCCGACCCGAAAAAGACCGATTCATACGAATCGGTCTTTTTTTTGGGCAGAACAGGGGCGAAGAAATGTTAAATATGTGCTTGCTGTAGCGCCTTCTTGATGGCAGCCAGTTTTTGCAGCAGCGGCTTCAGATCATCTAGCGGTAAGATATTGTCGGCATCGGACGGCGATTTTTCCGGTTCTGGGTGGATTTCGAGAAAAAGACCGTCGACGAACCCGGTAGCCATGGCTGCCTGAGCCAGCGGAGCGATGAATTCACGCTGGCCGCCGGTCTTGGCGCCGCCCGAGCTTGGCAGCTGCAAAGAATGTGTGGCATCGTAGACGATTGCATCGGCAAATGGCTTCATTACCGGGAAAGAACGCATGTCTACGACAAGATTGCCGTAACCGAAAGAGGCGCCGCGCTCGGTCAACCAGACTTCTCCGGCTCCGGGGGTGTTACGCACTTTTTCGCTGAGGTGACTGGTGGCCCATGGGGAAACGAACTGTCCCTTCTTGATGTTGACGACCCGGCCGGTGCGAGCTGCGGCTTCGACGAGATCGGTCTGGCGGCAGAGGAACGCAGGAATCTGAATGACATCGCAGACCTGACTGACCGGTTCGGCCTGTTCCGGGTCATGAATATCGGTCAGGATCGACAGGCCGGTTTTTATCTTGATCGATGCGAGTATGCCGAGACCTTCTTCAAGCCCGGGCCCACGAAATGAATCACCGGAAGTGCGATTGGCCTTGTCGAAGCTTGCTTTGAAAATTGCCGGAATATTCAATTCTTCGGCAACGGCTTTAACCGTTTGGGCAATATACAGGCACAAGTCTTCCGATTCGATGACGCATGGTCCGGCAATTAGAAAGAAAGGGGCTTCAGCAGGCAGAGAGCGGCTTGAAAAACTCATTTTAAATTCTCCAGTGAGATTGGTTAGCGGTAGCCTTCGGGGTTTTTAGACTGCCAGTTCCAGGAGTCGCGACACATACAGGCTATATCGCGTTGGGCATGCCAGTTGAGTTCCTGGTTGGCTAGGGTCGGATCGGCATAACAGGAGGCGATATCGCCGGGTCGGCGCTCGACGATGCGGAAGGGAATCTGCTTTCCCGATGCCTGTTCGAAGGCCTTTACCACTTCAAGAACCGAATAGCCACGGCCAGTGCCAAGATTGTAGATGCACAGACCCGGTTTTTCTTCAAGTTTGCGCAGAGCGCACAAGTGGCCGTCGGCAAGATCAACGACATGGATGTAGTCGCGAACACCGGTTCCGTCAGGGGTGGGGTAATCGTTGCCGAAGACGCTCAGTTCAGCGCGACGGCCAACCGCGACCTGGGTGATGAAGGGCATCAGGTTGTTGGGAATGTCGTTGGGGTCCTCGCCAATCTCGCCGCTGGCATGGGCACCGACCGGATTGAAGTAGCGCAACAGGGCGATGTTCCATGCGGGATCGCTGCGGTGCAGGTCGCAAAGAATCTGTTCGATGATGTGCTTCGAGCGCCCGTAGGGATTGGTTGTCGCACCGGCAGGAAAATCCTCGCGAATCGGCACGCTGGCCGGGTCTCCGTAGACGGTGGCCGAAGAGCTGAAAACGAGATTTTTGACCTGGTGGCGGGCCATGGCCTGGCAGAGGTTGATCGAACCGGCAACGTTGTTCTGGTAGTAGAGCAGGGGTTTGGCAACCGATTCGCCGACCGCCTTGAGTCCGGCAAAATGGACGACGGCTTCGATCTGATGCTCGGAAAACACCAGGTCGAGAAAGGCGGCGTCAAGAATATCGCCCTGGAGGAAATGCGGTCTTTTGCCGGTGATTCGTTCGATGCGCTCGACAACTATTTCTTTGCTGTTGGAGAGATTGTCGACGATGATGACTTCGGCACCTGCGTTCAGAAGCTGAACGCAGGTGTGACTGCCAATATAGCCGGTTCCGCCGGTAAGAAGGACTTTACCGGTCATGGCTCAACCTTTGAAACATTCGCTTTTCAGCGCATTGTAAAGGATTCCCATTTTTACTGCGTTTTCGAATGAGAATTCACGGGGTTTTTCGCCGCGTGGTTCGACGGCGAAAACGCTGAGATTGTCTTTCTTCAGTCGAGCGTGCATGTGTCCATGATGATAGTGCAAAGCGTCGTCTTTTTCTTCGAGGCTGTGTTCATGACCGTTAATGCGGGCTTTGATGCAATGGCCATCGAGCATGAAGCCGTTTTCTTCTTCTTTGAAGCTTGCTTCAGTCAGGTAAAATTTAGGCTTGTTCTTGTATGGATCGCCGGAAGTGGGGCAGAAAGTGGTGCAGTTGCCGCATTCATTGCAGAAATCACCAATATTGAGAACCTGGACATCCTGCTTCAGGCGCAGGGTCTTTTCATTTTCAATTTTGTATTTTCCCTTTTTAAGAACGGCTTTCTGAATCTGGTAATCGCCGGTTTTGACCTGATAGCTGCGGTTGGCGCGGTTTGGGCAGACGGTGACGCAAACGTTGCAAACATCATTGCAGTACAGGCAGCGGTCGGCTTCCTGCTTTGCTTCTTCTTCAGTCAGGTCACGAACTACGGTGGCAAAGCCCTTACGCAGACCCAGATCGATTTCCGGAAGTGCAAGGCCTTTTACTTTTCGAGCGCTTTTAACCTGGAACTGAGCCTCGCTCATGCCCTTTTTCAGCCTGGCCGGAGCAAGATCGAGCTCACGCCCGGCTTTGGCGATAATGTTCGCGGCTGCTCTTTGCCCGTCACCAACCGCTTTGACAATCGTCGATGCGCCGCGAACGGCATCTCCGCCGGCAAATACGTTGCTGATGCGGGTCATGCCGGTAACCGGGTCGGTTTCGAGATCCTGGCTGGCGATGAAATCAGTGACGACATCCTGGCCGATGGCTTCGATGACCGTGTCGAATTCGAGATTGGCAATTTCGCCTTCAATTGGCTCGGGTCGGCGGCGGCCATCTTTGCCCCGTTCACCCAGGCGCATCTTCTGGCAGCGCATGCCTTTGACCTTGCCGTCGACAACGACTATTTCAAGGGGTTGGTGCAATTCTTTTATTTCGATGCCTTCGTCGAGCAGTGCCTTGACTTCTTCAAGATCGGCTGGCATTTCGCTTTGGGTGCGGCGATAAACGACGATTACCCGGCCCTGCTCACCGATCAGGCGATGGGCGGTGCGGGCTGCATCCATTGCCGAATTGCCGCCGCCAATGACCGCGACTTTCGGACCAAGCTCGACCTTCTTGCCCTGCCGGACATCGGCAAGAAATTTGAGCTGATCGATGACGCCCTGGGCATCTTCACCGGGAATACCCATGTTTTTGGCGGCCTGGGCCCCGATGGCGATGTAAACATAGTCGAAATCGCGCTGTAATTCAGCAAATCTCTGTTGATCGATTTTCTGATCGTATTTGATTTCAACGCCGAGTTTCCGGATGTATTCGATATCCTTGCCGATGGCGTCGGCAGTGAGGCGGAAACTGGGGATTGCATCGGAAACCATGCCGCCGGCGAAGGCCTTGGTTTCGAAAATTTCTACCTTGAAGCCTTCCAGGGTGAGAAAATAGGCACATGAAAGACCGCTCGGCCCCGCGCCGATAATCGCGACCTTTTTGCCATTGGCTTTTGCTGGAACCAGTTCCGGGCGATCCTGATTCCTGGCGGCGATGAAACGCTTGACTTCACGAATGAGCAGCGAAGAATCGTAGTTGGATCTGGTGCATTTGTGTTGGCACTGATGATCGCAGACCATGCCAAGAACATGGGGCAGTGGGTTGTTGCGCATGATTACTTCAAAAGCTTTTTTGAAATCGCCCTGGGCGGTATAAAACATGTAAGAGGGAATATCCTGGCCGGCCGGGCAGGTGCCGATGCAGGGTGCAGCAACGCAGTCGAATTCCGGCAGTTCACGCATGGTTTTTACGGAGAGACCGGTTTTGCTTTCGCGCAGATAAGCGGGATTGGTGGTAACCGCACCAGCATAGCGGCGCAGATTGATCAGCGCGGCTTTTTTAACATCGCCATCGTTAAAACCGGCATACTTGAGGATAAACTGGTCGATGTTATCGGCTTTTTCAGCATCGATGGCGTCGGCGAGATTTTCGAGATACTGGAGCTGGCGACCATAACCGCCCGGTTTAAGGATGTCAGAGCAGACGGTAATCGGCTTGATTCCGGCAGCAACTATCTGATGCATGTTGAAACAGTCGGCGCCGGCGCTGAAGCTGATGTCGAGTGCTCCATCGAATTCATTCTGCAGTTTGGCGGCAACGTTGATGCTTATCGGATGCAGGGCGCGGCCGCTCATATACATCATTTTTTCATTGGGGGGGAAAATCGTTTTGTGGTTGACGCTTTCGAGGGTGTTGGTCAGTTTCAGACCGAAGGCCACGCCCTTTTCATCGGCGGCTTTGCCGAGATTGCGAATAATATTCAGGCTGTCGGGCCATTTTAGATCGTGGTTGAACGCTTCGTCGGGCACTTCGGTGACGAACCCGAGTTGTTCGTTGAGAATATGGCGCAGGTGGTCGGGGCCAAGCAGCGTCGGATTGAGCTTGATCGTGGTGTGATAGCCCCGCTCTTTAAGCAGGTACATGGCGATTTTTTCAATCTCTTCAGGCGGGCAGCCGTGCATGGTTGACAGGGTAACATTGTCGGAAAGCTTTGCCGGGATGTCGATCTGGTCGATGGCAGGATAGAAAGTTCTGATTGCCTGCAGCTTTGCCTTGAGAATGTCGTCGCAGTTTTCCATACGGGCGAGGAAGCGCTGAACGTTGTCTTTCAAAATGCCTTCAAGGTTGTAGCCGACGCTCATGTTGAAAATGAAGCCGGGGCCTTTGCCGTTATCCCAGCCGAATTTATGGCGCAGGATATGCATCATTATCCAGGCATTGAGATATTCATCAAAGCTGTGATCGAGTTTGAGTTCCTGGGACCATTCACAGTTGTAGCCTTCGTCCTGCATATCGATACAGGGTTTGGAAACATTCAGTTCATCGAGAGTCTGCACGGTTTTCAGCTCAAGGTATCTGGAGCCGCATAGCCAGGCGGAAATGATGTTCTGTGCCATCTGCGTGTGCGGGCCGGCAGCCACGCCGATTGGTGTTTCGAGGTGCTGTCCATAGCGCATCATGGTGAAAGGGTCGTCTTCACCCGGGTTGAAAAAAAGGTCTTTGTGGATACCGAAGATTCGGTCAGTTTCATCATATTCTTTGAGCACCCATGAACAGAGGTGTTCGATGGATATTCTGGTAAAATCTTTTGACATGGAGAGCTCCTTTCCTGAGAGAGAGGGAAAAATTATCTGCCGCATTCTAGCATAATCAGCCAAACTTTGTGAAATACTAAAACCGGGTGAAAACTCTGCCGGCTTCAAATGCTTCATGGCGGCATTGCAGCGCTACGCATCTTTGCCTTGTGTTGATTAAGCCGGCTGCGGTCGGGTGATGCTTCGTTCATGCTCGTGCTCGTGCTCGTAATCGTAATCGCTGCGGGGCGGCATTGCAACGCTACGCATCTACGTTTTTACTGCTAAGCCGGCTGCGGTCGGGTGATGCTTCGTTCATGCAACTACGCCGTCTCCTGAC
>CAZTHA010000105.1:0-12146 GCA_964613435.1 uncultured bacterium
TTTCTACATTCTTGGTTCGATTATCACCGGTCTGATGTCCGGTATTATCATTGGCTGGGCAACTGAGTATTACACCTCTTCTGATTACGAACCGACTCAGGAAGTTGCCTCTCAGGCAACTACCGGCCCGGCTACCGTTATCATCGAAGGTATCGCTACCGGCATGATTTCTACAGGCATTCCGGTTGTTACCGTTGGCCTGGCAATCATTCTTGCCTACAGCTTTGCCGATGGTTTTACCAACCCCTCGATGGGCCTTTACGGCATCGGTATCGGTGCAGTAGGTATGCTTTCAACCCTGGGTCTTACTTTGGCCACTGACGCCTATGGTCCAATTGCCGACAACGCCGGTGGTAACGCCGAAATGTCTGGAATGGGCCCTGAAGTTCGCAAAAGAACCGATGCCCTCGACTCACTCGGCAATACAACAGCCGCTACCGGCAAAGGTTTTGCTATCGGTTCAGCAGCCCTGACCGCCATGGCTCTTCTCGGAGCCTACGTCGAAGAACTGCGTATCGGCCTCAGCCGCGCTGCCAAATTCAGTGAATCTGCACTTGACCAGTATATTTTCCCGAACGCAGAGAAAGCGGTTCCAATAGCCAGAGCCACCATGGGCGATTTCATGGGTTATTACAATGTAAATCTGATGAACCCACTGGTTCTCGTCGGTATTTTCCTTGGCGCAATGCTCGTGTTCGTGTTCTGCGCCATGACAATGAAAGCCGTCGGTCGTGCTGCCCACAGCATGGTTGAAGAAGTTCGCCGCCAGTTCAAAGAAATTCCTGGCCTGCTCAAAGGCGAAGAAGGCGCGAAAGCTGATTACGCTTCGTGCGTGGAAATTTCAACCAAAGGCGCTCAGCGTGAAATGATCACCCCGAGTCTTATCGCCATCATCGTTCCGATTCTGGTTGGCCTTTTCCTGGGTGTTGCCGGAATCATGGGTATGCTTATCGGCGGCCTGGCCTGCGGCTTTGCCGTTGCCATCATGATGTCCAATGCCGGCGGTGCATGGGATAACGCCAAAAAATACGTAGAATCCGGACAAATGGGCGGAAAAGGTTCAGACAACCATAAAGCCACCGTTGTTGGCGACACGGTCGGCGATCCTTTCAAAGATACTTCAGGACCTTCACTCAACATCCTGATCAAACTCATGAGCATGGTTGCCATCGTAGTTTCAGGCCTGACAGTTTCCTATTCACCCAAGGTAATGTATTATTTCGGTTTCAACCCGACTGAACTGAGCTACAAAGAAGAATACAACAAGCTGCTGAGCGCCCGCGAAGTCACACTTCCCAGCCTTACCCAGGAAGCCAGAACCACCAAAAATTCTTCGATATTTGAAGAAGACCCGCTCATGGGAACCGAAGACATCATTTTGCCGGAAAACGAAGATAGCAATATCAGCAATCCTCCGGTTAACAAACCTGAAGTTAAGGGCGGTGAGGTAAAACCCACCAATAAACCCATTGAAACCAAACCTGCCGACAAACCGGCAACAACCGGCGGATTCAGCGGCGGTTTCGACGCTCCGGCTGATAAACCGGCCGACGAAAAACCCGCGACTACCGGCGGCTTCTCAGGTGGATTCGATGCTCTTGGCGGCGACAAGCCTGCTGACGAAACAAAAACCGAAGAACCGGCCGCTAGCGAAGGTGGCTTCGACAGTCTTGGCGCCGATGAAACTGCGCCGGCTGATGATGCTGCTGACGAAGCTCCTGCCGATGAAACCGAAGCGCCAAAAGATGAAGCTCCGGCAACCGGCGGTGATTCAGGCGGATTTGAAGGTCTTTAATCGACCATAAAAAAAGGGCCATTTCGGCCCTTTTTTTATGCCTTTTTTCTCAGATTATCCTGATTGCAAAGCTCGGGCAGACGGGAGCGCAGTATCCGCAGAGCAGACATTTTGCGAAATCTATTCGCGGCGTCCTTTTCCCGGGTTTGAGAGCACGCTGCTGGCAGGCCTCGATACAAGCGCCACAATTCTTACAGATCATTTCGTTGATAAAAAGACGGCGTGGTTGCCCGGCAACCCTTTCGGCAAAAGCAACATCAACCATCTTCTTCATTGCAATTGCCGCATTCATGTCGACTTCTTCAAAAGTAGTCATACCAACCGCGGCGGAATCAACGAGTTTTGACTCAAACAACCAGGTTAGGGCGGCGATGGCGTCGGTTCTTAAATGCCCGCCGCCAAGAGGTTTCATGGCATAAATGCCTTTACCGTTTTCGCGCGCTCTTTTGAGAAATCGAATCATCTCATCGAGACCGGCATCGAGAATTCCTATGCCATCGCGATTTATCATCGGGTGAATAACTTCGATCCTTTCATCTTCGGCCAATGTTTCTATCATTCTGGCAGAGTGGGAAGATGCACCCATAGCGATTATCTTGCCCTTTTCTTTGGCAGCAAGCAAGGCTTGCAAAGCGCCTTCCCGGGCCCTGAAGTCATCGATATCGCGTACGGCATGCAGCAGAAAAACGTCTATCTTATCGCGATTAAGCCGGACAAGGCATTCATCTATTGCGGCGGTCATTTCCTCAAAACCTTTGCAAGCTGATTTTGAAGCAATCACCGGGTCCGGCCCCATCCATTTGCGCAAGGCCAGATGAACCTGGTCATAAGACCCGTACATCTGAGCGGTATCGATAAAATTAATGCCTGAAGAAAGGGCATGAAGAATCACTTCCGCGCCATCTTCCAGCGACAATCCCCGCTGCATCGGGCTCATGGTAAGAGTGCCCAGAGCCAGTATTGAAACTTCGATTCCAGTCCTGCCAAGAGTATTTCTTTTCATTTTTTTCTCCCAACAAAAGTTTAGCATTGAAAACGGCTCAATACAAACTTCATTGACTGGTCCTAAACAAACTTTTATAATCACCGAAGTGAAAAACATATTTAATAACACCCGATTTATGGCTAAGATGTTTTTTTTCATCTGGCTAAGTGATTCTTATATCCGGCATTCACGCAGAACAGTTTGATTGGAGCTGCAAGTGATAAAAAAACCGCTCTATCTTTTAGCTTTTTCATTAATATTGCTTACGTTATCCCTTTTTGGGGCTGACTTCTTCTACCTCGTTTCGATAGCGCTTTTACCCCTGTTGTTCGAGTTGCTCAATCAGGAGCTGAAGGTTTTTCGAGCCAGCGATGAGGCCTTGCTCAAGCTGCCCAAACTCATCAGAAATGTCCCACTTAATTTTTTCAGAAAAACCGAACCGGGGCAGTTGAACGATTCTGAAAGAGTTCAGCTTGAAAGAGTTTCCCGAGGCCTTTTTTATCTTGTCTTTCTCGTGCTTTTTCTTTTCGCTTTCAGGCTCATAGCCTCAATTTTGCAGGGCGAGATCCCATTCATCATCACTTCTTCGTCGGTCTTCGTTCTTTATCTGGTTTTCCACCTGTTTTTTCTAACAATCGTTAAATATGAAAAAAGATTACTCGAACATGAACATGGTCCGGAATATCGTTTGACCAGAGAGTCCGGACGACTTAATTACTTAAGTTTAAACGCATATTTTAACATTGGCCTTGTTATCTTAAGTATGTCAGCGCTATTGATCGGCAAAGAGCAGGCCCAAAACTTTTACCTGTTTCAGCTGGCAGACGCCCTGATTTTTCTCGGCACCATTTTCATACTGACCCTCAACGCTGAAGGTTTTCTAAAAATGGTTCGCGACTTCAGTCTGCTCTTTTCAAAAGAAGAAAAGCAATTTGATACCACGCGCCTGGTTTTTCTGGAAATTTTCTTCGGTAAAAGTGATTTGCGCAGCAGCATCTATTCCTTTTTCAAGGATTTGTTGGGAATAGATCTGAAAAAGTCTGAGCTTTGCCGTTTCTTTTTGAGCATTTTCGAGCCGGTTTTCATTTTTTCGCTGATTCTGGTCTGGCTACTTTCTTCAATCGTTATCATCGGCCCAGACCAATCGGGAATAGTTTACCGCTTTGGCAAAATTGAATCGGCAGATTGCCACCCGCCCGGCCTTCTTTTCAAATTGCCATGGCCATTGGGCAACTATCTCATCGAAAAGAAGAATCATCTTCGTATGGTCAACATAGGCTTTAAACCGGACCTGAAAGCCAATCACATCATCTGGACCAAACCCCACTCGACCGAAAATTTCAACCTGCTTGTCGGCGATGGGCTGGAAATGATTTCCATCGACTGCCAGATCATGTATCGACTCAAAAATGTCAGAAACTATCTGCTGGGCTATCAGAACCCTGAAGAACTATTACAGGCGTTGGCATACCGTTTTCTGACATTTGAAACCGTTTCAGCAACCTTCGACTCGATCATGGCCCGAGATCGCAGAATGCTCGCCGAAAAATTGCAGAATGAGATTCAGAAGGAGCTCGATCGCCGGAATTCGGGCATGGAAATAGTCAAAGTGGTTTTCCTGGCCATGCATCCGCCAATCGAAATCGCAACCTCGTTTGAGGACGTCATCAGCGCCCAGCTCGACAAGCAAACCTTCGAGATGTATGCGCAAACTGAATCTATTCACAATCGTCACATGCACACAGCCTTTGCTGAAGGCGAAGTTCTTTCGGCCAAAGGCAATGCGGTTACCGCAGTTGCCGATGCCAGCGGTCAAGCCCAGGCATTCGTCAGCCAGTCCATTGGCTTCAACGCCTCACCGGAACTGGCCAAATTCAGATTAAAGCTGGAAAGTCTGCAAAAGCTTGTTGACAGCAAGAAGCTTTACGTTATCGACAAATCACTGCTGCGGCCAAATGACCGGCTGATGCTTAGAGTTACCGAATAGGAGCAGAAAATGAAATTCACAATGCGCTTACTGCTTGGCTTGATGATTTTAACCCTGTTAGCTTTCAAAGCCTTCATAGTTCCAGTCCCGGAAGGATATTCGGCGGTTGCGACCAAATTCGGCAAGCCGGTACAGACCATAAAGGAGCCCGGTCCCCATTTCGTCTGGCCATGGCCGATCGGCAAAACCTACGTCTTCGACGCGAGAAAAAGAGTCTACAACACCAAATTCACCCAGACCCTCACCCGCGATAAAAAATCAATCATTCTTTTAACCTATATTGTCTGGCAGATCGACGATCCTCTGATGTTTCTGCAATCGGTCGGCACCGCCAAAAACGCTGAAAGCAAACTTGACAGCCTTATTTCCAGTTCGAAGAATAATGTTGTCGGCGGCTATGAACTGACCAATCTTGTCTCTACCAATGCCAGCCAGCTCAAACTCAATGAAATAGAAGAGCAGATCAAGACTGACGTCGCCGCGAGCGCCAACAAAAATTTCGGCATTCTCATTTCCGAGCTGGGCATCAAAAGATTGGCGTATCCGGAACAGAACGTCGAAGCAATCTTTGGGCAGATGCGGGCTGAACGCAACCAGGTTGCGTCGAAATATCGCGCCGAAGGCAGAATGAAAGCTTCGATGATACTTTCCGAAACCGATCTTGAAATTTCTAAAATTAAAGCCGAAGCCGGAAAAAAAGCTGCCGAAATCAAGGGTCAGGCTGACCGAGAAGCTGCTGAAATTTTGGCCAAAGCGCATCTTGAAAGCAAAGACTATTTCAAATTCATCAAATCGCTTGAAGCGGCCGAAAAAATTTCCGGCCCCAGCTCGATCTTCATTTTGCGAAGCGATCAGCCGCCTTTCAACACACTCCTTTCCAAAGAAGGGGCGGAGGAAAAATGAAAAAGAACCGGGCTTTCTTCGACACCATAGATGACCTGATGGTCATGCTCAAGATTCTCATGTTTCTCGTCTTCCTCGCGTATCTGTTTTCAGGAGTTTCGCTGATAAAGCCGGGCGAAGTTGCAGTAATTCTCAGACTTGGCGCTCTAGCTGGCGAAAACCCGAGCGAACAGGTGCATCGGGCCGGCTGGATGTTCGCTCTCCCCTATCCAATCGACGAAGTCATCAGAATTCCCGAAAAACAGGTTAGAGACATCCAGATTCTCGAATTAACCGGCAAAAGCGGAAAAGAACAGGAACAGGCCAAAACCATCGACGCCACAGTTGAAGGCTATTGTATCAGCGGCGACCAGAATATTTTTCAGGTCAGGGCCAGTGCCAAATACCAGATCGCCGACCCGGTCAAAGCCATTTTCAGTTTCAGCGACGACTTCATTACCCAGAAAAAACTTCTCAATGACCTGACCGTTCAGGAGCTTTCCCAGATTTCGGCCGGATTCAGTATCGATGGCATTCTCACCGAGAGCAAAGAAAAAATCGCGGTAATGGTCAAAGAAAACGTGCAAAAACGCCTGGATCGAATCAACGCCGGGCTGAGCCTGATTTCAATCGAACTAGCAGAAATTGCACCGCCACCCGCGCTCAAAAACATTTTTGAAGAAGTTAACACTGCCTTTATTCAACGGAAAAAATTCGTCAGCGAGGCAGTTGGCAGGCGCGAAGAACTGCTGCCCCGCGCCCGTGCTTCCAGCGAAAGAATCCTCAACGAAGCCCATTCATACAATGAAGAAGTTGTTGCCAAAGCCGAATCAGAGGCCGGAGCATTTCTCGAAATGCTCGAAGCCTATAATGCAAACCCGGCGCAGATCAAAAGTGACCTGCTCAACAAAACCCGCAGCAAAGTATTTTCGGAAATTTACAACCTGGTTTTACTGCCAGAACAAGCCCTCTGCCCGACCAGCATCACCACAATTCTTGAAAATGCCCGGGGATCGTCTCTGCCGCCGGTTGACATGCAGCTTTATAACGAGGACCAGGAACCATGAACACCTGCTGCGCCCAGTCACTATCCGAGAAACCAACATCTGGAGACTTTTCCACCGGCCTGCGCAAAGTCATTCGCCTCAAGATCGTCAATGCGGTCATGGCAACCGTTTTGTTGCTGACCGGGTTCATTTACAAAGAAGCTTTTCCTGACCAGAAACAGGTTGGAGAGCTACTTCTTTTTCTCGCCGCATTTTCGGTTTTTCTGCCGATATTGATCAGCGGCATCAAAGGCTTTTTCGTCAAAGATAACCGCTTCATGACCGAACAACTCGTGATGTTCGCTTCGATCGCCCTGATGGTTAACGGCGAACTGGCGGCAGCCACGATTATCCCGATAATCATGGTAATTGGCCACGTCCTTGAAGAGAAAAGCATTATCGGGGTTGAAGAAGCCATTAACTCGTTGAAAGAGCTTGGAACCCGTAAAGCACATCGTCTCGACGGCAACACTGAAATTGAAGTTGAAATTTCAAGTCTGAAAATCGGCGATCGCATCGTCATATACCCCGGCGAAACTGTTCCCATCGACGGAACGGTCAACCAGGGCCAGTCACTGGTCAATCAGGCACATGTAACCGGAGAATCCGCACCAATAGAGGTTGAAAACGGTTCTGAACTGTTCGCCGGCACCATGAACCTTACCGGCAAGTTGACCATGGAAGTTAGTCAGACCTCCGACAACACTCTGCTGAGCAATATCGTCTCTTTGCTCGAAGAAGCGGGCAATACCAAGATTCCGGTGGTAAAAATCATCGAGAAGTATCTCGATCTATATTTCCCGGCAGTAATCATGGTTGCAGCGATCACCCTGTTTTTGACCCATGAAATTTCGCGGCTGGTTACGGTCTTGGTCATCAGCTGCCCATGTTCATTCGTTCTCGCCAGTCCTTCAGCGATGATCGCCGCCCTGGTTCTGGCTTCAAGAAAAGGAATCATGATCAGAAACTCGACTTTCGTCGAAGGGCTAGCCGATGTCGATACGCTGATTTTCGACAAAACCGGCACGGTAACTTCGGGATTTTACCAGGTTGTCGACATTTTCCCACAGGAGATGATCGAGAAAAAAGAAGTTATCGCTACTGCTGCTATTTGTGCCAGCGGCTCGATTCACCCGGTCTCTCAGGCAATTATCCGTCATTGTGAAGAACAGAACATTGGCTTCATCAAGGCCGAAAACCAGAAAGAACTTCATGGCAAGGGCGTAATGGCCGAAAACGGCTCAACCACCTATCGGCTCGGAAAAGCAGAATGGGTTTTTGGCGAAATTGGCCAGAAAGCGCCGCAAGACAGCACTGAAGATTCGCTCAGCAGCGTCTGGATAGCGGTTAATGACAAGGTTCTCGGAAAGATTTCTCTGGCTGACCTGCCAAGGCCGGAGTTTACGCAAATAATCGCTGAATGCCGCCAGATCGGCATTAAGGAGCTGATTCTTCTTACCGGCGACAAGCAGCTGGTCGCGCAGAAAATCGGCCAGCTGTTCAAGTTCGACCAGATCAAGGCCGAATGTCTGCCCCAGGACAAGCTTGAATACGTGCAGGAATGCAAAAAACAGGAAAAGAAAGTGATGTTCATCGGCGACGGCATCAATGACGCGTTGGCTCTTAAAGCCAGCGACATCGGGGTTGCTATCGGTAACAGCGGTGCTGATATTGCGATTCAAAGCTCGGACATCACTCTCAAGAGTGAAAGTCTCGAACATATTCCGTTCATGTTTCGCTTATCCAGAAGAATTCATCGCACCATCAACCAGAACATACTTATCGGCACCGGTTTCAGCCTTTTGATGATCAGTCTCGCGACCTTTGGGGTGATTACCCCGGTCTGGGGCGCGATCGCCCACAATCTCGGCACTTTCTTCGTGCTGGTCAACAGTGCCCGCCTGCTCAACAAACAGCAGAGCTGGGCGCATTCCCCGCAATAGCCAATAACTTGCAGTAAAGAAGCCACTTCAGTTTAAATAAAGTTTTCAACAAATTCTCCAGCCCCAAAAAGAAGCATTTTTGGGGCTGTGCTTATTTTCAATCAGGCTTACAAAAAGTGGTTGGTGCCCATGGACATAAGGCCCGGGAAATTGTTAGACTGCTTATGAAAATTTTTCCGGTTCAGACAGCAGGAGAATGCCATGCCAATCATTTCAACTCTCGAAAAAACACTTAACGCCGACATTAAAGCGGCACTTGGCTGCACCGAGCCCATCGCCATAGCCCTTGCTACCTGCAAAGCACGACGACTGGTCACTGAAGAAATCGCTTCAATTGAATTGAAGCTTTCAACCAATCTTTTGAAAAACGCCATGGAAGTAGGCATTCCCGGCACCCATGGCGATCGCGGCATTCCTCTGGCTGCATCGCTGGGCTGCTTTGCCGCGATGCCCGAACCCAACCTGACCTTACTGGAAGGCCTCACCGGAAAGCAGCTCGACCAGGCCCGCCAACTCGTCGAAGCGAACAAAATCAGTATCGAGCTCGCCGAAGGCATGCATGGACTTTTCGTTCAGGCCCGTGTCATCGACAGCGCCGGCAACCACGGGACTGCGGTTATTTCGGGCAGCCACGAGAATCTGACCCACCTCCAGCGCAATGAAGAAGTGATCTTCTCCTCCAGCAAAACCGGTCTTGAAGGCGCAGACAAGCTTCTCGAACTTCGAAAAAATCTGGCCGAAAGCTCTTTCGCCCAGCTCTGGAAAGACATCGGCAAGCTTTCAGAAAAAACCCGCAAACTTCTGCTCGACGGCATTGAAATGAATCTTCGGGTAGCCGAAGCCGGAATGGGCAGTGAAGGCTTTTTGAGCATCGGCAATATTTACAATGACCTGATTAAAGAGGGCTGGCTTGGCAACGACGTGGTCAACAAAGCCAAAGCTCTGACTTCGGCAGCGGTTGACGCGAGAATGTCGGGTTGCAATCTTCCGGTAATGACTTCTGCCGGTTCAGGCAATCAGGGGCTGACGATAACTCTGCCTCTATATGTTTTGGCACGCCACCTTGAAGCTGACGAACAAAAACTTGCTGAAGCCCTGGCCATAGCCCACGGCATTACCAGCATTCTCAAGCACCATACCGGCACCCTTTCGGCAATGTGTGGCTGCGTTGTCTGTTCGGGCACTGGTCTAACTGCCGGCGCGGTTTATCTGCTCGGCGGCAGTCTTGAAGTAGCAACCGCCGCGGTCAACAACATGGTTGGCAGCATTACCGGAATCATCTGCGATGGTGCCAAAGTCGGATGCTCGATCAAACTGGTCTGCGCTGTCGATTCTGCGTTTCAGGCGGCGATGATGGCCATGCGCGGCCTAAAACTGCCAACGACCAATGGCGTGCTCGGCGAAAATCTCGAATCAAGCCTGGCTAACATTGGCCTCATCGCAGCGCCTGGCATGGTTGAAACCGACGACCAGATTCTGGCGATAATGCTCGGCAAGCCGATAACCAGACAATGACCTTCATCCCGGCCGGTCGGGCATTTCAGGGAACTTTCAGATTCGGCGGCGACAAATCACTTTCGCATCGACTGGTACTTTTATCGATTCTCAACCGCGGTTCTTTCAAAGTCGAAAATCTTTCCCGTTGCAACGATGTGCGAACCAGCCTGAAGATTCTGCGTCAACTCGGCGGTCAGGTCCAGGAACTGGCCGACGACATTTTTGAATTGTCTGGTCCGGCCGGCAATTATTGCAACTCGATCCTTGATTGCGAAAATTCAGGCACTACCGCCAGGCTGCTATGCGGCATACTTGCCGGCATGCCTGGCGAATTCAGACTCAACGGTGACGAATCATTGCAAAAACGGCCGATGCGACGAATTTCACTGCCGCTAAGCAAAATGGGGGCAGAATTTTCAGGCGATCGGCTGCCTTTTACCATCCATGGGAAAAGGAACCTGCTGCCTATCGTTTATTCAAGCCCGACTGCCTCGGCCCAGGTTAAATCGGCGATAATTTTTGCCGGCTGTTATGCTCATGGAATTACGACTCTGCACGAGCCTTTGCCATCGAGAGATCACACCGAACGGCTGTTGAAAAAACTTGGTGCACCAATAGAAATGGAACCTGGCCGGGTTAGTATAAAAGGCCCTTGGCAGCCTGAAATCAGTGGCAACTTCCGGGTTCCGGGGGATATCAGTTCAGCAGCATTCGTCATTGCCGCGGCAATTTTGATTCCCGGGTCCAGGGTTGTCTGCCAGGATGTTCTGCTGAACCCGGGAAGAACGGCATTTCTAAGGTGTTTGCAAGCAATGGGAGCCCGACTCGACTGGCAAATAGAAAGCGATGATTTTGAACCAGTCGGGCAAATCATTGCCGAATTCAGTCCCGAGCTGAAGGCGATCGATATCGGGGCGGAAATGATACCGGCACTGATCGATGAATTGCCGGTTTTATCGGCAATAATGGCAAGAGCGAGCGGCGTTTCAAATGTTTCTGGGGCGGAAGAACTTCGCGTAAAGGAAAGCGACCGCATTTCCGCGGTCTGTTCATGTTTAAGGCGCCTAGGCATCGAAGTCGGCGAAAAAGAGGATGGGTATTCAATAACCGGGCAAAAAGAATTTTGCTTTGAAGGTACCGTCGACCCGGGCCGAGACCATCGAATTGCGGCAACAATGCTGGTCATGGCCCTCACCGCGAAAAAAGGATTTAATATCACGGACCTCGACTGTATCGACATATCTTATCCCGAGTTCAGAGACTTTCTAAGCGCATTTGCAGACATGCAGGCATAAATATTTTTTTTCTTGCATGTTTAATTGAAATGTTGTACATTAACGGCCACTAGTTGCTTGTAAATTTTTCAGGCAACGATCATTTAGGAGCTCGAAAACAGTCTTGAATTCTAGCCAGACAAAAAGCACCTGTGAAGTGGTGGCAATCGATGGCCCGGCCGGGGCCGGAAAAAGTACGGTTGCTAAGCGCGTCGCTGAAAAACTCGGTTACAATTACCTCGATACCGGGGCAATGTATCGGGCGGTGACTCTCAAAGCCCTGCAGGACAAGATCTCTTTCGAAGACCGTGAAGCTCTGTCAAAATGTGCCTATAACAGTGGTATCCGTTTTGAAGAAAACAATGATTCAATTCTTCCAGAAGTTTTTCTCAACGATACCAACGTAACTTTGGATATTCGCAAGCCGGAAGTGGCGAGAAACGTTTCTTTTGTGGCTGCAGTCCCGGAAGTCCGCGATTGCATGACTCGTCTTCAGCGAGAAATCGGTCATCACGGCAAATGGGTTGTCGATGGCCGCGATATCGGCTCGGTGGTTTTCCCCGATGCCCGCGCCAAAATCTTTCTTACCGCTTCGATCGAAGAGCGTGCGCAACGCCGTCTTCTCGATCTTCAACAAAAAGGTTTCGAAGCCGATCTTGATTCCCTGAAACAGGAAATCGCCCGCCGCGACGAGATCGATTCAAACCGTGAGGTTGCCCCGCTGATCCAGGCCGAGG
>CAZTHA010000106.1:0-11984 GCA_964613435.1 uncultured bacterium
CAGTTACCACAATGTCGGCAAGTTTCATGGCAAGCTTGGTCGCAATCAGACTATTGCAACCGTGGGCGATATTCGCAAACGGCCCGCCATGCACGAAAACCGGCGTTGAATATCGGGTTTGCACGAGATTCGGCTTGATTGCCTCTTTTAGAATGGCAGCCATGGCACCCTGGGCCTTGAGATCTTTTACACGAATCGGCTGACCATCAACATCAAAACTGAAAACCATTTCGCCGAGTCGGCGTTTTAGATCGGCCAGATTTTCGGCCAAACAAAGAATCGCCATGACCTCGGATGCGGCAGTAATGTCGAACCCGGTTTCTTTAGCCACACCGTTACCCTGACCGAGGCCAACGACAATGTCACGTAAGCTGCGATCATTCATATCCATAACCCGTTTGAATGGTACGGCTTTCGGGTCGATGCGCAGGTGATTGCCAAAATTGATGTGGTTGGCACAAAGGGCGGTCAGCAGGTTGTGGGCCGCAGTTACCGCGTGGATGTCGCCGGTAAAATGCAGGTTGATTTCTTCCATGGGCACGAGCTGACTCTTGCCGCCGCCGGTAGCACCGCCTTTAATGCCAAAGACCGGACCCATAGAGGGTTCTCGCAGACAAAGGGCAACTTTTCGCCCCATTTTCTTGAGAGAATCGGCCAGGCCGATGCAGGTGGTGGTTTTGCCTTCGCCGGCCGGAGTCGGTGTCATGGCGGAAACCAGCACCAACCTGGCATCAGGATTGTCTTTCACCCTTTCTCTGGCGCTGTAGGCAATTTTGGCTTTCAGGCGGCCATAGGGTTCTATTTCTTCGTGAAGAAGGCCGAGCTCGGCGCCGACTTCTTCAATTGTTCTAATTATTTCTGCTTTTTCGTTCAATTCACTTCTCCAGATTCAGGAAATATTCCATCATTGCGCCGACACCCGCGCCAACCTGTTTCAGGTAGCCTTTTTTTTGCAAAACCATTTCGAGCAGGCCGACAGTGCCGATTAAATCGCGCTCGCCGATGGCGCCAATGGTAGTAATACGCAGAACCTTTTCAATATATGGGCCCTGGCCAGCGGCGATGAGAATGCCGTAGCGGTTTCTCATTTCGGCGACTATTTCTTTAGGATTAATGCCTTCTGGCGTGTAAAAAACGGTTAAAACATTTGAGGTAGCCTGCTCTTCAGTGAACAGTCTGAGATTTAGAGCTTTTAAAGCGGCTCTTAGGCCTCCGGCGAGTTTCCCATAATGAGTCAGGACATTGTCGATGCCATTGCGTTCAATTTTTTCAAGAGCCACCTGAAGGGCAAACATGACATTGATGGCCGGGGTCCATGGATAGGCCGGTACTGGCAGGTCCTGATTATCACGATAAAGTTTCAGATCGAAATAATAACCATGGCATTTCACCGATTCAACTTTTTTCCAGGCCTTTTCGGAAAGGGCGATCATACCAACGCCAGGAGGCGTCAAAAAACCTTTTTGAGATGCCGAAACGGCGACATCGACGTGCCATTCATCCATTTTGAAAGGCAGGGCACCAATGCCTGATACGCCGTCGGTTATGAAGATTTTGCCTTTGTCTTTGAGAAATTCGCCGATCGCCTTAACGTCATTCATTATACCGGTTGAAGTCTCATTAAAAGTAACGGTTACGCCGGAGATTTCAGGGTGCTTTTCAAGGGCTTCGGCGATCTGCTCGACGCGGACCCGTTTGCCGTCTTCACATTTGATGACGACCACTTTAAGCCGGAAAGCTTCGGCGATTTTTGCGAAACGCTGACCGAAGATTCCTGTGTCAACGCAAAGAACCGTTTCGCCATCATTGAACAGGTTGGCAATGGCAGTTTCCATAACGCCGGTACCAGAAGAAGTGGTAAGATAAAGGCGCTGGCTCGTACCGAAAATCTTTTTCAAACGCTCGACACAATCGCTATAAATGGGCGAAAAATCTGTGGTGCGGTGGTGGCTCAAAGGCCGGGCACCGGCGAGCAAAACTTCAGAATCGAGATGAACCGGACCAGGGGTCATTAACAAAGTATCTAGTTCCACTGCATTTTCTCCAATTTTCCTAAGATTTGATTCCTTGTATTGTCTTCAGCTGAAAAATTTCTTTTTGGCTTTCAGCGTGTTTGCAAGAAGCATGGCGATCGTCATCGGTCCGACTCCGCCGGGAACCGGGGTGATGTAGGCCGCCCGGTCATAGGCCGCCTGATACTCGACATCGCCAACCAGACGATAACCCCTTGCGGCCTGCGGGTCATCGATGGAATTGATGCCGACGTCGATAACCACCGCGCCTTCTTTGATCCATGCGCCTTTGACGAACTCTGGTTTACCGATTGCGGCAACAAGAATATCGGCTCGACCGATCTCAGCGGGAAGGTCGCGGGTTTTGGAATGGGCGACGGTCACTGTGGCATGGGCATTGGTCAGCAGCATGGCCATGGGCTTGCCGACAATGTTGGATCGGCCGAGCACCAGGGCATTTTTTCCGGCAGTTTCAATATTTGAACGTTTGAGCATCTCCATAACGCCTAACGGAGTGCAGGGCACAAAGCCGTCGAGCTTGAGGCTGAGGTTGCCGACATTTATCGGATGAAAGCCGTCGACATCCTTTTCGGGCAATATATGATTCAAAACCGCCTGTTCATCAAGATGAGAGGGCAGGGGAAGCTGCACGAGAATGCCGTGAATAGCCGAATCTTTGTTCAGCTCATCGATGGTCTCAAGCAGGCGTGGCATGGATACATCCTGCTCAAGCCTGATTTCGCGCGAATAAATTCCGGCCTTTTCGCAGGCCTTCTTTTTCATTGAAACATAAACCTGACTGGCCTTGTTTTCGCCGACCAGAACGACAGCCAGACCGGGCGCCGGCTTCCCGCCTGCGACCATTTGCGCAACTTCGGCGGCTACTTCGCTTTTAATCTGCTCGGAGATTGCTTTTCCGTCTATGATTTTTGTCAATTTGCTACTCCTGATTAAGCTTTTTCAGGCTGAGTATAACGCCGGTAAAAGCTAAAGGCAACCTATTTAAACCAAGGTTTTTACATGGGCGGCAACCGTTTCTGTATCGGGCGCAACTGGCTCTGGAAGCTGACAAACCGAGATGGCCGAATCGATATCCTTTAAGCCGTTTCCGGTAATGAGAACCACGACTTTTTCATCTTTCCCGATTTCCTGATTTAATGCTTGTTTTTTGAAGCCTGCGTAGGCAGTTACTCCGGCTGGTTCGCCAAAAACTCCGGTGCTGCGCGGCAATTCAATCAGGGCATTTTTGATTTCTTCGTCGGTTACCGAAATGCAGTCACCTTTAGACTCTTTCAGTCCACGCATGGCTTTGAGGCGATTGCGGGGAATGCCTACGGCGATTGAATCAGCAATGGTGTTGCCTTGCTGGGCTTCGAACTTTCCGGTTTTCATGGCGACCTCGACCGGATTACAGCCAGCCGCCTGAACCCCGATGATTCTTGGCAAACGATCGATCAGGCCAAGTTGCTGCAAATCGTAGAAGCCCTTGAAAATACCCGAGGTTATGCAGCCGTCGCCAATCGAAACATAAATCCGATCGGGAACTTCAAAATTCATCTGTTCCCAGATTTCATAGGCAACGGTTTTTTTGCCCTCAACCAGATATGGGTTGTAGGCGCAATTGCGATTGTAAAACCCAAACTTGTTGGTGATTTCAATCGACAGCTCAAAGGCACGGTCATAGGAATCATCGACGATAACAGTTTTGGCACCATAAACCAGCAACTGGGCAACTTTGGCCTTCGGCGCCCGGCGGGGCACGAAAATAACCGTTTTGATTCCGGCAGAAGCGGCAAACCCAGCCAGTGAACTGGCGGCATTTCCGGTGGAAGCAGCACAGATGGTTTTCGCACCAGCTTCGATCGCTTTCGCCACGCCTACTGCCGAAGCACGATCCTTTAATGAAGCTGTCGGATTGCGGCCGTCATCTTTAATAAATACCTGGTGCAGCCCGAATTGCTTCTCAACCCTTTCGGCTCTGTAGAGAGGTGTCCAGCCGACCTGCAGTGGCGGCACGGCTGCATTTTCCTGCATTGGCAGAAGTTTCTTGTAGCGCCACAGTGAGCGATCGGGGTTGGCTGAAATTTCTTCGCGACTGATGTTGATTGAGCTATAGTCGTAAACGATGTCAAGTATGCCTTCTATGCCGCATACATCACAAACATAAAGATCGAGCGACTCAGGAAACTCTTTGCCGCATTTCATACATTTCATCGAGGTAATTTTCATTCTTCAATCTCCTGAACCTTGAATTTTGCATGATTATACTCCGCTATTCGATTCGGGTCTAACGAAATCTAACAATTTGAAAAATAACAGTTATGCGCTTATAATGGAAAGCTCCAATCAACTGAAAGGCGAGAAATGGACTGGATCATCCTTATTGTTGCCGGAATCTTCGAAATGCTCTGGGCGGTGGGCTTGAAATATTCTGATGGCCTGAGCAAGACCGGCCCGGGAGTTTTGACCGTCATCGCGATGGTTCTCAGCCTTGCCTTACTCAGCCTTGCCATGAAAACACTTCCAGTCGGCACCGCTTACCCGGTCTGGGTTGGAATCGGCTCGATCGGTGCGGTGATTCTTGGAATAATTCTTTTCAACGAATCAATCTCCCCGGGAAGAGTAATCAGCATTGTTTTGGTCATTGCCGGCATAATTGGTCTTAAAATATGTTCGGTGAACTAGGAAAAGTCGGCCAATGCAGGGTCTAATTTCCCGGTTTCATCTTGCCGGCTGGTGCTTTTTCATTTTCATACCCTGGTTCTTTTTATCGCACCATTTTCAAAAGAATCTGACAGAAGAATCGGTCCGAAGTCAGCGAATGGCTGAGGCTTCCCTCGTCGCCGAAATGAAGAACTTTCGTCAGTCGCTTCTTGCCAGGGGTTGCATCGAGCATATCATGCGCCGGGCCGAAAAAGATCTGGGACTTGTTCCGCAGGTCAGCACCCTTGATATTTCCGCCAAAGATGATCCTTTGATCTACACCGATGAAACACCGAAAAAGATCGCCGATTATCTTCAAAAAGAGTTCAGGGTCCGGCCGTCCTATATTTTAAGCTTTGGCTACAACGGCAACCATCTCGAGCAAATGTTTTTGGACGATTTTTCCCATCGCAGCGCCGAAAAAAAGGAAATCCTGAAAAAACACCTTGCCTTTTTCCTGGTTGAGCGCCTTAAACCAATCGCCGCCGGCTACCCGGAATTTATTGAAGATTTTTATACCATTGAATGCGAAGGCCGGAAGAAACCGATCGAGCCAGGCAAAAACGAGGTTAACAATATTCTCAGGGTCTTCTTTTCGGGGCTGGCAGAATTTCCTGAAAACCTTGGCGTTTGCTATCCCTTTTTTTCGTCGAGAATGGGGGGCAAAAATACTTTTATTTTCGCCAATGGCCTGTATAATCGCAAAACCTTTTTTGGTGCCTACTTCGTCGTGTTTTCTGATGCCCGCTTTTCCGCTGAATACCTTTTGCAAATGGCTGTAAAAAACAATGGAAACAAAAACTTTCTAAGAAGCTATGTTCCTTTTGACCAGAGAAAAATTGGCAAATTCAAGGTTTCTCAGGACAAAGTTGAATATTTTTCTGCATTGCCGCCAGATTTTGTTAACTCACATCATCGGAAAATTTATTCCAGCGACCGCCAGAACGCTAAAATTATGCTTCGCGTTTCCTCAGAGAAAGATTTCTCGCCCAAAAATATCCGCCAGATAATTCGCCTCTTTTCATTTGCTCAAAAAACCTTTTTTCTAATTGTCTTCACAGCACTTGTCTTTTCGTCCCTTTATGCCAAAACCAGAATTCCCAGCCTGCGCTTGAGATTTCTTGGGGTCACCAGCTTTATCGTAATGATCCCCTTTGTTTATACAGCCTATTTTTCAATTTTGCTTCTTGACAGTTTCGCGGCCCTTAACCACAGAAAAATAGAAATTGAAGCGACGGTAAAAATGTTTGAAATATCGAGGTTCATCGAGGATTTGCGCATTCGTCGGCAAGTGCTTGGCATCTTGACCAAGAAAAGGCTTTCCGATCTTGCTTCTGAAAGAAGTTTCGATATCCATGGCCCAAAAGTTGAAAAGGTCATCCCGAAAGTCTTCAAAGTCGGGGTCGATTACCTTTCTATCAATGGCGAAGGGCGCCATATAAATCCAAGAACGGACAAAGAAGAGCCGCGTAACATGAATTTCCTTCTTGCCAGCAAATACCTTAACAATCTCGGGGTTTTGAATTCTGAAACCGAAAAGAATCGCAAATCTCTCAAGCTGGTTAGTTTGGCCGGGGGATTCCTGGACGATCTAAGCCAGGGCTACGTCGAGGGTATCAGCCTTGCCAGAGAATCTCAGGAGACCAAGGACCTGACCGAACTTAGCGATATGCACAAAATGTTTCACTTTCTGATCCCAGCTAATCCACTAAACGACGATAAGATTGCCGGAATAGCGTTCATGCATCTTTTTGGTATTTCCAGATTCGGCCTGGTTTTCGATCGAATCGGTTTGCGGCCCGAGCTGCTTTTACATGAGGAAAAAGCCCTCGCGAGTCATCGCTTTGCCATTGGTCGAAGAACCTTTCATGGCCTGCCTGAAAAGTATTTCCCAGCTAATCTCAAGAGCTTTGATTCTTTAAAATTGACCCTCGACAATTCAGTTTTGGCCAAATCTTCCGGCCAATTACAAATAAATGATGATCAGGGATTGCAGGTTGCAACCTGGAGATATTTTCCCGATCAGGAATACTCGATCGCTGGTATCACCAGCGCAAAGCCAGATTTGTGGCTAACTTATCTCGCCTCGGTTTTTCCGTTGCTTGTCTTTCTTTTTTGTTTATTAAGCATCATTATCATGACCGATATGCTCTTTGAATTCCTGGTCAAACCGGTGTATGGCTTCATTGCTTTTATCCGGGAAATCGGCCGCCAGAATTTCTCGACCCGAATTAGAATTGAGGCCGGTGACGAGTATGCAATGCTCGCTGATTCCTTTAATGAAATGGCAGAGGGACTTGATCAGCGCGAAAAACTTCGGCGATTCGTTTCCGACAAGTTGGTTCAGGAAGTTGAAAATAATAGCGAACTTGAAAAATCGGTCTCGATGGAATCGGAGATTGCTGTTTTAGCCTCGGACATTCGCCAATTCACCAGCATTACTGAAAAGCATCAGGCCAGAGAAGTCGTCGAGCTTTTAAACGAATATTTCACCCTCATGGGGAAAGCAATTTCCGATTACGGCGGCGTAATCGAAAGATTTGTCGGCGACGCGATCGTTGCAGCCTTTTATCCTGCACCTAATCAGGAACATCATTCCCTTCGGGCTGTAAAAGCGGCGATTTCAATGCGCCGTGCTCTAAAGGCCCTTAACCGTGCCCGCCGCACCCGGGAGCTTTTTGAGGTTGAGAATGGGATTGGCATTGTTTCTGGACGAGCCTTTTCAGCAGTTATTGGAGCGGATTCGGGACGAAAGATTTTTACAGTCATCGGTACGGTAGTTGACCAGGCAGAAAAGCTTGAAGCCAGGACAGCAGCCATCGGTGGCAGCAGAATAGTCGTTTGCTCTGAAACTTCGCAAAATTGCCGGTCAATTGTCGATCTAGCCGCGATATCAGAAGATTCGCAGATCTTCTTTGTTAAGGAAAGCCAAATTGATGAATGAGATAAAAATCTACCGCAAGCCCTCTCTAGCAAGGATATTTGCCGGCTGGTTGCTGATTTTTCTTATTCCGGCGATCGTCTTCAATATTTCGATTAATTATTTGTTTGATATAACCAGAGAGTCAAATCAGCTGCTTTTCAAAGAAACTCTTGTAAACGAGCTTTTGCAATTCGAAAAAGATATCGAACCCGCAAATTTTATCGACAAGCAGTTCAAAATTTTCAAATCACGAAATCAGCATCTCTATAGAATTGATAATGCCGAAGAACTGGCACAAAATTTCGCAAATCAAACCGGAATCCCTCTGGCTGGTTTAATTCTGCATGGCGTGGGCGGAGATTCTTCAGTTGACATTCACTTCAAGCAATCACTCAGGGAAAGCTTCAAGAATGTTTCAAAAAACTTCACTTTGAAATTTTGCCAATTTTTAAGTTCAGGCAAGTCCGATGGCAAACCTGTTCAGGAACTGAAAAGTGCAAAACTAAAGAACATTGCCGAAAGCTTTTTTCAGAAACAATTCGGCTTGATCTCTATGGTGCCTATCGAGCCTGAAAAGCTTGCATCAAGCTTTTCCACCAAATTCAAAGGGTTTTGTCATTTTTATTATCAACCACTTCCCGGAAAAAAATCGGCGGCTAAGACATTGTCAGCAGGCTTTCTAGCGATAGTGGCCGGCGAAGATATCGACACGAAAAAGCTCTTTCGCGATTTAACTGGAACCACTTTGTCGGGAGTTGAGAGAAGTATCATCTTCAAGCCCTGGCCAATTGATGAAGGGCCAGGCATTTCTCTGAGCAAAAAGACCAGTTTCGAAATGAATTCAGAAGGTCTGAGCTTAATCGCTCCGGTGCCACAGGGTTTGATAGCTCATCATGCCAGCGAAGGAAGGGTATACCCGCGCAATTTACCTTTACTCGAAAAAGCATTTCCATTTTTAAAAATTACTGTACCTCTGGCAAAAATAGAGCATCCTCTTTTTGGTTTTCGCCCGATAATTGATTTTTCAACCGTTTTTTTTACCCTGATCGGTGGCATTTTTGCTTTGCGATTATTCTTCTTCGGAATGGAATTCAGATTGAACCTTACCGGAAAGGCGGTCGCCGCATTGATTTTCTCTGCAATTTTACCGACCGGTTTGCTGCTTATATCATTTCTGACCTATCGCGACGTTTGTCAAAAACTCGAACTTGTCGACGCCAACAACTTTTTAAAGCAGAAAATAGAATCGGTTTCGCAAGACTTTTCAAATTTCATCAATGATTTTCATCAACGCGCCTACCTTTTAAGTCGAGAACTTGCTGAAAAAATGGGGCTTTCAGAAAAAGAGATTCGCGAATACATGGTTAACCGCCTCATTGAAATGGAAGGACACGAGGCTTTTCTCGATTTTTACGGAAAGCAACCCATTCACGCGGTAAACCCGAATATTAAAAGCCCTGTTCTGAGCAGGTCGGAAAACAACATTCGCTACCTGATGATTCAGGCCAATCTTAGAGCTCTGGACGGAATAACGAGCTACAACGATGAAAAAACTTATGACGGGGGCATAGACCTTTTCAAGGATTTATTTTTCGTTGATCCGAATTTCATCAACCAGACTCTTGTAACAACCGGAAGAATGATGGAAATGGATCAGATAAAAACATTGAACAGCTTTTCCCTCAACCCCATATACTCTGCCAAATCAAAGCAGCCAACAACCTACCTTTCAGTTAAATTCAACCAGCTGCATCTTATCGACAACTATTTAAAGAAAAACACCTGGAGCTACAACAACGGCGGAGCCGAATTCAGCTTTTTCGTTTATACGGATGTCGGACAAAGAAAAAGCATCGAAAAAAGGGTGGGCAAGCTCACCGCGGCGATAATACATAAAATTGACCGTGCCAGAGAACTGGGCACCCATTTTTTCTCATGGCAGGAAAAGCCACATCGTCTCGCACAATGCTTTTATGTGTTACCCAGGTTCCCGTTTATCATGATGGCAGAAAAGGAGTTACCAGAAAGTGGCGACATTCCGGTTGTCTTTTTTGCCACTCTGGTTTACATAATTCTTCTACTAGGTTTTTCTTACCAAATTTTTGCCCAACAGTTGCTCAATCCAATTGAATTCCTTTCAGCATCAGCCAGGTTGGCAGGGCAGGGCGATTTTAAAACGCGACTGAACTACGATTCAGAAGGTGAATTCTTTCAACTGAAAAAGGCATTTGAAAAAATGGTTGATGGCATTGCCCAAAAAGAAAAGCTGTCTGAATTCGTTTCTGCTGAAGTTCTTGAATCGCTAGCCAATGATCAGATAGGTTATCCACAAAAACTCGATTCAACTATTGTATTTGCTGAAATAGGCGCTCTCGATGAACTTTTAATCAGTGGCCGATCAGAAAAAGTCATAAGGATTCTCGATCGAAGTATAACTGCAGCTGATCACCTGGCAAGAACTAATAGCGGAACCCTTGAAAAGGTTATCGGAAATACCTTGATGATGGTGTTCAGAGAAAAGGAATCGGGAAATCATGCCATAAATGCCTGCAATGCCGCCATAGAATTGAAAAACGCCCTTGGTTTACATAACATATTTCCAAACATTGGCGTCGCTTCCGGAATGGTTATATCAGGAGCAGTCGGCGACCAGAGGGGCCGGATTGATTTTACCGTTATCGGTGACGCGGTAAATCTGGCGGCAAGATTGAAAGCAATTGCATCGGAACTGGAAGCTCATGCACAAATTATTGTCGCGCCATCAACAATCAGAAAGCTAAAAGGCAAATGTCGCCTGAAGTTTATCAAGAAAACCCCAATTAAGGGCAAAAGCCGGGAATTCCCAATCTACCAGCTACTAGAAATGCGCGTTTAACGCCGACAAATTCAGACAAAAATAAAAGATTCCCCAGCAAAACCGGGGAATCTTTCTGCAGAAATTTCTTGAGGAAATAAAAAAAGGTCGGTTAATTCTGCCAGATTGGATCGGTGGCAGAAGGAATATCTCTAATGTCAATATAGATGCCAAGGGCTTTATCTATTTTCACGAAGCGAAAATTTTTGCCCAGTATTTTCAGTTTGTCAAAATTGCCTTTTTCTTTTTGCATTCTGGTAGCAAGTGAGTAAACTTTGTGTACCCACTCATACATTAACTGTGGATCCCACATTTCAAGGGGAATGAATTCTTCGTTATCTCTGGCCCAGCGAGCATTGAAAAGAACCTTGGCCAAAGAAACGTGCTTGCCGGTAATGGGTCCGCCTACGAGTGATTTAGGCAATTTAACCCGGCGGATCCATTCTTTTTCGAAATAGGGGTCGATATAACCACAGAGGTCAAGAAAACTGACGGCAAAGGCAGAACAACCGGCGCCTTTTCCTTTGCGGGGCTCATTGGTGCCATTGTAAATCTTGTCGTAACCCTTGGCCCGATATTCATTCAAATAGGTTTTCATTCGCTGATACGCTTTTTTATTGATGATAAAACGTATATAGGTCATTTTTCCGGTTTTGTATCTGTCAAGAAGCTCAGCAGATAGTTTTTCGCTTTTATCAAGAGCACCTTTCATTGGCGCAAAAAGAACGCCCAGACCATAACCGTGCTTGGTTACGAAATCTGAGTCAGAGGGCGCATCAGGAGCGGTTGTAGAGCCCGTCAATTCATGTTCACCATTAGGCCCTTTAAGTTCCATGAAACAGTGACCGATAGTATGCTTGTTCTTACCGTGTTCGAAGACAAGGCGGCCTTTCAAGCCGGCACCATAGGCCAGTTTAAGAGGAGAAGACCAATTAAGGGGAACTGCCGGCGGAAAGGCATAGAGAGTAAATTCGTAATTCTGGGCATAAATGACCGAGCAGCCCAAAACTAAAAATAAACAGAAGAAAAAAGTTCTTTTCATCATAATGTACCCCCAAAAAGCTTACTGCTTTCTGATTATACTGTTTTCACAGATAAGGGCAACCCCATTAAATTTTTATGAAGATATTAGAATCTGGTTCTTATTCGCAAACACTTCGAACTTTCAAAACCACACTCTTATAAAATGCCCAAAGGTCCAAAGTTTGATTGCTGATATTTTAACAGGCAAAGCATGGAATTTTCAGAGCCAAATCAACTTTGTAAAACCATCGAAATTATTTTCCTTACTTTTTCCATATTGTCGGTTTACATAATATTTATTATCAGACGTTTGGATTTGAAATACCCTGTTTAAAGGGAATGCCAACCCTGGCCAATCTGTTATCATTACCACCATTTACCCTTAAATATCAATGCTACTTGACGTATAAGTTGCTACAGAATATCATTACCGACATCATGAACATCACCGAACTTACCGCAGCCGATA
>CAZTHA010000107.1:0-11927 GCA_964613435.1 uncultured bacterium
CCCTGCGAATCGATGGCCTGCTGCGTTATCTGACCATCAAACTGCAGACATTTCTGCTTGGTATTTTGCGCCCGCTGATGTAAAAACGATCAAAACGGGGTTGTCATTTTCATGGCAACCCCGTTTTTTATTTCCTAAATCCATAGTAGAATGGCAACGTTATAAAAGAAAACCACGTTAGGGGAATTTTTATGAAAAATCTTTTTAGATCTGCCATTGTTGTTTATTGTCTGTTGATGTTTGCAAACCTGGCTTTTGCCGATGGCATGATTTTTCCCGTAGACCCAGAAGAGAGAATACGCCCAAGCCTGATTTTCATTCCCCCCGAAAGGCCTACTGAGAGCTTTACCGTGCCACTCTCGGTCACCAAGCACCACGTAAAAATAAATATAAGCAACCTTGCGGCCACCACTGAGGTCGACCAGAAATTTTACAATCACGAAAATCGCACGATCGAAGGTTTGTACATTTTTCCCTTGCCGGTTGGCGCATCAATAAGTGGATTTTCAATGGACGTTGAAGGCAAAATGACCAAAGGCGAACTACTCGATTCAGACAAGGCCAGAAAGATTTATGAAGACATCGTGCGTCAGATGCGTGACCCCGGCTTGCTTGAATATCTTGGCAAAGGTCTGTTTAAAACTCGCATTTACCCAATCAACGCCAGAAGCGAAAAAAAGGTAAAAATAGCCTATCAGGAATCTCTGAAAATGGAAGGAAATCTGGTGCGCTACGTATACCCGCTCGATATCGACCGCTATGCCACCGGACCAATGAAAGATGTAGCAATCGAAGGGGTTATCAAGTCTGATGTTCCGATTACTTCTATTTATTCGCCGACCCACAAGATTTCCATCAACCGAAAAAGCGACAAGGAAGTTGTTGTTGGCTTTGAAACCGACAGCTTAAAGCCTGAAAAGGATTTTGTTCTGTACTATGCCGTTTCGCGAAAAGATCTTTCGATCTCGGTCATCAACCATCGCCCCGACCCAAGCGAAGACGGCACTTTCATGCTGATGCTGGCTCCTTCAATCAAAGCTCAAAACGAAAAGACCCCGGCAATCGATGTGGCACTGGTGATGGATACCTCTGGAAGCATGGCCGGCGCTAAATTCGAGCAGGCACAAAAGGCACTCGAATTCTGCATAAATTCTCTCTCAGAAAACAGTCAGTTTTTTCTGTGCAATTTTTCAACCGAAGCCAGCAGCTACAAACCTGAACTGACAAAGATAAACAAAGACACTCGTGCCGGGGCATTGAATTTTATCAGCAAACTCGACGCGATCGGCGGCACAAATATTTCTGAAGCCCTTGAGCTTTCAATCAAGGCTCTGAACAAAAGTTCTTCCGGGAATCCGAAATTTATCGTCTTCGTCACCGACGGCAAACCAACCGCCGGAATTACCGAGGCAGACGACATTTTAAAAGAAGTTCGAAAACTAAATGATAATGGCATCAGAATTTTCTCCTTTGGCGTAGGTAGCAACCTCAATGCGCAACTGATCGACAACCTCGCCGATGAAAATGGCGGAACATCTGATTACGTCGCCGAAGAAGAAGATATGGAAATCAAGATTTCCTCACTTTTTTCCAAACTGACTTATCCCGTTCTGAGCGATGTCGATTTGCAGTTTCACAATGTCGAAGTCAGCCAGATCTACCCACGCAAGATCCACGATGTTTTCAAAGACAGCAACATTCTGATTCTAGGCCGCTACAGCAAACCAGGTGCGGCACTGATAACCCTCACCGGACGAGTCAAAGACGAACGGGTTAAAATTGATTTTGAAACAGATTTCGCCAACCATGAAAATGAAAACGCATTTGTTGCCAAAATCTGGGCCACGCGAAAAATCGGTTTCCTGCTCGACCAGATTCGAAAAAATGGGTCAGACGAGGAGCTGAAAAATGAGATTATCATCTTGGCCAAGCGCTACGGCATACTTACGCCCTACACATCATTCCTGGTGCTTGAAGACCAGAGCCCGGACCGGGTCAACCTGCGCGATGCCATGGCACCATCTGGCGCGATGCCGGAAGCCGAATTCAAGTCCCAAAGGGCCAAATATTCATTGGATCGTCTGCAAACCCTTGATGAAGGTGCCGATGCCATCGGTGCTTCTCGGGAAATGAACTCGCTAAAAATGGCTGCCGAACCGACATCCTCTTTTTACGCTCCGGCGCAAGCCAGCGAAAGAGTGATCAAGATGCCCGACATAAAAGAAGTTGCCGGAAAAACCTTCTATCTTATCAATGGTAAATGGGTTGACAGTGAAGTAAAAGACCTGCCGGTCGACAAAACGGTTAAAGTCTGGTCTGAAGCCTATTTCTCGATGCTTAAAAACTTCCCGCCACTCGGCAAATTCTTTGCCCTGGGTGAAAAAGTCATCGTTAAATTCGGCAAAATGGTAATCGAAATCAGTCCTGACCGTGGCATTGAAAAACCCTAGATTATTTCCTGAATGAAATTCCCTGCATAATATGATATTATTCCTGCATTCACAAACATCAGGAGCAGGGAAATGGAAAAGTACATCAGTCTGATCGGTATTCCGATCCAGATCGGAATCTGTTACGCACTTTCAACCAATCGCAGAAAGGTAGACTGGAAACTGGTCGGCTGGGGCATGGGTCTTCAGTTCATTTTCGCCTTGCTGATTTTGAAGACCGCAGCTGGAGCTGTGGTGTTCAATTATTTGAATGATGCAGTAGTACGCCTGCTGAGCTTCACTAAAGATGGTGCCAGTTTTGTATTTGGCAATCTGGTCAACTTCACTGTACCGGTTTCCGTTTCCGGTGAAGGGGCGGCCCAACTTTCGGGCGCTCAGCTGGTGGCGAACACCGGTGCCTTTTTTGCCTTCTCGGTTTTGCCGACAATCATTTTCTTTTCGGCTTTCATGGCGATTCTTTACCATCTGGGCATCATGCAGCGCCTGGTCTATTACGTTGCCTTGATTATGCAAAAAACCATGAAAACCTCGGGAGCTGAATCTCTCAGCGCTGCAGCCAATATTTTTGTCGGACAAACCGAAGCTCCTCTCGTTATCAAGCCATTTATCGAAAAGATGACCTATTCAGAGCTGGCCTGTATCATGTCGGGCGGCATGGCAACCGTTGCCGGTGGCGTAATGGCGAGTTATGTCGGCATGCTTTCTGGCAATTTCCCGGAAATCGCGGGACATCTGATCGCAGCCTCGGTAATGTCGGCGCCGGCAGCCCTGGTTTTTGCCAAGATTCTCGTTCCGGAAACAGAGGTACCTGAAACAAGCGGTTCGATCGATCTGAGAGTTGAAAAAGTTGATCAAAACCTGATTGACGCTGCTGCCCGCGGCTGTTCCGAAGGCATGAGCCTGGCGATCAACGTCGCGGCAATGCTGATCGGCTTTCTCGCCCTGATCGCCATGGGCAATCATGTCTGGGGTATGTTCGCCAAATTTGTCGGGCTCACCAGTTACACAACCCTGGATTCTCTCTTTGGGCTTATTGCAACACCGTTCGCCTGGCTCCTGGGGGTTCCCAGTCAGGATCTTACCATTGCAGGCATACTACTCGGCAAAAAGACTGTGCTCAATGAATTTGTCGCCTATGCTGATCTGGCAAATGTTCTCGACGGCAAATTCATTCTCGATGGCAAAGTCGTTGAAATCACCAACCGGACCAAAATTATTCTCAGCTATGCCCTGTGTGGCTTTGCCAATCTTGGCTCGATCGGCATTCAATTGGGTGGAATCGGTGGCATCGCCCCTGAACGGCGCGGCGACCTCGCCAAACTCGGCGTTCGTGCGCTGATCGCCGGAACCTTTGCTTCGTTCATTACCGCCAACATCGCCGGCGTACTCATCGACTAAAAATCACTGCAACTTACAGGAGCAAAACATGAAGATCGGATTAGCAGGCTTGCCAATGTCAGGCAAAACCAGCATTTTCAATATGGCTACCCGCGCCAAGGCGCAAACCAGAGATTATCTGGTTCAGACCGATGAAATAAACACCGGGGTGATAAAGGTGCCCGATGAACGCATCGACTTTCTCACCGGAGTTTTCAAACCCAAGAAGACCATCTTTGCTACGGTTGAATTTACCGACATACCCGGGATCAGCCATGATGACAACAAATCGGCCAGCAAAACTCTGGCAAACATTCGCACCTGCGATGCTTTGATGTTGGTTATCAGATTGTTTGGCGGCGAAGATGTTCCCCATATTCATAATCGCATCGATCCGGCCGCCGATGTTGAAGAACTGTGCCTCGAATTCATCTTTAGTGATCTGGAAATGGTCGTTAATAAAATTGAGCGCCTGAACAAAGAAATGAAGGGTGTAAAAAAACCTGAGCAGGTTAAAGAGCTTGAATTGATGCAGCAACTGCAGCAAACCCTCGAAGATAACAAGTTCATTTCGACTCTCGACCTGACCGAAGACCAGCAGCATTGCCTCAAGGGTTTCAGGTTCCTTACCCAGAAACCGCTGCTCCTGGTTGGTAATTGCTCAGATGACCAGTTTGCAGACCAAGACAACGATAAAATCGTTGCCGACTTCCGCAAGGTTTGTCGAGATCGCGGCTGGGAACCGATTTTGATCGCCGCCAAAACGGAAATGGAAATATCGGATCTCTCGCCGGAAGAGGAAGCAGCTTTTCTTGAAGAGTTCGGCATCAGCGAGTCCGGACGTAATCGCCTGATCAAGCAGGCGTATCAGGTCTTGAATTATATCAGCTTTTTAACTGTTGGCGAGGATGAAGTGCGGGCCTGGCCAATTCAAAATGGCCTGATCGCGCAGAAAGCCGCCGGCAAAATTCATTCCGATATCGAGCGCGGCTTTATTCGCGCTGAAGTGGTTGCCTACAAAGATTTCGTTGAAAAGGGAAGCATGGCGGCAGTAAAATCAGCCGGCCTTTCTCGACTCGAAGGAAAAGAGTATATTGTACAGGATGGCGATATTATCAACTTCCGTTTCAACGTTTAATTCTCTGGCACGAGGCTCGCAATGAGCCTGCAGAGTCGCCTTGCCAGAGGCATTGCCGTTATTCTGGCTGTCATCGTAATTTTCATGGCCCTGACTTCGATGTCATACCTTGATATCGACGGTTTTGTGACGGTCATTCTGCCGCGTCACGTAACTATTGCCAGGACCTACGAAAGATTTGCCGATTCCTGGAACCAGGCGTTTCAAAATGCCCAGGATCACCTGCTACTCTACGAAAACGTGCCAGAGAGCCAAACCATTGAATCCATCGACCGACTTAACAACATAAGTGCCAGGCTTAATAACCTGATTGAATTGCCTGATCACAAGGAAAGCTTTACCCAGCTAAGTCGTCTTTGCGCAAGCTTTACCAATCAGCTTTCTTCATACTACCTTCAACTGAATAACCGTAACCGACTGCATCGGAAAAAATTTCTCAGTCGCCAGAATGCGACCTTGGGCATGAAAAATGAACTGGTAACTCTGCTTGAGAGGTTCAAGGGCATGCTCATCGATTTCAACACTGCCCTGAAAAACCCTGATTTTCAGGCTTCTCTGGGCCAGACCTCAGACTTGCTGCAAAAAATTTCCAGAGTCGAAAAAGATCTGCTTCTGGCTGAAACGGAAGTTGCCCTGTACATAAGTCAGAAAAGCGGCGCTTCCGCCCAGAATCCCGACCCCAATCTCGGCAAGAAGGCGGCCGAAAGGGTTGAAAATCGCATCAGATCAATTCTCTATCTGCTTGAGCATTCTGCCAGAGAAAGCACCAACCCTCTGCAAAAAAGAGTTTTAAATCAGATTCGCAATAAAATCGACGTCTTTTACCAGAGTTTTCAACAGCTGCGCAATGTGCTTGAAGCACCGGCCAGTGAATTGATCGAGCTTGAAGATCAGCTCGTGAAAAGAATACAAAGCCTTGCCGAGCTGACTAGAAAAGGAATTATCATTTCCGCTGAAGAAGCAGAGTTTTATTGGATGCAAATCTTTGCAATCTCAGACCAGATCAAGAGTCATGCCACCAATAATCATCGGATAATTCTCGCTTTTCTGGTTCTTGTTTTTCTGGCCGGTATTTACCTGTATTTTTCCATTCCCAGTAAGATTGGCGGGCCATTGAAAGAGCTCAACCGCCAGCTCGATAATTTCAAGCTGGGCAGCGATATCGAGCCAATCGCATCTTCGGGAACAGAAGAAATCGACAGTCTTGCCTCTGCATTCGTCATGATGGGACAAAAACTCAATCAACAGGCGGATATTAACCGCAGTTACCTTCAGTCGATTCACAGTCTTGCCCATGTCTATCGCGAACTTCATCAGACACAACAAAGAATCGACCGCCCCGCCGAAAGGCTTGAAAAAGCGATTGATTTCATACTTGCTCAGCTGATCGGCAAATGCCCGAAAATAGATCTGCTCAAGGTTATGGTCAGATCAAAAGATGGCCGCTATTTCACCCGTCTTGGCGACCCGGAGTTTTCAGAGCGTTTCATCAAAAACGAAAAAGAATATAAAACATACTGCGATTCGGTAGGCTGGAACATCTTCGACCCTTCATTATCAAATGAAGAATTGATTCCTGCCGACAAAAGTCTGACCGGACATTTTTTCGAGCAAAACTCAGGCATAAAAACCGCCAACGAAGACAACAGCTTTTTTCAGGATCAATTCACCCTGCAAAAGCTCTCTGATCTGCCGATTTTGCAGGATTCGACCCATGAAAAGGGCTTGAAGGGCAGCATTTTCACAGAACCATTGCTTTTACCCCAGGAAGACCCCGATGAGGACCAGCCAAAACTTGGTCTATTGTTCGTCTATTTTCTCGACCCTGAAACCAGGCTTTCATGGCAGGACATTTTCTTTATCCAGATTATTGCCAGTCAGCTTGCTTCGATTATTGAAACCGACAGTCTTTTGCAGGAACGTGATGCCAAGCGCAATCTCGACGAGCAACTCAATATGGCCAAGGAAATCCAGGACAACCTGCTTCCACAAAAGATTCCGGAGGTTAAGAATCTTAAAATTACCAAACTTTGGAAATCGGCAGCCGAGGTTGGCGGCGACTTTTACGACTTTTTCGTGCTTGGCCCTTCACGAATTGGCGTGGTTATTGCCGATGCCTCAGGCAAAAATGTGCCGGCCGCAATCATTATGACTGTGTTCAAAACAACTCTTTCAAATATGGACCTGGATAAAACCACTGCTGATGAGGTCTTGACCAAGGCAAACAAGGTTATAGCAAAAAACATCACACCAGATCGCTTTATTACTGCAATGTACGTTATAATTAATTCAGAGACAGGTGAAGTGGAATTGTCCAGCGCCGGTCACAACCCGGCCTTTGTCGTTTCCGGACGTGGGCATGATCTTTCTTTGCACGAGAAAAACGTCAGTTGTATGCCTCTCGGCATTATCGACACCTACGAATACGAAGCGATTCGTTTTAGGATGAAAAAAGGTGATCAGCTGTTTATGTACACTGACGGAGTCACCGAAGCGAGAAACGCCCTCGAAGAAGAATTCGGACTTACCAGGCTAAGAAAATATCTGGCCCGGCCAAGATCGGCGAACCCAGCCCAGGACCTGGAAAAAGTTCTGAACGAGTTTTCGAAAAATGCCGGACAACATGATGATATTACTGCGGTTTCAATAGAATTTACAGGGAGCTGAAAAAATGGAAAACCAGATTGAGCACCAGGCGAGAAGTTACTGGGATAAAACCTGGTCTCGATTTCTCAAATACCATGGCATGATCGCGCCTTCAGCCAAGCTGGTACAGCACCTTTTCACTCAGGTTCCCAGAAACGGGGTAATTCTTGATCTGGGCTGTGGCGAGGGCAGAAATAGTCTTTATTTGAGTCAGGTTGGCTTCAACATTATCGGCCTTGACCTTTCTTTCAAGGCTACCAGCGTAATGAAAAACAATTTTTTTGAAGAAAGTCTCAAAGGTATTATATTGTCGGGCGATGCCCGCCAACTACCCTTCATGGCCGATTCTATCGACGGGATTCTTGCCCACCACCTGTTCGATCACCTTGACCAGGAAGGCTTTCGCAAGGCAATAAACGAATGTCTGCGTGTATTGAAACCTGAGGGTGTTTTGCTTCTGACTATGGATACCTTCAGCGAAGCCCTTTCAGACCCGTCGGTCATCAACAAAGATGACGGTTCATTGTTTTTCAGCAAAGGACCAAGCAAGGGAATGCTGGTCAGGCCCTATGACGAATGTGAGCTCGCTCAACTTACTGATTTTGGCTGGCAGATTCTCAAAAACGAAATGACTCCCAGCCGCAGTAAGATTATGCTGCTAAAAAAGCTGGCCAGACCAGTATCTTAAACGTCTGCCTCTCGGGAAAATTTACTTGGAGCGGCAGTAACCTGATTTCTTCCGTGTTCTTTTGACCAATACATGGCGACGTCAGCAGCCTTGATCAAAGAATCCATGTCATCAGCACAATCGGGGAAGATTGCCACGCCAAAACTGGCGGTTATTTTTAAAACCACTCCTGAAACTTCCAGGTAGTCGGTTTCAATAGATTTTCTAACTCTTTCGGCCACGGCAATCGCGCCGCCGAATTCGGTCTCAGGCAATACAAGAGCAAATTCTTCACCGCCGTAGCGTACCGGCAAATCGTGAGTTCTCACTGCCCGGCGCAATATAGCCGCAACATGCTTCAACACTTCATCTCCGGTCTGGTGACCATAATTGTCGTTCAAACTCTTGAAGTGGTCTATGTCGACCATGATCAGGGCAAGATTGCGTTTGAATCTTGCAGCACGCTTGAGTTCGTCGTAAAGACGCTGTTTAAAATAACGGTGCAGATAAAGCTTGGTCATGCCATCGGTGATTGCCTGCTCATAGAGCTGGGCATTCTTAACTGCTGCGCCAAGCTGGACCGCAAAAACCTTGATCAATCTTACGTCTCGTTCGGTGAAGCCCGCACCTTCCGGACTGCCACACAGGTGCACCAAGCCAAGGAATTCGCCCTGGTGGACAATAGGAACGACGATGAAAGAAGTGCCAAAAAGCTTTTCGTCGGCGCGAATCAATTCAAATTGCGCCTGATCACCCTGCTGGTAAGAAAAATAATCTTTCTTTTCATAGGAATAGGCCAGGGTTTTTGAATCTTCCATGTTGATGCTGTCAGGCAATTTGCTGGCATCGCCGAGGTGGCTCATCAGGCTGAAGCTTTTATGCTCTTCATCAAAAAGCCAGGTCGATCCCCGTTCAATTTCAGTGATTTCTGAAATTGCGCTCATAGCCATGTCGAGAAGGGCCTGAAGCTGTAGCTCAGAAGAGATCATCTGCGAAGCCTGATAAAGAATGCTGACTTCCTGGATCTTTTCATCGAGTCTGACATTGGCTTCGCGAAGCTCCGATAACAGTAGAAAATTGTTTATTGCAACGGAAATATTGCGTGAAAGAGTCTTTAAAAAAGTCATTTCCTTGTCGGCGAGAGGAACTTCTTTGAGTTTATGGCCAACGACAAGAAAACCGATAAGCTTCTCACGCACCTTCAAAATACTGATGCAGTCAAGGTTATCTTCGGCGAAAAGATCCAAAATCGAACGAAGATAATTAAAACCGGCAACCCGGTAGGTTATTTCGTCGGAATCTTTTTCAATCGCGACGATTTCATCTTGTGAAAGCTCGTAATCTCCGGACTTGAGACACAATTTCCAGGAGCAGCGCATCGAAACGCGATTCTCGTATTTGTCGAAAAGAAAAATTCCTCCCTTGCGTACACCCAAGGTGCCGAGAAGGAGGTGTAGTAACGACTTCAACTGGGCGTCAAAACTTGAAACGCGACAGAGCTCGTCGCCAATGTCACTCAATGCCTCTAAAACATACTCATAGCGCAGCACCTGCTGCTGCATTTTCTGTTCGAGAGCAGTTAGCTGTTCAGACATAAAAGCCTATCAACCCTTAAATTTGTTTACTGCTTCCTGTTCAGTGTCAAAAGGTTCTGCAAACTGTAGAAGACCCATCATTTCAAAGGTTTTGCGGTTAGTAGGCGTGAGATTGGTGAAGGCCAGTGCTCCTTCAGATTCCTCGATAGCCTCAATTACCCCAATAAGAATTGAAATACCGATACTGTTAATCAAGGGGGACTGCTCAAGATTGATTACGATCTTGTTTATTCCCTTTTCAAGGTTATCAGAACAGATTTCATCGACCTGCTCGGCACCCAGATCATTCAAGTATCCATTGGTTCTAATGATCAGAACAGAACCATCAACCTGATGCGTTAGAGAGAATTCTTCTGACATAACTAGTATTTAAGCTCCCTGGAGACTTAAAATTCTTCCTGAATATTTCTACTGACGTCCGGAAGGATTTATCCAATATCACAGTATCACAAATAATTCAGATTAACAACAGGCAAATTTTTGCTTTGCCGGCAAAAATTAAATAAATTTTTTCCTTGCGCAGAGTCATTTAATCGATACATTTTCATCTCATCATGTGGACCTATAAGAAACAGATAATCGCCAGATGGGTTTTCTTTGCCATTGGGGCAATGATATGCCTCCTGCTTGTCGCCTTCCTGTTTCGCCTTTATCCCGAAACCCAGGGAAAGCATGAACTTAAGCAGTTTTTTACCCAACTTTCTGTCCACGCGGAATTTCTTCCCCTGTATCTGATACCGGTTTATTTCATGATTGTCACCGGGCTACTTTTACTTGGATGCCCGACCTTCATCATTTTCCCACCGCTTTATCTTATTCTTGGCTTCGCCATGTCCTTTTCAATAGTTGTTGCAACGCAGGTTTGCGCCAGTATCATTGCCATTTATTACTCACGAAAGAAATCTCTGCACAACAACATTCCGGCCGGCATAAAAGTCTCCCTTGCCGGTACTTCCGCGGCTGATTTCAGTTTCTGGACAAGACTGTACATCAATTTTCCACAGCGCACCATTGACATGATCGCTGCAGGGCTTCTTAAAAGCGACGAAAGTAATACCCGTCTACTAATGCCAACCCTTCTAGCGACGATACTCCGCAATCTCCTGCCATCGATCTGGTTTGCCTCTTTCATCAATCTGACCACCGGAATTTCGGTTGACCACACTCAGGCAACCTCTTCTTTCCTGACCTGGTCATCACTTCTGGTCGCGTATATTGCTTTGCCCAAGATTCCAGAGTTGCTCATCTGCAAGTCTGGCATAAAGCCTGTTTTGTCCGATATCGAAAACTGGGATTCGAGTCAGAGGGATTCTGGGGAGCGCCGACCAAGAAAGAAAATAAAACTCGGCATGCAAAGTCGACCAAGTTTGCAGTAAATTCGCCGCAAATTGTTTTAAGTTGACTAGACCTCCGGTTTTGTTTAAAGATATAGTGCTTTAAACAAAGAAACTTTTTCAGGAGGGAATATGTCCTACGATTTGTCGCTTATTAAAGAATTGAAGCACCGAGCAGCCCGCATCAGGTGGCTATCTCTAAAAACCACAGCTCAAGCTGGTTCGGGGCACCCGACTTCCTGTTGTTCAATAGCTGAAATTATGTCAGCACTTTTTTTCAAGGTCATGCGCTATGACCCAAGCAAACCCGGATCTCATGCAAATGACCGTCTGGTACTTTCCAAGGGCCACGCTGCCCCGGCTCTTTACGCCGCATGGTGCGAAGCTGGCTACCTTAAAGAAGAAGAAGTTTTTACCCTGAGAAAAATGGGTTCCCGTATTGAAGGGCATCCAATGCCGATTCTTCCCTTCGTCGATGTTGCCACCGGATCTCTTGGCCAGGGACTTTCAGTCGGGCTGGGGATTGCCCAGCAACAACACGCGGTCGTAAAAAATGGAGCCCGCACATTCGTTATTCTCGGTGACGGTGAAGTTGCCCGGCTGCATCCAGACGAAGTCCAACTTGTCCTTGGCCGGATCGAAGTTCAGCACCGTGTTGCTCCCCCACTTCCAGCCGACGACGGTGGTGACGCCACCCTCGACCGGGTCGCCTCCCCCGCC